>JAOUBY010000038.1 GCA_029860045.1 Gammaproteobacteria bacterium | reverse complement strand
TGCCTTGATGAATTGCATGGTGTCGTAGATTGCAAGTCCGGCGGTTACCGAACCGCCCGGCGAGTTGATGTAGAGGTGAATATCCTTGTCCGGATTCTCGGATTCCAGAAACAGCAGCTGGGCAACGATGACGTTGGCCATGTAATCCTCAACCGGGCCGACCATGAACACTACCCGCTCCTTGAGCAGGCGCGAATAAATATCGTAGGAACGTTCGCCACGGGCAGTCTGTTCTACAACGATGGGTACCAGGTTCAATGCCTGCATATCGTTTGCGCTATTCATGTTCCTCATATCGGATCCGGTTGGTTATCCTTGAGCTCGCCGGGCTTCCTCGACAAGCTCGTTGAAAGACATTTTCTGATCCTTTACCTCGACTCCACTGTGCTCAATGACCCATTCCACAGCCTGCTCCTCCATCACGGATGACTGGACATTGGCAAGCATTTCCTGGTTGCCATAGTACCACTGGATCACCTCTTCCGGCTTCTCGTAGGAAGCCGCAATCGTCTCTACCATCGTACGAACCCGATCCGGGTCAACCTGAATCTGATTTTGTTTGGCAAGTTCTGATACCACCACACCCAGTTTGAGTCGCTTCTCGGCATTGGCTCGCAGAACCTCGTCTGACTGGCCCTGCAAGGCATGCTGTTCGCGCAACTGCTGCACCTCGGTGTCAACCATGCCCTGAGGCACATCGACAGGATTCTTTTCCAGCAAGCCATCGAACACCTGGATCTTTAATTTTGAGGCAACCAGCCCGGAGAGTTCGCGCTGCATGTTACCGGTCACTTCTGCCTTCAAGCCGGTCATACCACCGCTGGTGATACCGAAGCCCTCTGCAAAACTGTCATCCAGTTCCGGCAGTACCATTTCCGAAACATCATGCACCTTGACGGCAAACTCTGCTGGTTTGCCGGCAACTTCCGACGACGGATAGTCCTCGGGGAACGTAATGTTCAGTGTCTTTTCGTCACCGGCGGACAGCCCCTCCAGCTGTTCCTCGAACCCCTTGATCATGCTGCCGGAACCCAGCACGATGGGCATATTCTCTGCGGTGTTGCCGGAAAAGGGCTTGCCATCCACCGTCCCCGTAAAATCAATCGTTGCCTGGTCACCCGATTGTGCCGCACGGCCTGCTGTTTTCCAGGTGGCGCGCTGTCTCCTGAGGGTATCCAGCATAGCGTTAACATCTTCATCCGTGATCGCGGCAGTCGGTCGGACGACACTGAAACCGTAGCTGATTTCAGCATTTAGTTCAGGAAAGATCTCGAAGGTTGCAACGTATTCAAGCGGCTCTCCGGGGACAGATTCCTTTGGCTCAATGCTGGGATCACCGGCCGGACGCAAGCTCTCTTGAGCGAACGCTTCCTGCATGGTTGAACTGACCACCTGACCGATCACCTCCAGGCGCACCTGCTTGCCAAATTTTTGCTCAACCACCTTGAGCGGCACCTTGCCTGCCCGGAAACCATCTAGCCGGACCGTGCGCGTCATCGATTGCAGACGCGATTCCACTTCCTGGTCAACACGTTCCGCGGGGACCTGTACGGTCATGCGACGGGCCAATCCCCCGGTATTTTCAACTGAAACTTCCATTCCTTCACCTCATTACTGACGTTTTTACATTATTCCCATTTAATTTGACGACCGGCTGCCCGCTCTCCGCGCTGGCGGATATTGCCCCTGGAATCCTTGCTGGACACGAGTAGTTTGGTGCGAAAGGAGAGACTCGAACTCTCACGGGTTACCCCACTGGTACCTAAAACCAGCGCGTCTACCAATTCCGCCACTCTCGCCCGGATGACAACTTCCTGTCCGAAGTTGGCCATATTACCCAAATTCGACTTTAATTATAACGATTTATGCGGTCGTTTCGCACCCCTGTCCTGACCCGCCTGCCCACCTGCCCGGCACCGCACCCTGGATGCCTTGCCGCATAAAAAAACCCGTGCACAGCACGGGCTTATCTGGTGGGCCGTGAAGGAATCGAACCTTCAACCAATGGATTAAGAGTCCACTGCTCTGCCAATTGAGCTAACGGCCCGAAGGGGCGGTATTGGACCACAGCGACCTGCGTGGTTCAAGCCAGCTGCACGCGATTCGGCAGCCGGAACGGGTTGTAATGGGGTGGACGATGGGACTCGAACCCACGACGACTGGAATCACAATCCAGGGCTCTACCAACTGAGCTACGCCCACCATTGAAAATCGTTAATCTGCAATCACCCGGCCGGTCGCTAAAACATGGCGCGCCCGGCAGGATTCGAACCTGCAACCGTCGGCTTAGAAGGCCGGTGCTCTATCCTGTTGAGCTACGGGCGCAAGTCATGACCCGGGCCTGGATGTCCGTGCCTTGCTGTATTTGGTCGGGGTAGAGAGATTCGAACTCCCGACATCCTGCTCCCAAAGCAGGCGCGCTACCAGGCTGCGCTATACCCCGAGTACCGTGACAAGTTCATGGCTACCCTGCACAGCCAGATGATTCTACGTGCTACCCCTAAGGTGGTCAACGTCTGAGGACTGCCAGTCAGCGACATCAATTTTCGGTCGTTTCGCCGCCAGAGTTCTCCGCTTGTCCCCGATCACGGCGGCATGCGAGAATTCGCGTCCAATGCACAGGGGCGGTTCCAGCACCAGATGACGGCAAAACTGATCGACGGCAAGGCCATCGCGGCAGATGTAAGGCACTCCGTTAAACAGCGGATTGACGATCGTCAGCGCAAGAAACTGCGAGTCCCCGGGCTGGCCGTGGTCCTGGTGGGCGCAGACCCGGCTTCAGAAATCTACGTGCGCAACAAGCGCAGGGCCTGTGAAGAGGCCGGTCTAATATCCCGCTCTCACGACCTGCCGGCCGAAACCAGCGAGCAGGCGTTGCTTGACCTCATCGACCAGCTGAATGCAGACCCGGTCATAGACGGAATCCTGGTGCAATTTCCGTTGCCCGAACACATCGATGCGGACAAGGTGACCGAACGTATCCTGCCCGACAAGGACGTGGACGGCTTCCATCCCTACAACATCGGCCGCCTGGCACTGCGACGCCCGTCGTTACGCTCCTGCACCCCGCGCGGCGTCATTACTCTGCTGGAACATACCGACGAGTCCTTTTACGGTCGTATGGCAGTCGTTGTGGGTGCGTCAAATATCGTCGGACGCCCGATGAGCCTGGAGCTGCTGCTGGCCGGCTGCACCGTGACTACCTGCCATCGTTTCACGCACGATCTGGAATATCACGTTGCGCAGGCAGATATCCTGGTGGTCGCGGTCGGCAAACCCGGGATCGTCGCAGGTCAGTGGGTCAAGCCGGGTGCAACCGTTGTCGATGTTGGTATCAACCGCCTGGCGGACGGTACGATTGCCGGCGATATAGGAGAATTTGAAACGGCCCGCGAACGTGCTGCGTGGATCACGCCGGTACCGGGCGGTGTTGGCCCCATGACCGTTGCTACCTTGCTGGAGAACACCCTGTTCGCCGCCGAGCACCTGCACGACTGATCTTCATCTCACGCCAGGCACGTATTCAGTTACGCCGCCAGCTGGTACCGCCAGCGCCGTCCTCCAGTACGATCCCCTGCTCATCCAGCTCAGCGCGAATCCGGTCGGCCTCTGCCCAGTTTTTTTGCTCGCGCGCAGCGAGACGACTGGCAATCAAGGCTTCAATACTTTCATCTGAAAGAACCACACCCCCATCACCTGCTGTCACCGACTCACGCAGGAAATGCTCGGGGTCAGCCTGCAACAGGCCCAGCACGCCGCCCAGCTGACGCAGGCATGCAGCCAGCCCAGCCGCCTTGCCAGGGTCTGTGTCACGGCTCTTGTTAATCTCTCGCGCCAGTTCAAATAGCACCGCAACGGCCTCAGGTGTGTTGAAATCATCGTCCATTGCACTGTTGAATGTTGCCGAAATATCCTCACAGCCTGTGCCTGTCACAGCGGGTGTAATACCACGCAAGGCGGTATACAGCCGGGTCAGGGCCGCCTTGCTGTTCTCAAGGTTTTCCTGAGAATAATTCAACGGACTGCGGTAATGGCTGGCTATGATGAAATAGCGCACTTCCTCTGCACGATAACGCTTGAGGATTTCCCGCACGGTAAAGAAATTACCCAGCGACTTGGACATCTTCTCGTCATCGACCCGAACGAAGCCGTTATGCATCCAGTAGTTCACGAACGGTTTGCATGTGGCCGCCTCGGACTGGGCGATCTCGTTTTCATGGTGCGGGAACTTGAGATCCATGCCGCCACCATGAATATCAAAATGCGCGCCGAGGTGGCGCGTCGACATGGCCGAGCACTCGATATGCCAGCCGGGCCGTCCTGCACCCCAGGGAGATTCCCAACTGGGTTCGTCGGGTTTGGCACGCTTCCAGAGCACAAAATCAAGCGGATCATGTTTGGATTCATCCACCTCGATGCGCGCGCCCGCCTTCAGGTCAGCAGTATTCTTGCCGGACAGGCGGCCGTACGTCTCAAACCGGCTGACATCGTAATAGACATCGCCGTTTTCACCCTGGTAGGCATGCCCGTTGTCGACCAGCGCACCGATCATGGCAAGGATGTCATCCATCGATTCACTGGCCTTTGGCTCAAGATCGGGCCGGACCACACCGAGTGCGTCGGCATCCTCGTTCATGATGTCTATAAAGCGTTCGGTCAGGGCGTGGAAATCCTCGCCGTTTTCATTGGCACGCCGGATGATCTTGTCGTCGATATCAGTGATATTGCGGACATAGGTAACATCGTAGCCCAGCGATCTCAGGTAGTTCACCACCACGTCAAACACCACCATAACGCGCGCATGGCCGAGGTGACAGTAGTCATAGACAGTCATCCCGCAGACATACATTCTTACCTTGCCTTCCTCGATCGGAACAAAGGTATCTTTCTGATTGGTAAGGGTGTTGTATATCTTCAGCATGAACAGTTTCCTGTAAACCGGCAGCGCGCCGGGGAATCTTGGTTTCCCTGCCCCGCGGCCAGGGCCACGGCCTCATTAAGTGTCAAACCAGGCGCACAGGATATCCGGAGCTTGCTTTGAATGGCAGAGCTTATATCATTGGCTAACTCGAATAATCAACAGGAGTACAACCGATGAAATTTCTGTATGGTCTGCTACTGGCCATTTTCGCTGCTCTCGCACCGATCAGCGGATTTACCGACGAAACCAACCCGGACAAGAAAGGAACAGGCATGGTAACAGTGACACTGGAAACCAGTATGGGCGAGATCACCCTTGAGCTCGATGGCGAGAAGGCGCCCGAATCCACGGCTAATTTTGTTGCGTACGCAAAATCAGGGCACTACGACGGGACCATCTTTCACCGCGTCATCCCCGGTTTCATGATCCAGGGTGGTGGTTTTGATACCAGCATGCAGCAGAAGCCGACCAAAGCGCCGATCAAGAACGAGGCAGCGAACGGCTTGCGCAACCTGAACGGTACCATTGCCATGGCGCGCACCAACGACCCGCACTCCGCTACATCACAGTTTTTCATCAATGTTGTGGACAATGCCTTCCTTGACCACAAGTCACCCAGCCCGCAGGGTTGGGGCTACGCTGTGTTCGGCAAGGTTAGCGACGGCATGGGGCCCATCATGGCCATTGAGAATGTCCCCACCGGCAACAAGGGCGGACACCAGAATGTACCGCTGGAGCCCATCGTCATCAACAAGGTGACTGTCGCGGAATAACACAAACTGTCTGCCGACCCGTGACACACACGCTGTTTGTCTCGGACCTGCACCTGGATCCCGAGCGCCCGGCAATCACCCAACTGTTCCTCGACTTTCTCGCGCATCAGGCAGGAAAGGCCGAAGCAATATATGTCCTCGGTGACCTGTTCGAGGCCTGGATCGGCGATGACGACACGTCTTCGCTGAACCAGGCCGTCTGCGCGGGGCTTAACGACTGTGCAAGCGCCGGCTCACCGGTCTATGTCATGCACGGCAACCGGGACTTCTTACTGGGCGAGCGTTTTGCCAGGTTGGCCGGTTGCACCCTGCTGGAAGACCCGACAGTAATCGATCTGTACGGTACACCAACCCTGCTGATGCATGGGGACCTGCTGTGTACCGATGACACCGAGTACATGCAATTCCGGGATACGGTACGAGATGCGACCTGGCAATCAACACTGCTCGCCAGACCGCTGGAAGAGCGCCGCGCGATCGCCAGGGAAATGCGTCAGGCCAGTCGCGAACAGAACAGTGGCAAACCGGAGGCGATCCTGGATGTAAACGCGCAGGCGGTGATCGACACCATGACCGGACACGGGGTCAGGCGTCTCATCCATGGACACACCCACCGGCCCGGCATTCATGACCTGGTTATTGACGGACAACCGGCACAGCGCATGGTGCTGGGTGACTGGTACGAACAGGGCAGCCTGCTGGAATGCAACCTGCAGGGGTGCCGGTTGCAGACGCTCAGCCTGCCCCGGAACTAGCCCCCGATCTGGAAAACCGGGTAGGACGCAGGTACCACAAACAATGACCGGCTTACCTTGCCGTCTTCGCTAAAATTCACCAGGGCACGCCGATAACCGGCATCGTCCCATTCCTGCACGGGCAGACCCTGTAGATAGTGGCGATCCGGCGCATAGGCATAACGCAACAGGAAACACGGAGTCTGTATCTCCGCCGGCACATCCTGCAGGTTGTTCAATTGCCGGTCCCCCAGTGTGCGTGCATATTCCGCCAGGGCCACCGCTACCCCGTCCAGCAAACCGGGCACGATCATGGCCTCGTAACAGGTGGCGCCATTGGCCGTTAGCTTGACGTGCTGCGTCTGTTTACCGCCGATTGCCGGCGCATCAGCATTGGCCTGCACCTCCGCGGCCAGGTGAATGCCGTCAGGGATATCGAGCTTGACAGGATGATGCGCCATTTCCATGGTGGCCTGTTCCTCGTGGCTTACGCTGTATACGAACCGCGTACGGCGATCCAGCAGGACAAAATCACTGTCATTAATCCCATCATCGATGCGCACATGTCCTTCTGTTACCAGGATCCTGACCGGGTAGACATCCGTGCCTGGCTCCTGCTCCTCGTACCAAAGCACGCTGGCATCCACCAACCCGCCCTGCTCATTCGCAGCCACCAGGGACACTCCTGCGGCCAGCATAACCAGCAGGACTATAGCCGGCCGCAAGTATCGGGAATATTTCATGACTCCTCCTCGGTAGCGCCTTCCAGCAGGCAGATCTCCTCACGACTGAACCCGGCCTGCCGGCGTGCGGGAATATTCATTGGCTTGCGCACTGGCCCCAGCTGGTACTCATCCAGCAGGCGGCCAAATGTCAGCACGGGATCCAGCTTGCGTTCATGGCAGACATGATTGAACCAGCGCGAACCGATTTCGACATGCCCGATTTCATCGTGCAGTATCTTGACCAGAACATCGGCACTGGTGTCGTCACCAGCGGCCCTGAGACGCTCGATCATACCCGGCGTGACGTCAAGGCCACGTGCTTCAAGCACGCGCGGGACCAGTGCCATGCGCACCAGTATGTCATGTGCCGTCTTGGTTGCCATTTCCCAGAGCCCGTCATGGGCAGGAAAGTCCCCATAGCGGTAACCCAGCGCCTGTAAACGATCAGACAACAGCGTGAAATGCTGCGCTTCCTCACCGGCCACCCGACTCCAGTCACGGTAATATCCGTCCGGCATGTTATCGAATCGGCACACGGCGTCCCAGGCCAGGTTGATGGCATTGAATTCAATGTGTGCAATGGCGTGCAAAAAGGCGGCCCTTCCTGTGTCAGTTGTCAGCTTTCGGCGCGGCACCCTGGAGTAATGCACCAGCTCGGGGTGTTGTGGTCGGCCCGGTGCCAGTTGTTCCGCCAGCCTGGCAGCCGATGCGGCATCACAGGCGCCTGACTTTACCTCCGCGGCAGTTTGCAGGGTGAGCGCAACTTTCGCTGCGGGATCGATCCTTTCCAGGCAACTGCGTGCCATCTGCTGCAGATTATTCATAGTGTGTCAGCATCCGGTAATTTCAACCCGATTACCATATCCATGACATTGGTTCCGGTCGGTCCTGTTTTCAGCAGGTCGCCACTGGCCGCCAGACAGCTGCCCGCATCGGCAGCATGAAGGTGGGCCCTGGCATCCAGGCCATGCGCGGCTATGCGTTGCGCAGTACCACCATCAATGATCGCGCCGGCGACATCCGTCGAGCCATCATTACCATCGGTGCCGGCTACCAGCACGGATACCGGGTAGTCTGCCAGTGCCAGCGCAGCGTTCAATGCAAGATGCTGGTTGCGCCCGCCACGGCCTGATCGCTCCGGTAACAAGACGCTGGTTTCTCCACCCCACAGGTAGATGCCAGGCTGCGCCTCCGACAGGTAACCGGCAATGTCTGCCGCGGCCGATTGCGCCGAACCGGACAGGCCTTTCTCCATGACCTGTACCGGGTGACCTTGCGCCCGGCCACATTCGGCTGCTGCGGCCAGCGCCATATCCAGGGTTGCAATGACGTGATGTTCAACCGGGTCCCGGTCCTGTGCAATCGGCAGTTCACCGTTGACCAGGTCCCGCAACCAGTCCGGCAGTGCTGGCATTGCGCTCGTTGCAGTACGTGGCGGACACAATAACCCCGAACCAATCACATCCGGCGCATCATTTGGCACGTCGGAGATCAGCAGTGCCGTTGCATCGCGATTAACGAGTCTTTTCGCCAGCCGACCACCCTTGATCGTGGAGAGTGCGCGTCGCACTTGATTCATGGCGATGATGTCCAGGCCACTGCCCAGCAACCAGCGATTTACACGCTGCAGGGCTGTCAGGTCAATATCTGCGCGCAGCACCTCGACCAGGCTGGAACAACCGCCGGAGAACAGAAACAACAGGTGGTGTTCAGACGAAGTGGCATCGATAAAGGCCAGCAATTGCTCTCCGGCTGCCAGACTGCACTCATCCGGTAGCGGGTGCCCGCCATGCAGGCAGGTGACGCGTGCATCTGCGCACGTGGCCTGGCTGATAAAACCGGGTTTGCTGATCAGCAGCGCCTGAACCAGTTGCGCACCAAGCGACTCCACGGCACCGGCCAGCATGGCATCTGCGGCCTTGCCAATGGCGACCACGGATACCGGGCCAGCGACCGGCCGGGCAGCCAGTGCCTGTCGGACGACCCTCGCCCCGTGCACGGCGGCCAGTCCAGACAGGAACATATCTTCAAGCAGCTGTTTTGCCCGGGGGGGTGCTGACGCAGTCACGTTGTGACCCTCGGAAACTCCGCTAATGGCCTGCTGAGTCAGTTCGCCAGCGCGGCAAAACCACGCTCCAGGTCCATGCGCAGGTCATTGACGGATTCCAGCCCCACCGCGAGCCGGATCAGCCCATCGGAAATTCCGGCCTCTTCGCGCTGCTCCGGTGTCAGCCGGCCATGCGTCGTTGTGGCTGGATGCGTCACGGTGCTCTTGGTGTCACCCAGGTTGGCCGTGATCGAGAACAGCCGGGTCGCATCTATAAAGCGCCAGGCATCATCCTTGCCGCCCTTGAGTTCAAAAGAAAGCACGCCACCAAAACCCTGCTGCTGCCGGCTGGCCAGTTCGTGTTGCGGATGAGACTCAAGTCCGGGGTGATACACGTGCGCCACGGCCGGCTGCTGCTCAAGCCACTCTGCCAGTTGCTGTGCGTTGTCGCAGTGAACACGCATCCGCAGCGACAGCGTCTCCAGCCCCTTCAGAAACACCCAGGCGTTGAACGGACTCATACAGGGTCCGGCCGTACGCAGAAAACCGTAGACGTCCTTGCCGACCAGTTCTTCGTTACCGACCACGGCACCACCAACACAGCGTCCCTGACCGTCCAGGAACTTGGTGGCCGAATGGATAACGATGTCCGCACCCAGCGCCAGTGGTTGCTGCAGGGCCGGCGTACAGAAGCAGTTGTCTACCGCAAGCAGGCAACCACGGCTACCGGCCAGTTCCGAGAGGGCTCGAATATCTGCCAGCTCGGTCAGGGGATTGGAAGGTGTCTCCAGAAACAGCAGCCGTGTCTCCGGGCGGATGGCTGCTTCCCATGCCTGTATGTCGGGCAGCGGCACAAAGCTTGTCTCAATCCCGAAGCGGGCGAGATAAGTACTAAACAGCACGGTGGTAGTACCGAAGATACTCCGCGAGGCGACAATGTGGTCGCCCGCCTTCAACAGGCCGGCGCAGGTGGCGAGGATTGCCGCCATCCCGGATGAAGTCGCCACGCAGCGCTCACCGCCTTCAAGGGTGGCAAGGCGCTCCTCGAAGGTACGCACTGTCGGATTGGTAAAACGTGAGTAGATATTGCCGGGCGAATCACCGGCAAAGCGCGCCGCTGCCTCGGCTGCGCTGCCGAACACATAACTGGAAGTTGGGAAAATGGCTTCCGCATGTTCACCCTCGGCGGTACGCGTCTGTCCTGCCCGCACCGCGCGGGTCTCGAATTCAAATTCGTCGTATGACATTGCAAATCTCCCGGTAAGGAACCATCACTCGACTTGCTGCGGACACAAAAAAACCCGCTTGCAGTAATGCGAAAGCAGGTGCCATCGCTTTAGCTGCATTTATCAAGCGCCCGCAAGCTGACTTCAAATCGGCGCAATACAGGATGAGACTAGTCCAGCGCGTGATGACTGTCAATACAACAGGCGCTACGATCAGGCCGTGTTATGCAGATCGATAACCTCGTCGTCCTTTTCCCGGCGTCCCTTCTTGGCTGCATCGCTGCGCGCTGTCTGCAGGTCATTCAGGTACTCACCGCTGATATCCCCGGTGATGTATTCACCGGTGAAGACAGAGGTATCAAAGGCCTCAATATCCGGATTACCCTGGCCAACCGCCTCGATAAGATCCTGCAAATCCTGGAACACCAGCCAGTCTGCACCGATTTCAGCACCGACCTCATCCTCGGATCGGTCGGAGGCAATCAGTTCATTATTGCTTGGCATATCGATCCCGTAGACGTTCTGGTAGCGTACCGGCGGCGCAGCAGAGGCGAAATACACTTTCTTCGCACCCGCGTCACGCGCCATCTCGATGATTTGCGACGAGGTGGTGCCGCGGACAATCGAGTCATCAACCAGCAGTACGTTCTTGTCACGAAACTCGAGCTCAATGGCATTGAGCTTCTGGCGCACGGATTTCTCGCGTTGCTGCTGGCCCGGCATGATGAAGGTCCTGCCGATGTAGCGATTCTTTATAAAGCCCTCTCGATACTTCACACCAAGGTTATAGGCCAGTTGCAGAGCAGAGGTTCGACTGGTATCCGGTATCGGGATCACCACATCGATATCATGATCCGGCCACACGCGGCAGATTTTCTTGGCCAGCTTGTCTCCCATGCGCAGGCGCGCCTTGTACACCGAGACCTGGTCGATAATCGAATCCGGCCGTGCCAGGTAGACATATTCGAAAATGCACGGCGACACCGAAGGTTGATCTGCGCACTGCTGCTTGTGAAGCTGTCCATCCAGTGAAATGAATACGGCCTCGCCCGGAGCAACATCGCCGATCAGCTCGAAATCCAGCGCATCCAGTGCCACGCTTTCCGATGCCATCATGTAATCGACACCCTCAGCCGTTTCTCGCTTGCCGTACACGACAGGCCGGATACCACAGGGGTCGCGGAATGCCACCACGCCATAACCGGTGATCATGGCTACCGCAGCGTAGGCACCGCGGCAGCGCCGGTGTACACCGGCAACGGCTTTAAAGACGTGACTGATGTCCATCTTCAACTCAGCATGACGCTGTAACTCGTGTGCAAACACGTTCAGCAGCACCTCGGAATCCGAATCGGTGTTGATCTGACGCAGGTCTTCCTGGAACAGCTCCTGCTTGAGCTTGTTGGCGTTGGTAAGATTACCGTTATGCGCCAGGCTGACGCCGTATGGAGAATTAACGTAGAACGGTTGCGCTTCAGCCGAACTCTGGCAGCCGGCAGTCGGGTAACGCACATGCCCGATTCCCATATTGCCGTACAGACGGCGCATATGACGGGTATGAAACACGTCACGCACCAGGCCGTTGTCCTTGCGCAGGTGCAGGCGCTCGCCATCGCAGGTAATGATGCCGGCAGCATCCTGACCACGATGCTGCAGTACAGTCAGCCCGTCGTAAATTGCCTGGTTAACAGGACTGTGGGCAACAATGCCTATGATGCCGCACATTTTCTATCCCCGGTGAACAATACAGGTCAGCGTCAAACGTAGGTGATGTTGTCGGCAATTTCGCCGGGCAGGAAATTACGCATCCAGAGAGCGAATTCCTCGAAATAGCCAAGAAACTGCGAATCCTGCCACCAGGGATCCTGTGGAAACGGTGTCAGCCCGGCAAGCAATACCAGTATCGCCACGATGACACCACCGCGCGCAACCCCGAATATGACACCGAGCATTTTGTCGGTGCCGGTCAGGCCGGTCTTGGATACCAGCTTGCTGACAAGATAATTAAGCACCGCACCAATTAGCAGCACGCAGACAAAGAGTACCGCGAAGGCCGTGATCTTCTGTGCGGAAACAAGCGTAATCCACTGTGACAACCACACTGCGAGCGGTTCGTAGAATGTCATGGCCGCCCACAGTGCCACCAGCCAGGTCGCCAGCGCCATTGCTTCCTTGACGAAACCTCGAAACAGACTCAGCACTGCCGACAGGGCAACCAGTGCAAGAATCACGACATCTATCCAGGCAATATCCATAAAGTCCTCGTTTTACTCAGGCCGGTATAACCCGACACGTCCGCCCTTACCTGGCGTTTCGATGAAAGCAGGATTTTAGCAGATATATGCCGGTAATCGCCATTTGCCATTTACTGCTCCGGGACGCCTATCCCGATCACTATACCGGTCTTGCTCAGCGGCTTTTCCAGCTTCCCAAGCAGCTGTTCGGCGAGCTCGCGTGAGGACTCTGAACCCAGTAGCACACGGTAACTGGTGCCTTTTGCAGAAGCAACTTGTTGCAGGTGCGCATTGAACCCTGCCTTGGTCAGACTATCGCGCAAACCCCGCGCATTCGCTGGCTGGCTAAAACTGCCAACCTGCACATACCAGCCGGGCTTCAGCTTGCCCCCGTCGGGTGTCGGTTGTACCGCGGGTGCTGCCGCTGGCACTGGCTTTACTAGTGGTTTGACGGGCGGTGGCCTGAGAATGGTTGACGGCTCAGTCTCCGGGCGCGGCGGCTCAACCACAGCAGCCGGGGCCACCCCTTCCTCTGGCTCGACTTCAGGCAAGGGTAATTCCATCGCTGCGCGGTAATCGACACGTGGCGGCTCAGGAATGCTGTGGTCGCGCGGCGACCATTCGTCATCCGGCCCTTCCAGGATAACCGGGATAAAAATTACCGCCAGCGAAACCAGTACGACGGCGCCGACCAGTCTTTGTTTAAGCTGCTGTTCCATGAACACTCCGGGCAACCCCACCATTTGTCATTGGCGAAACTATACCTGACATTCGAGCGCTTCTGCCACGCCGAAAAAGGAGCCACATACCACGACCCGGTCTCCCGGACCTGCCCGTTGCTGCAAATTCTTCATGGCCGCGGTAACCGTTTCAAACAGCAGGGTCTCGCGGCCGTCAGTTACATCGCCGGTACGCTGCTGTAACCTGGCCGCTGAAAGCCCGCGTTCCACCGACAGGCCGGCCAGGCACCAGACATCAACACAACCCTCAAGTGCCTCGGCAAATCCTGCAGCATCCTTGTCGTCCAGCATGCCAAGCACCAGCCAGGTACAGGCCGCTGGCGGGCGCGTACGCAGCACCCCGGCAAGTGTGGCCGCTGCCGCCGGATTGTGGGCAACGTCGACCAGCAGTTCGACATCCCCCGGGATAATCTGGCAGCGCCCTCCCAGCCGCACACTGCTCAGACCCTGCTCGATCGCAGCGCGCCCCACCGGGCAGGCATCCTGCAGTGCCTCGACCACGGCCAGTACGCCGGCCGCATTGTCCAGCTGATGGCTGCCGGGCAATGCCGGCAGTGGCAGAGACTCCAGGGCCATCGATCTACCAGACCAGGACCAGTTATCTGAAGTGGCACGATAATCAAAACCGTCCCCGCGCGCGCACCAGTTAGCAGCCAAATTGACAGCCACCTGCCGCACGCTGTCAGGGGGCGCCGGGTCCGAGCAAATGGCCGGATGACCGGAACGGAATATCCCGGCCTTTTCACGGCCGATACTGTCACGTTCGCTCCCCAGCCATGCCCTGTGGTCGATATCGATACAGGTCACCAGTGCCACATCGGCATCGACGATATTGACGGCATCCAACCGACCACCCATCCCCACCTCCAGGATGGCAATATCCAGCCGCGCCCGATCGAACAGCTGCAGGGCAGCAAGTGTGCCGAATTCAAAGTAAGTGAGTGAAATGTCGCCGCGCGCCGCATCGACACTGGCAAATGCCGCACATAACTCCTTGTCACCGACCTCGACGCCGTCGATACGTATACGTTCGTTGTAGCGCAGCAGGTGGGGTGAGGTATAGGTTGCCGTGCGGTAACCGGCGGCCCGGTAGATGGCATCCAGCATTGCCACACTGGATCCCTTGCCGTTGGTGCCGGCAACACTGACTACCCGGTATGCTGGCTTCAGCAGACCCATACGGCCCGCGACCTCAGCCACTCTTTCCAGGCCGAGGTCGATTCGATCCGGGTGCAGGGTCGTTTGCCAGTCCAGCCAGTCGGACAGCCTGGTAAAACGCGTCATGTGGGGCAAGCCGGATGAATTACAGTTGCTGGATACTGCATTGGCAACAGGACACGGCCAGAATAGCGTTAATGGTCAGCCAGTCGGCAGCGTTTGCCTGGTAAGCATGGCCAGGATGCTGGCTATCCGCTCACTCATCTCGCGGCGGTCGATGATCATATCGATAGCACCGTGCTCGAGCAGGAATTCACTGCGCTGGAAACCCTCGGGCAGGGTCTCCCGTACTGTCTGCGCGATCACACGTGGCCCGGCAAAACCGATCAGTGCCTTCGGTTCCGCGATATTGATGTCACCCAGCATGGCAAAGCTTGCTGATACACCACCCATGGTCGGATCAGTCAGTACCGATATGTACGGAATTCCGGCCTCGGACAGTTTTGCCAGTGCCGCACTGGTCTTGGCCATTTGCATGAGTGAGAACAGGGCCTCCTGCATGCGCGCTCCGCCACTGGCAGAGAAGCAGATCAGTGGACGCTTTTCCTTGAGACTCAGTTCAGCGGCACGCGTGAAGCGTTCACCCACCACTGCACCCATGGAGCCACCCATGAACTTGAACTCGAATGCGACGGCAGTGACCGGCAGGCCACGCAGGGTGCCACGCATGGCAACCAGGGCATCGGTCTCGTCGGTAGCCTTCTGGGCAAGATTCAGGCGGTCGCGGTATTTTTTGCTGTCCTTGAACTTGAGGACATCCACTGGCTCGATATTTTTGCCAATTTCCTTGCCGGAACCGTCATCGAGGAACAGATTCAGACGCAGGCGGGCCCCGATGCGCATATGATGACTGCACTTTGGGCAAACATCGAAGTTTCTCTCCAGCTCCGAGCGATACAGGACCGCGCTACAGCCATCACACTTGATCCACAGCCCTTCCGGGACAGTACGTTTGCTGCCACCGACAGTGCGAATCTTGGAAGGGACAAGTTTGCTGAACCAGCTCATGGCGTGGATTGTACACGCATGCAGCAGCGGTATGAAATTCCCGCGACCATCCGTTCAGGCCGCATCGATGGCACTGCGCATGTCGGCTACCGTTGCCGACAGCGCAGCGGGAATATCAGTGGGCCGTTCAGCAAGTTCCGCTATCTTTCCAACCAACACGCTACCGATCACCACCGCATCGGCAACGCTGGCGACACTTGCGGCAGATTCCGCATCCCGGATACCAAAGCCCACGCCGATTGGTAATGCCGTGTGCTTGCGCAGTTCCTGCAGCTTGTCACCGACAGACGCTACATCCAGCCGGTTCGCCCCGGTCACGCCCTTGAACGAGACGTAGTAGAGAAAACCGCTGGCTACCTCGCTGACCAGTTCCATGCGCTGCTCGTCACTGGTCGGTGCAAGCAGGAAGATAGTATCGATGTCATGACGACCCAGTTCCGCAGACAGCGCGGCAGCCTCTTCCGGCGGCATGTCCACGGTCAGCACCCCGTCGACTCCGGCCGTGGCCGCTGCACTCGCAAAATCGGCGTAGCCCCAGACCTCGATCGGGTTGAGATAACCCATCAGGATAATCGGCGTTGTCGCGTCTGTGGTGCGAAACTCCGTCACCATGTCCAGCACCTGGTGCAGCGTGACGTGATGCTCCAGTGCGCGCTGACAGGCGGCCTGGATGACCGGGCCATCCGCCATCGGATCCGAAAACGGTACGCCGATCTCGAGCAGATCAGCACCCGCCTCCACCAGCGAGTGCAGCAGGGGGACGGTGACGTCCGGCTGCGGGTCACCCGCGGTGATATACGGGATCAGTGCCTTGCGTTGCTGTTGTGCGAGTTCTTCAAAACGCCCCTTGATACGACTCATACGGTAATTCCTTCCAGTGCAGCAACCGTGTGAACATCCTTGTCACCCCGCCCGGACAGATTTACCACGATAATCTTGTCACTATCCATCCCGGCAGCAAGTTTGACGGCATGCGCCAGTGCATGACTGGACTCCAGTGCCGGCATGATGCCTTCCACCCGGGTCAGTTGATGAAACGCCTGCATGGCCTCGTCGTCGGTAACAGCGGCATATTGCGCGCGACCGGTATCTTTCAGCCAGGCGTGCTCGGGGCCCACTCCCGGGTAATCCAGTCCCGCCGAGATCGAGTGCGTTTCGATGATCTGGCCATCGCTGTCTTCCATCAGGTAAGTCCGGTTTCCATGCAGAACACCCGGTGACCCGGCACACAACGGTGCGGCGTGGCGCCCGGTGTCAATGCCCTCTCCGCCACCTTCCACCCCGTGCAGGGCAACGTCAGTGTCGTTTATGAATGGGTAAAACAGGCCAATTGCATTGGAACCGCCACCCACACAAGCCACCAGCGCATCCGGCAGGCGACCGGCCATATCCATGATCTGGCGACGCGTCTCGCGTCCGATGACAGCCTGGAAGTCACGCACCATGGCTGGATAGGGATGCGGCCCCGCCACGGTTCCGATTATATAGAAGGTGTTGTCCACGTTGGTGACCCAGTCACGCATGGCCTCGTTCAGCGCGTCCTTCAGTGTCTTTGAGCCGGAGGTCACCGAGACCACCTCTGCACCCAGCAAGCGCATGCGGTAGACATTGATGGCCTGGCGACGAATGTCCTCTTCACCCATGTAGACGACACATTCCATGCCCATGCGTGCCGCCACTGTTGCAGACGCTACGCCGTGCTGACCGGCACCGGTCTCGGCAATGATGCGCTTTTTCCCCATGCGCTGGGCCAGCAAGGCCTGCCCGACCGTGTTGTTGATCTTGTGCGCACCGGTATGATTCAGATCCTCACGCTTGAGAAAGATGCGCGCACCGCCAACCTGCTTGCTCAGGCGCTCGGCAAAATACAGCGGCGACGGTCGGCCCACGAAGTGAGCGAGATCGGCGTCCAGTTCTGCCTGGAAATCCGGATCTTTCAGGTACTTCTGGTAGGCTTCATTCAATTCGTTAAGCGGCGGCATCAGGGTTTCCGCTACAAAGCGACCACCGTATATACCAAAGTGCCCGCGTTCATCCGGCAGCGGCCCTGCGCCTGTTGCCTGTTCAGTTGGCCGTGTCTGTCCCACTACTGTGTACTCCTTGCATGAATTCATTGATTCTCTCTGCCGACTTGATCCCCCTGGACGACTCAACGCCGCTACTGACATCCACGGCATAGGGCCTGACGGCGCGAATAGCAGCGGCCACATTTTCCGCTGTCAGGCCGCCGGCCAGGATCATCGGTTTGTGTGCGTACCCGGGCACCGTGTCCCAGTCAAAGACCTCGCCGCCGCCACCGTGGGTATCCGGCAGCCAGGCATCCAGCAGGAAGCCGGCGGCGTCCGGATAACTGTCCATCATGGCCACGCTATCGAGGCCGGGGCGCATTGGAACCGACTTTATAAACGGTAATCCATAGTGATTGCACTCGGCGTTCGTCTCCTGACCATGAAACTGTAACAGGCCAAGCGGAACCGATGCGAGCGCCTCGTTTAGCACATCTTCGGCCGCGTTCACAAACAGCCCGGTCACCGTCACAAATGGTGGCACCGAACTGGCAATCTCACGCGCTGTGGCGGTACTGACAAAACGCGGGCTGTCCGGGTAGAACACCAGCCCGATGGCATCTGCGCCGTACTCGACTGCCGCCAGCGCATCTTGCCGGCGGGTAATGCCACATATTTTCACTCGGGTACGCATCCGGACTATCAGGCCATATTATCCACAGAATGACAAATGTAACAGAACCCGCAGGCCGGTCGTGGTTTCACAAAACACGTCACCCGTACACCGGCAACCAGCTCGCGCGTGGTAATGCTAATTCCCCAACATACTCGACACCGACAAGATAGAGACCGCCGGGTGGCGCGTTGACGCCGGCCTGTGTCCGGTCACGTGCATCCAGCACCTCCCTCACCCAATCCGGCGCCTGCTCTCCACGCCCCACGCTGATCAGCATACCGGCAATACAGCGCACCATGTGGTGCAGGAAGGCGTTGGCGACGATGTCGATATAGACCCATTCACCGGAGCGCGACAGGTCGAGCCGGTAAACCGTGCGTACCGGGCTCTTTGCCTGGCAGGCTGCCGCCCGCAACGACGTGAAATCATGCTCCCCGAGCAGGTGCTGTGCCGCGGCCTGCATCAGACCGTCATCCAGAGGCAGCCGCTCCTGGCAGACGCGCTGTCTTAGCAGCGCGGAAGCTGCGGTGCCATTGTGGATGACATAACGATAATGACGTCGCCGCGCCGAAAAGCGCGCATGAAAATCATCCCCGGTCTGCATGGCCCACTGTATGCGGGCATCCGCCGGCAGATGAGAATTGGCACCGCGTACCCAGTTACCCGGGTTGCGCAAGGCATCAGTATCAAAGTGAATCACCTGTGCCGTGGCATGGACGCCGGTATCAGTACGCCCGGCACAGACGACATGAACGGCATGGTCTGCCACACGTGCCACGGCTGTTTCAACGCAGCCCTGTACCGTGCGTCCACGGCTCTGGCGTTGCCAGCCCAGGAAATCCGCGCCATCGTATTCTACTCCCAGGGCAATACGCATTATGCTTGGCTGGCAGCTATCTGTTCTGGGAGGCTAGCTGGAGATATTGGCAGGGAGTGCCGGCGAAACGCTTGCAGTAATATGACGGGTAACGGTGCACGCAGGCTCAGGCAAGCCGCGCAATAATCTTCTCGGCTTCCTGCTTCTGACCCGCGTTGCCCTCATGTATGACTTCCCCGAGGATGCTGCGAGCACTCTCCTGGTCATCCATGTCGATATAGGCACGGGCAAGATCGAGCTTGGTAGTTACCTCGTCTTCACTCGCAAGCACCCCCTCCTGCAAGTCTTCTTCATCTGCACCGGCATCGTCCATGCCGAACTCGACACTGTCCGGGAGGTTGCCATTATTCTCGCCCGTTTCCGGCAAGTGGTCCATGCCGGACAGATCCATGTCAAAATCAGCGCCACTGTCAGCATCTGACACGAACAGCTCATTGCCGGGCGCCAGGGCCTTACCCATCTCTGCCACCTTCAGCCAGCGGCTGTCATCGACCGTCACACTGTCGCGATAATCGCTGGCCGCCTGTTCAAATGCTGCAACGTTTCCGGCGGCATGATAAACCTCCAGCAACTTTAACCGGTAGGCGTCATTACCCGGATCATCCTGCAGGGCTGCCTGCAGCACTTCCTCGGCCTGCTGAATCCTGCCATAGGCAAGGTACACGTCCGCCTCCGTCAGCGCGTCGTGCTCACCGGCGTGTTCAGGCTGCTCCTGTGCATCATCCCAACTGTGTTCTTGAATATTTATTGACGGTGTATCTTGTGGCACGTCATCGAACGCTTCACGGTCGAGGCGATCCCCCAGGTTCAGATCGTCATCGAACATGCCGGCCTGGCTTTTCTGACGATTGGCGGCCCACAGAAAACCGCCCAGCAGTATCGCGACCAGCACGCCGGCACCGGCAAGCAGCGGATTGTCCATCAATTTGCCCATGATGCCGGGTGATTTTTCATCTGCAGCCATGGGTGCAGGTTCGGAAATATCCGGCTCACCGGCGGCTGCACCGGAGAGCGGCTCTTGCCCTGCCCCGCTCTGCATCTGGGCCAGCGTATCGTCTTTCAGTTCCAGCAGCCGCTTCATGGTGTCGATTTGCCGTTCCAGTTCTTCAACACGTGATCGCAGTTCGCGTGACTGGGCCTGTCCGGCCTCGGCCTCCTCGGTTGCCAGCGTCAGCTGCATGTTGAGATCGGCGACACTGCCCGGTTCGACTTCGGCATCAACCGTCTCGCCCGGGGCAGCCGCACCGGCAATACTGCCCTCTTCCGGCACAACCAGTGACAGGCGCGACTCGGCGATCTGTGTATCAGCTGCGGGTGGCTGTACCGCTTCCTGTACTGCATCTGTGGAGGGGGCTGCGTCAGCAGACGCTGCAGCGGGTGACTCAACCGGCGCCACTGGCTCCGGAATGGCAACCGCAGTATTGGCAGCCTCCCAATCACTGTACTGTCGGCGGCTTTCGGCAAGCGCTTCGCGCGCACTCATGGAAAGGATATCGTCCCTGCCCGGCAGCTTCAGGGTGGCACCTGCCTTCATATTATTAATGTTGTTGTTAATAAAGGCATCTGGATTAGCGCGCAGCAGTGCCTGCATCATCTGGTGCATGGACACGTCGGCGCCCGGACGCGTCCGCTCCGCAATGCTCCACAGTGTGTCGCTACGACGGATAGGACCGTATTCGTTAGCCGTGACTGATGCCACCGGGACCACGGCAGGTGCGGTCGCAGTGGAGGTAGTTGCCGGAGGCGGACTGATCTGGCGGGCCGGTTGCGGCGTGGCCGCACGGGTTACGGGAGCCTGCGGGACTGCCGGTATCGCCGGCATGGTAACGGGGGGGTCGACCAGTACGGTGTATTCGCGCAGCAGGCGCCCCTTTGGCCATTCGAGTTCCAGCAGGAATTCGAGGTAGGGCTCTTGGACCGCCTCGGAGCCGGTGATTCGCACCACGGCCCTGCCGGTCGTGTCGCGCTCGACGGTGAAATGGAAATCGGCCAGTAGCGCCGCCTTGGACAGGCCGGCGCGCTGATGAGCCTGCAAAGAAGCCAGTGACACCTCGACATCGCCCAAATCGGTTTTCGCGGCAGATGTCAGGGTAATAACGGCCTGCATCGGCTGGTTAAGTGCCGACTGCATATCGATTTCGCCCAGGCCCAGGGCAGACAAACGGGGTGATGCGAGAACCAGAAATGTCGCAACGACGACCGATTTTCTGAACATACCGGAATACCCTCTGGGTTGATCTATCCCTGTGATGTCAGTGAGCATCAACAGGTTGCTGGCATGGTGGCAGACTATAACTTACAAATACTCATTAACCAATATTTCAGCGATCTGGACACTGTTCAGCGCCGCACCCTTGCGCACGTTATCGGCAACCACCCAGAGGTCCAGCCCCTGTGGATGGGATATATCCTCACGTATGCGGCCCACGTACACCGGGTCATGCCGGGCACCCTCGGTCACGGCCGTCGGGTAACCCCCGTCCCTGTGTTCGTCCATGACCACCACGCCGGGCGCCTGCTCCAGCAGTTCACGCGCCTGTTGTGCAGTCAACTTTGCACGGGTCTCGATATGCACCGCCTCGGAATGACCATAAAATACCGGTACGCGGACCGCGGTCGGGTTCACCTGTATCGACTTGTCACCCATGATCTTCTGCGTCTCCCACACCATTTTCATTTCTTCCTTGGTGTAACCGTTATCCTGAAAGACATCGATCTGCGGCAGCACATTGAAGGCAATCTGACGCGGGTATACCTTAGCCACGGCATCGCGGCCATTCAGTAATTCGGCTGTCTGGCTGGCCAGTTCCTCGATAGCCTCCTTGCCGGTGCCGGACACGGCCTGGTAGGTACAGACATTGATGCGCTCTATACCGGCCGCATCATGCAGCGGCTTGAGCGCCACCAGCATCTGGATGGTTGAGCAATTCGGGTTGGCGATAATACCGTGGCGGCGATAATCGGCAATTGCCTGCGGATTAACTTCCGGCACCACCAGCGGAATTTCGTCGTCGTAACGGTACTGCGAGGTGTTATCAATGACCACGCAACCGGCCGCGGCCGCAATCGGAGCAAATTTCTCCGAGATGGACGCGCCGGCGGAAAACAGTCCGATCTGCACGCTGGAAAAGTCGAAGGTTGACAGATCCTGTACCGTGAGGTGTTTACCCCGGAACGGTATTCTTTTACCCGCCGAGCGTTCGCTGGCCAGCGGATACACGTTATCAACCGGAAAATCCCTCTGTTCAAGGATCTCCAGCATGGTTTCGCCGACGGCGCCGGTCGCGCCGACAACCGCTACATTATATTTGGCTGACATATTGCTTTGTTACCTGACTATGAAATTAAACTGCCTGCTCACGCAACGCGGCCACCACCGCATCGCCCATTTCCGCCGTACCCACCGTGCGCATGCCCGCCGAATCGATATCCGGCGTTCGCAGGCCATCATCCAGCACCCGGCCAACCGCCTGCTCGATACGATCAGCGAGTACCGTCTGATCGAGGCTGTAACGCAGCATCATGGCCAGAGACAGGATGGTTGCCAGCGGGTTGGCGACACCCTGACCCGCAATGTCCGGTGCTGAACCATGGATCGGCTCATACATACCGCGCGCATTACTATCCAGTGATGCTGACGGCAGCATACCGATGGAACCGGTCAGCATGGCCGCTGCATCGGAAAGAATATCGCCAAACATATTCCCGGTCACCATGACATCAAACTGCTTGGGTGCGCGCACCAGTTGCATGGCAGCATTATCAACATACATGTGTGACAACTCCACGTCTGTGAAATCGTCCGCGATACGGTTAATTACCTGGCGCCACAGTTCACTGCATTCCAGCACGTTGGCCTTGTCCACCGAGCACAGTCGGCCGGACCGCTTGCGGGCGATTTCGAAGGCGGAACGTCCGATGCGCTCGATCTCGTCCTCGCTGTAAACCAGTGTATTGAA
>JAOUBY010000037.1 GCA_029860045.1 Gammaproteobacteria bacterium | reverse complement strand
TTACGACGTACCGACAGTCCTCTGCTCCGGGCTGGTGAATTAATGCGCTGCTGTTGGCATCACTCAGAAAAATTTCCACATCGGTGGTATCGAGCGCGTTCAGCACATCCAGCACATAGGTCACATTGAAACCGACCACCAGGTTTTCATCCTTGTAGCGCGCCTCCAGTTCCTCGACCGCTTCCTCTTGTTCTGGGTTATGTGCTTGAATTTTAATATTATTTTTAGAAACATCCAGACGAATACCGCGGTATTTCTCGTTGGAAAGAATGGAGGTGCGGGTCAGGGCCTGGCGTAACTGGTCACGATCGACCTGCAATCGTTTGTCGGCATTTTTGGGAATCACGCGCTGGTAGTCCGGGAAGCGGCCGTCGATGAGCTTGGAGGTGAAACGCAACTCGTCCGTGGTAACACGGATATGATTCGAGCCAATTTCCATTTGCACAGTGCTGTCCCTGTCTTCCAGCAGGCGCTGCAGTTCCTGTACGCCCTTGCGTGGCACAATGACCTGCTGTTCTCCCGCCTCTCCCACATCAACCGCGATCTGGCACAACGCCAGGCGATGGCCATCGGTGGCAACCGCACGCAATATCCCGCTGACCGGCTCCAGCATCAAGCCGTTCAGGTAATAGCGCACGTCCTGCTGCGCCATGGCAAAGGAGGTGCGCTCAATCAACGTGTGCAGTTCATTTTGTGCCAGGGAAAATTTGCGAGCGCTCTTGAGCTTGTCGACGACCGGAAACTCACTGGCTGGCAGGGTCGACAGTGTGAAGCGGCTCTTGCCGGACTTCACCACGGCGCGATCATTCTTCACCGAGATATCCAGTTGCGCCTCATCCGGCAAGGTACGGCAGATATCGAGCAGCTTGCGTGCCGGCAATGTGATGTCACCTGGCTCGGTAACTGAAACGGCGACGTGCGCCTGTAATTCCACCTCAAGGTCGGTAGCAGTCAACTTGACCTGTTTCTTGCCGGCATTAACCAGGATGTTGCCCAGTACCGGTAAGGTTTGACGGCGCTCCACTACACCAATGACCTGCTGCAGTGGTTTGAGGAAGGTTTCCCGCTGAATAGTGAATTTCATAATTAACTATCTTTTAAGTTAAATTTTCTACTGTATTTATTAAGCCCGGACATTTTTGTGGATAACCCTATTTAACATATTTAAATCAATATCATACAAGATTGATAAGTGGGTATCGGACCCGCGGATCTCTTGTGTACCGGCTGTGGATAAGGTGGGATAAAAACCACCCCTGTTAGTTATCCACAGCTTTTCCCGATTATGTCGTCAGGGTTCTCAACAGGTTGTTATAGTCCTCACTGATGCGGCTGTCCGTGTCGCGCAGTTCCAGCACCTTGCGGCAGGCATGCAGTACCGTGGTGTGATCACGCCCGCCAAAGGCCTCGCCGATTTCCGGCAGGCTGTGTGAGGTCAGCTCCTTTGCCAGCGCCATGGCAATCTGGCGCGGCCGGGTAATGCTCCGGCTACGGCGCGCTGAAGACAGGTCGGCGATGCGGATCTTGTAGTACTCGACCACGACTTTCTGAATATTGCTGATGGTGACCAGCTTGTCCTGCAGGGCGAGCAAATCACGTAGCGCCTCGCGGGCCAGTTCCAGGCTGATTGCCTGACCGGTAAACCGCGCACTGGCAATCACGCGGCGCAGCGCCCCTTCCAGTTCGCGAATATTGGACTGGATGCGCTTGGCGATGAAAAATGCCACGTCGCTGGGCAGATCGACCTGGCTCTGTGCGGCCTTGCTCATCAGGATGGCGACCCGGGTCTCCAGTTCTGCCGGCTCGATGGCGGCGGTCAGGCCCCAGCCAAAACGTGATTTCAGGCGGTCTTCCAGGCCTTCGACCTCCTTGGGGTAGCGGTCACAGGTCAGGATTACCTGTTGCTGGCCCTCAAGTAACGCATTGAATGTATGAAAGAATTCTTCCTGAGAGCGCTCTTTGTTGGCGAAAAACTGGATATCGTCTATGAGCAGGGCGTCGACGGTCCGGTAAAAGCGCTTGAAGTCATTAATGGCATTGTGCTGTAACGCCTGCACCATGTCCGCGACAAAGCGCTCGGAATGCAGGTACACCACGCGCGCGTCCGGTTTGTTGCTGAGAATCATGTTGCCAACGGCGTGCATGAGGTGGGTCTTGCCCAGACCGACGCCGCCGTAGAGAAACAGCGGGTTATAGGCGCCCCCGGGGTTCTCCCCGACCTGCATGGAGGCGGCGCGTGCCAGCTGGTTTGACTTGCCGCCGACAAAGGTTTCGAAGGTAAAGCTCGGGTTCAGGTTGCTTTTGTGTGCTACCGCGGGGGCCGCCGTGCTACCCACGGCTGCGGTGGGTGGTGTACATGTCGGGCGATCGACTGCCGGTAGTTTCTTGTTACTGCCGATATCGAGTTGCAGGTGGGCGTCGCCGTGCGGGCCGACCTCGTGCAGGGTCTGGGAAATGGTGTCGAAGTGGTGCTTCCTGACCCAGTCGAGTACAAACTGGTTGGGCGCCAGCAGGCGCAGGTTTTCACCGCTCTCGATGGCGTGCAGGGGGCGTATCCAGGTGTTGAATTGTTGCTCTGGCAGTTCATGCTCCAGACGAACGAGGCACTTTTGCCAAAGCGTCACTTCCACGTTAATCCCCCTTGATTGTTATGGTTCCGTACGGCGCAGAACGGGGAGTCTATACCTGTCGAAAGAAGTTATCCACACCCTCAACATAAGCCATTGAGTCTGTATAACAGTTGACATTTCATCCCCGCTAACAGTAATCTTTGCGCCCTTTCACGCCGGCTTGGGCGTGTATTTATCGAAAACACTGCATTAAGGCGTAACGTGCCATGAAAAGAACTTTTCAACCCAGTAATCTGAAGCGCAAGCGGACCCATGGTTTCCGTGCCCGCATGAGTACCAAAAATGGCCGGCGCGTGATCAATGCCCGTCGTGCCAAGGGCCGTGCCCGCTTGTCCGTCTGACTGCATAACCTTGTGCCCCGGTTCGCAGCGTTTTCCCGCCCGGGTACGACTCACCAAACCGGCCGAATTCCAGCGCGTTTTCAAACAATGCCGGTTTCGTGTCGGTAGTCGCTGGATGACCGTGCTGGCAGTACCCAATACACTGGAATCCGCGCGTCTCGGCCTGGCGATCTCCCGGAAAGTGGCACGCACCGCGGTTGCACGCAATCGCATCAAGCGTCTTGTCCGGGAAAGTTTCCGGCACAACCGGGATCGGATCTGTCCGCTGGATATCGTTGTGCTGGGTCGCGGCGACATTGCCAGTCAGTCCAACGGGACGCTCAACACAGCACTGGAAAAGCTCTGGAAACAGTTGATCGAATCATGCGCTGGCTCATCATAAAACTAATACGCGGCTATCGTTACCTGCTCAGCCCCTGGCTGGGCAGCAGTTGCCGGTTCTATCCCAGTTGTTCCGCCTATGCGCTGACCGCCGTTGAACGCTTCGGCGCGCTGCGCGGCAGCTGGCTGGCCGTGCAGCGCCTGCTGCGTTGTCATCCCTGGCATGCCGGCGGGGTCGACCCGGTGCCTGACAGGGAGCACAGTCATGGATAATCAACGCCTGTTTTTGTTCGTGGCAGTGGTATTTGTTGTGATGTTGCTGTGGCAGGCCTGGATGGAAGATTACGCCCCGGCCCCGCAGGCGGAGGCACCGCCGGTGCAGGACGAGATGGCACTGCCAAGCGTGAGTGATGCAGGCGAAGACATTCCCGCGCCGGGCATGACAGCCATACCTGACGGCACGCCGGTAGCCGAGGCCGGCCTGCTGAAAACGGGCCAGCCGATTCACGTCGAGACCGACCTGTTCGACCTGGTGATCGACACCACCGGTGGTGATCTGCGCCGCGCCGACCTGGTTGAATACGCGGCCACCAACGAACCCGATTCCCCCCGCTTTCGCCTGCTCAATGACGAGTTGCCGAACCTGTTTGTCATGCAGTCCGGACTGCGTGCCGCAAGCGGTGTTGAACCCACGCACCACATCAGCTACCACGCCGAGCAGTCACACTACCGCATGACGGATACGCAGGATTCGCTGACCATCCCGCTGGTGTGGCGCAGCCCGGCCGGTGTCGAGGTGATCAAGCGTTATACCTTCCACCGTGGCAGCTATGCGGTGGATGTCGAACACGTGGTAAACAATAACAGTGGCACCGACTGGTCGGGACGCCAGTATCGCCAGTTACAGCGCACCCAGGTTGCCGAGACCGGACAGAGCACCTTCATCTATACCTACATGGGTGGCGTAATTTACAGCCCGGAAGAAAAATACGAGAAGGTCAAGTTCGAGGAAATGCAGGAACAGGATCTCGACCGCGGTGTCACCGACGGCTGGGTGGCCATGTTGCAGCACTATTTCCTCGGTGCGTTGATTCCCGAGCGCGGCAGCGAGGAACATTTCTACACCAAGACACTGAGTAATGCCCGCTACGTAATCGGCATGATTGCACCGCAGCGTACGGTTGCCGCTGGCGAGAGTGGCGTGTTCAGCACGCGCCTGTTCATCGGTCCCAAGTTACAGGACGAAATGAAACAGGTGGCGCCCGGACTGGAACTGACGGTGGACTACGGTCTGCTGACAGTGCTGGCACAGCCACTGTTCTGGCTGCTGAAAACCATCCACAAATTTATCGGCAACTGGGGCTGGTCGATCGTGCTGGTCACGCTGCTGATCAAGCTGGCGTTCTACAAGTTGTCGGAAACCAGTTACAAATCGATGGCCAACATGCGCAAACTGGCACCACGTCTGAAATCGCTGAAGGAGCGTTACGGCGATGACCGGCAGAAGCTCAACCAGGCCATGATGGAGCTGTACAAGAAAGAAAAGATCAATCCGCTGGGTGGCTGTCTGCCGATCCTGGTACAGATCCCGGTATTCATCGCCCTGTACTGGATGCTGCTGGAAAGCGTCGAGCTGCGCCAGGCGCCCTTTATGCTGTGGATCCAGGACATGTCGGCACCAGATCCGTTCTACATCCTGCCGTTGCTGATGGGCGCCACCATGCTGATCCAGCAAAAGCTGAACCCGGCCCCGATGGACCCGATCCAGGCCAAGGTGATGATGGCGCTGCCGGTCGTGTTTACCGTGTTCTTTGCTTTCTTCCCGTCCGGCCTGGTGCTCTACTGGGTGGTCAACAACACCCTGTCCATTGCCCAGCAATGGGTCATTACCCGGCGCATCGAGCGCGGCGGAAAATAACCGCCCCGCTATTACCGGCCCCAGCCTTTAATCCCTGTGAGCGGCAATACCACCGATACCATCGCAGCCATCGCCACGCCACCCGGGCGCGGTGGTGTCGGTATCGTGCGCCTGTCCGGTCCTGACGTACCCGATCTTGCCCGGCGCCTGCTCGGCGCCCTGCCCGCCCCGCGCCAGGCCGAATTGCACACGTTCCGGGATGGCGCGGGTGAGCACATCGACTACGGCCTGGTGCTGTACTTTGCCGCGCCTGCCTCGTTTACCGGCGAGCCGGTACTGGAACTGCACGGCCATGGCGGCCCGGTGGTGCTCGATCTGTTGTTGCAACGCGTACTGGAGCTGGGTGCACGGCCCGCACGCCCCGGTGAATTTTCCGAGCGCGCTTTTCTCAACGATAAACTCGACCTGGCACAGGCCGAGGCGATCGCGGATTTGATCGAAAGTGGCACGGCGCAGGCCGCGCGTGCGGCAATGCGCTCACTGGAGGGTGTTTTCTCTATACAGGTACACGCCCTGACCGAGGCGCTCACCCGGGCACGCATGTACGTGGAGGCCGCCATTGATTTTCCCGAGGAAGAAATCGATTTCCTTTCCGATGACGCCCTTAAACACATGCTGGCCGGACTGCGCGCTGATTTCGGCGCCTTGCATGCACGCATCAACCAGGGCCTGTTGTTACGCGATGGCATGACACTGGTGATTGCCGGGCGGCCCAATGCCGGCAAATCCAGTCTGCTGAACGCCCTGTCTGGTCGTGACAGCGCCATCGTGACCGAGATACCGGGCACCACGCGTGACGTGTTGCGCGAACACATCCAGCTGGACGGGTTGCCGCTGCACGTCATTGATACCGCCGGACTGCATGACAGCACTGACCCGGTGGAACAGGCCGGCATGGAGCGGGCGCGCCAGGCCATCCAGGCCGCCGATCGTATCCTGCTGCTGGTCGACGACAGTGTCGGCTGGAGTGCCGCCGATGATGCCATCCTGCACTCGCTGCCCGAGGCGGTGCCATCGGTGCGCATTTTCAACAAGATCGACATGAGCGGCCGCGCGGCCGGGCCGCTGTCGCTGGACGGAGAGCCGGCGCTGGCCATCTCGGCGAAATCCGGTGCCGGCATGGAACAGTTGTGTGACTTCCTGAAACAGGCTGTTGGCTATACAGAGGACAACGCGGGTGATTTCAGTGCCCGCCGCCGCCACCGGGTGGCGCTGGAGCGTGCGCGTGACCATGTCGAGCGCGGCGTGGCACAGCTCGAGACGAGTCACGCCGGCGAGTTGCTGGCCGAGGAGTTGCGCCAGGCGCAGCGGGCACTCGGTGAGATCACCGGCGAGGTCAGCAGTGATGATTTGCTCGGGCGCATCTTCAGCAGTTTCTGCATCGGCAAGTGACGGCAAATAGCACTGGCCCGGCAATAATTTAGACAATGCACCAAATTTATACGGCGCCGACCGGTGCCAACGCCGGGCTGGTGGCAAACAGTGCATTATTATACAGATAGCCCTAATAATATACTTTAATATAAAATATATATCTTGCTGTTTATATTGTTATTTTTTGATTTCCTGCCACTGGGTGCCGGGGCAACGCGGACGAAATACGGAGATTTCCGTCTTTCCCCAACAAATAAAAGGGTAAAGCGAGGGTATTGTTCCAGGCCCGGCCAGCGGGCTTTATCGCATTGAAATCCATGCATTTATAATTATACTGCGCTATATATTTTTATAGTATACTTCACATATGACCACTGACCATAAACCTACCCTGCGCGAGCGCAAGTTTGCCCGCACCCGGTTATCGCTGGCGGATGCAGCCACGCGGCACCTGGAGGCGGCCTCATTCGAGACGCTCTCGGTCAAGGCCCTGTGCGAACGGGTGCAGATTTCCGAGGCGACCTTCTTCAATTATTTCCCGAAGAAGGAAGACCTGATTATCTACCTGGATCGCCTGTGGACGCTGGAGCTGAACTGGTACGGGCGCCAGGCCGCGGAGCAGGAGAAGGGCCTGGCGGTGATCGAGGCCCTATTCCGCTACACATCGATCCAGATTCAGAAGAAGCCGGGCCTCATGGGTGAGATTATCGCGCACGAGGCGCGTGCCCGCGAACGCAGCCAGGGGATGGAGATCACCCTGGCGGAACGCCTGATGGCATTTCCGGACCTGGCGGGCATCGAGGATTTGTCGGATGACAGCCTGGAGAGCTTGCTGCGTAATGCGCTGCAGGATGCGATTGACCAGGGCGACCTGCCGGTGAACACGGCCATCGCGGCGGCCATGGTGGCACTGGTATCGATATTTTACGGTGTGCCGCTGGCCATGCAGCATGCCAACCCGGCCGCAATCGGCGCCATGTACCGTCAGCAGCTGTCGCTGCTGTGGTCCGGATTGCGTGCAGTCGCGGTGAAGTAGTTAGCGCCGCGCTTGTGTGAGCGCTTCCTGCCAGGCGGCGGCAAATTTCGGCCACCACAGCGGCTGACAATCCAGCCACCACTCCTTGCCGAAAGCCTTGAACCAGCACCAGACCGTGTGTGGGGCGCGGGTACACAGTTGCCGGGCGCGTTGCTGAATAACCGTATTCAACGGGGGCTTTGCGAGCATCTCGAGCAGGGTGTGTTCGCGCTGCCGGGCCGTCCACAGCTCGGTGTCGATGCGGCGTTCAAGCCGTTTCATGCGCTTGAGGAGTTGTTCCAGGTCCGCCTTTTTCGTGACGTCGTCCTGTTTCAGCAAGCGCTTCTGGATGCGTTGCTCCAGCACCTCGATGCGCTGCTGCAGCTGTTCAAGGTTGATTGGTCTGCGCCGCGCCGGGTCGGGCTGCGGGAGGGGGTTGATGGGAAATACGCGAGCGGCACCCGGGGTGGCCTGCCCGGCGACCGGTTGCTTCAGCCGGCGCGGTTTTCTGTCTGGTGTTTCAGTGGGTTCTTGCAATACCACGGACGCAGGCGATTCTGCGTCGCCCGCATTGCGCCGAAGTTCGAGAAGTCTCATCCCCATAACCTTATCTAGTAGCTTTGGGCAGATTCTATCACAACATATACCAATATATAGTCCTTGGTATACTGTATTTTTGGGGTCTGGTCCTGTTTTTGGCCGGCATTGCCCGCCTTTCCGGGTGCGGCTATTCTGCCCCTGATATTGTGAAGCGCAGATTATGACAGCGAACAACACACACTATGACGTCATCGTGGTCGGTGGCGGGCATGCCGGTACCGAGGCCGCACTGGCGGCCGCGCGCAGCGGTGCGCGCACGCTGTTGCTGACGCATAGCCTGGAAACACTCGGCCAGATGAGTTGTAACCCGGCCATTGGCGGCATCGGCAAAAGCCACCTGGTACGGGAGGTCGATGCGCTGGGTGGCCTGATGGCACAGGCGACAGACCGGGCCGGCATCCAGTTTCGGGTCCTGAATGCAAGCAAGGGCCCGGCAGTGCGCGCCACGCGTGTCCAGGCAGACCGGGTGTTATACCGTCAGGCCGTGCGGTACGCGCTGGAGCAGCAAGCGGGCCTGCAACTGCTTCAGCAGGCCGTCGACGACCTGCTGGTAGAGGGTGAGCGTGTAACGGGCGTGGTCACCGCGATGGGGTTACGCCTGACCGCGGCCAGCGTGGTGTTGACGGTAGGCACCTTCCTTGGCGGGCGCATACACATCGGGCCCAGCAGCTACGCCGGCGGGCGGGCCGGAGATCCACCGGCCAACGCATTGGCACAGCGCCTGCGCGAACTGCCGCTGCGGGTGGCACGGCTCAAGACCGGCACGCCGCCGCGCATCGACGGGCGCAGCATCAATTTTGCACAACTCAAGGCACAGCCGGGTGATGAGCCAGTGCCGGTGATGTCATTCATGGGCAGTGTCGCCGATCATCCGCGCCAGGTCAGTTGCCACATCACACACACCAATGAACAGACCCACGAGATCATCCGCGCCGGGCTGGCTGATTCACCCATGTATAGCGGTGCCATCGAGGGGGCCGGGCCGCGCTATTGCCCGTCGATTGAAGACAAGGTGGTGCGTTTTGCCGAGCGCGCTTCCCACCAGATTTTTGTCGAGCCGGAAGGGCTGGACACCCACGAGGTGTATCCAAACGGCATCTCGACCAGCCTGTCGTTCGATGTCCAGCAGGCGCTGGTGCATTCCATTGCGGGTTTTGAGCAGGCGCACATCACGCGCCCGGGTTACGCCATCGAGTACGACTATTTCGACCCGCGTGACCTGAAGCACTCACTGGAGACGAAGGTGATTCAGGGCCTGTTCTTTGCCGGCCAGATCAATGGCACGACCGGTTACGAGGAGGCCGCGGCACAGGGGCTGATCGCGGGACTGAATGCGGCACGGCAGGTGCAGCTGCGTGAGAGCTGGACGCCGCGCCGCGACGAGGCCTACATCGGTGTGCTGATCGACGACCTGGTCACGCGCGGCACCAGTGAGCCCTACCGCATGTTTACCAGCCGCGCCGAATATCGCCTGCTGTTGCGCCAGGACAATGCCGACCTGAGGCTGACGCCGGCCGGTCGTGAGCTTGGCCTGGTCGGGGAGCGGCGCTGGCAGGCATTCAGCGAGAAACGCGACGCCATCGAGCGCGAGCAGCAGCGCCTGGAGACAGTGCTGGTGCGGCCGGATTCCGCCGCGGCCCGGACACTGTCGGAACAACTCGAAAAGCCGCTGTTGCGCGAGCAGTTTGCCGGTGAACTGCTGCGCCGTCCCGGGCTGGGCTACCATGACCTGACCGGTATCGACACCATCGGTCCCGGTGTCACGGATGCAGCCGTGGCGGAGCAGGTGGAGATCCAGGCGAAATATGCAGGTTACCTGGCACGTCAGCATGATGAAATCGAGCGCCAGCGTCGTTACCAGGAGCAAACATTACCGGTGAATTTCGATTACAATGCAGTGCGAGGCCTGTCCAATGAAGTGTGCGAGAAACTCGGTAACGTCAGACCGCAAACGATAGGCCAGGCCGCACGCATCCCGGGAGTTACGCCGGCGGCAGTGTCACTGTTACTGATACACATAAAAAAACACCAGCAGGCACGCAAGCGCGCATAGCGTCTTGTAAACGCAAATGAGACAACATGTATACCGGACTCTATAACCGCAATCGCAAGAGCCGAAACAATAATTTCGTCGACCCTGGCGAATTACTGGATGACGGTATTCTTGAGCTGGGCCTGGAAGAGCGGCTCGGCGGTGACGATCTGCTGATGGAGTACGTCACCGAGCTGATGAACTGGAACCGGGTTTACAACCTGACATCGGTGCGCAAACCGACCGACATCGTTACCCGTCACATCCTCGACAGCCTGTCGATCGTTGAACACCTGCGTGGTGATCGTATCCTGGATATCGGAACCGGCGCGGGCCTGCCGGGCATCCCGCTGGCGATTGCCTGTCCGGAACGTGAATTCGTGCTGCTGGACAGCAGCAGCAAGAAGCTGCGCTTCGTGCAGCAGACACTCGGCATTCTAAAGCTGGACAATGTCCGGCTGGAAAGCGTGCGTGTCGACGAGTACCAGCCGGACACGTTGTTTGATACCACGATCTGCCGTGCATTTTCGGACCTGCCTGATTATTACCGCTATGCCTCGCACCTCTGTAATGACGATGGATGCATGCTGGCAATGAAGGGCGTTTATCCGATGACGGAAATCGAGTGCCTGGGGGATACCGGCGTGGATGCGGATGTCATCGCACTGAAGGTGCCGGGCCTGGATGCCGAGCGCCACGTCGTCAGCATGCGGCCAAACGGTAACGGGCAGGGGGCACCGGGCTGATGGGCAGGATTATTGCGATCACCAACCAGAAAGGCGGTGTCGGCAAGACCACCACCAGCGTAAATTTTGCCGCCTCGTTGTCCGAGACCGGGCGACGTGTATTGCTCGTTGACCTGGATGCGCAGGGTAATGCCACCATGGGCAGCGGCGTCGACAAGCACGCGCTGGAATATACCGGCTATGACGTGCTGCTCGGGCATGTACCGATCAGCAGTGTAATCGTAAACGCCGGTGATGCCGGCTATGACCTGCTGCCGGGTAACGCAGACCTGACCGCGGCGGAAGTGGAATTGATGAACAAGGAAGACCGTGAGCGTCGCCTGCGCGCCGCGCTCAGTCATGTGCAGAATGACTACGATCTGATCCTCATCGACTGTCCGCCTTCACTGAACATGCTGACGGTCAATGCGCTGGCTGCCGCGCACGGCGTGTTCATCCCTATCCAGTGCGAGTATTACGCACTGGAAGGACTGTCGGCACTGCTCGACACGGTCGAGCAGGTGCGCATGTCAATCAACCCTGAGCTGGCCATCGAGGGACTGCTGCGCACCATGTTCGATGCGCGTAACAACCTCGCAATGGAAGTGTCTGCGCAATTGCAGGAACACTTCGGTGACCGGCTGTACCGGACCATCATCCCGCGCAACGTACGATTGGCGGAAGCGCCCAGCCACGGACTGCCGGTGTTGCGTTATGACAAGCATTCACGTGGTGCGCTGGCCTACCTGGCACTGGCCGGTGAATACCTGCGGCGCGAGTCGACAGCATCGGCCAGTGCAGCACTGGAGACAGCGCATGCCGAGGTTACTGAAAACAGCGCCTGACAATTTTATACATTAACCAGATACGGTAATTATCATTATGGCAGCAAAGAAACGCGGTTTGGGTCGGGGTCTGGATGCATTGCTGGGTTCAAGCGCACGCTCCGCACCCGCTGTGCGATCGACACAGGAACAGGCACCGGCCGCGTTGCGCGCGGTACCGGATACGGCGACAGCCGCTGCACAGACACCTGCTACACCTGTTGACGGCGCACTGTGCATGCTGCCGGTCGATATCATTTCGCGCGGCAAGTACCAGCCGCGCGTTGACATGCACAAGGAATCGCTCACCGACCTGGCCGACTCGATCCGTGCGCAGGGGGTGTTGCAGCCGATCGTGGTACGCCAGGTCAGTAGCGGTGGTTACGAAATTATTGCCGGGGAGCGTCGCTGGCGTGCGGCACAGCTGGCCGGGTTGCACGAAGTCCCGGCCATTGTGCGTGATGTGGAAGACCGGGCGGCCATTGCCATTGCGCTGATCGAGAACATCCAGCGTGAAAATCTCAATCCGATGGAAGAGGCCCGTGCACTGGAGCGGCTGATTCGCGAGTTTGAACTCACCCACGAACAGGCCGCGGAGGCCGTCGGTCGTTCACGTGCCGCGGTGAGTAACCTGTTGCGCCTGCTGGAGCTGGATGACGGCGTCAAGCTGATGGTCGAACAGGGCGAGCTGGAAATGGGGCATGCCCGCTCCCTGTTGTCACTGGCAGGTAGCGCCCAGCTGGAAGTGGCACGCAAGGTGATTGCGCGTGGCTTGAGCGTGCGCGCCACCGAGGCGCTGGTCCGGCAATTGCAGCAGCCGCGCACAGCAAAGCCGCCGCCGCGCAAGGATCCGGATATCCGCCAGCTGGAGAACCGCCTGGCAGACAAGCTCGGCGCCAGCGTACAGGTCCGGCCTGGCCGTGGCGGCAAGGGCAAGCTGGAAATCCGCTATAACAGCCTCGATGAGCTGGACGGCATTCTTGCCCATATCCAGTGATCGTGGTGCCGATTTGCCGTAATTGATTGACCCCTCCCCTCGGCCGTCTTTATAATCCCCGGCTGCCTTATGGCCGTTTCGGCGGCCATCCAGGACGTCTGACATGGGCCGTAACGGCCCGACATAAAGACGTAACTTATTGTTTATTGAATGATTATTGTGTCGTTCGTGCGCGGAATCCGCAGGCTGGCAGTACTGCAGCTGACGCTGGTTGCGGTTACCTCGATCGTTTTTTTCACGATTTACGGGGGATTCCAGGCGGGATCGGTGTGGTTTGGCGGCCTGACGGCAGCGCTTAACATCGGCTGGCTGCTATGGCGGCGCCAGCGTGCCGACACCGGACGCGCACTGAGTGGCGGACAAAGCCTGCGGTTGCTGTATCGCAGTGCGCTGGAGCGCTTTGTCCTGGTTGCCCTGCTGTTCGCGCTGGGGTTGGGTGTATTGAAGCTCGACCCGCTGGCGCTGCTGACGGGATTTGTTGTGGGCCAGCTGGCCCTCGTGTTTTTGGGGATGAAAGGAAAGTCTGCAAGCCATGGCGTCTGATGCACTGACAACTTCTGGATACATCAAGCACCACCTGACCAACCTGACTTACGGGAAGTTCCCGGGTGGTCACGAGCATGCCGGTCACTGGGGTTTCGCGCACAGCGGGGAAGATGCCGCCGCGATGGGCTTCTGGGCCATCAATGTCGACAGTATGCTGTTTTCCGTCGGCCTGGGTGCATTGTTCCTCCTGCTGTTCCGCATGGCGGCGAAGACTGCCTCGGTCGATTCGCCGTCCGGCTGGCAGAACTTTGTCGAATGGGTAGTCGAATTCATCGACGACAGCGTGCGGGGCTCCTTCAGTGGCCGCAATCCGCTGGTCGCGCCGCTTGCGCTGACGCTGTTTATCTGGATCTTCCTGATGAACGCCATGGACCTGCTGGCCGTTGATCATATTCCGTTGCTGGCCAACCTGCTGGGTGTCAGTCACCTCAAGATTGTGCCGTCCACCGACCCTAACGTTACCTTTGGCCTGTCGCTGTCGGTGTTCGTGCTGGTGCTGTACTACAGCGTCAAGGTGAAAGGATTTGGCGGATTTTTTGGTGAACTGGCGTTTCAGCCATTTCCGAAGTGGATGTTCCCGATCAACCTGCTGCTGGAAGGCGTCACACTGATCTCCAAGCCGATCTCACTGGCGCTGCGACTGTTTGGCAACATGTATGCCGGTGAAATGATTTTCATACTGATCGCACTGATGTACGGCGGCGGCGTGGCAATGGGTGCGTTCGGCGGCCTGTTGCAACTGGGCTGGGCCATATTCCACATCCTGATTATTACCCTGCAGGCGTTCATTTTCATGACACTGACCATCGTGTATCTGGACATGGCGCACCAGGAACATCACTGATTTTTAAATTCAATAGCACGTAAATCTAGGAGAAAAACATGGAAAACGCATTACTTTATATCGCAGGCGCCTTGATGATGGGCCTCGGTGCGTTGGGTGCCGCTGTCGGTATCGGCATCCTCGGTGGCCGCTTTCTGGAAGGCGCCGCGCGCCAGCCGGAACTGATCCCGATGCTGCGTACCCAGTTCTTCATCGTTATGGGCCTGGTTGACGCGGTGCCGATGATCGCGGTTGGTCTGGCCATGTACGTCATGTTCGCAGTGGTCTCGTAACACGGCTAACTGTTTGCTTTACGAGGTACAAGCATGAATTTCAACGCGACACTGATCGGACAGAGCATTACCTTTATTGTCTTTGTCTGGTTCTGCATGAAGTTTGTCTGGCCGCCGATCATGCATGCGCTGGATGAGCGCAGGAAAAAGATCGCCGATGGACTGGCAGCAGCCGAGCGCGGCAAGCACGAGAAGGAACTGGCTGAAGAGCGCGCCAGGGAAATCCTGCACGAGGCCAAGGAACAGGCCGGCGAGATCATCAACCGCGCCGACAAGCGTGCCGCGGAGATCGTAGATGAAGCCAAGGACGATGCACGCGCCGAGGGCGACCGCCTGAAGACGGCGGCACAGGCCGAGATTGAGCAGGAGGTCAACCGTGTGAAGGAAGACCTGCGTGGACAGGTTGTCTCCATTGCACTGGCCGGAGCCGGCAAGGTGCTGGAGCGCGAGGTCAATGAAAGTGCGCATGCCGAACTGCTCAACAAGCTGGCCACGGAAATCTAGGCGCTGACATGGCTGAATCGATTACCGTCGCCCGTCCCTACGCACAGGCTGCATTCCTGTTCGCCAATGCCCACCAGGTCCTAAAGGACTGGTCGGATATGCTCGCGTTACTGGCGGCGATTGCCAATGACGCCGACGTGCAACGGCTTATCGAGAGCCCGCAGCTAACCGAGACGCAACTGGCCGACCTGATTATCGAGATCGGTGCCGGGCGACTGAATGAGAAGGGCGCCAATTTCGTGCGCGTGCTGGCGGACAACCGCCGGCTCAGCCTGCTGCCGGAGATCGCTGCCCTGTTCGAAATCCAGCGCCGTGACGCCGAGGGCCGGGTACAGGCTGAACTGTTGACGGCATTTCCTGCCAGCGAGGCCCAGCAGGCGCAGATCATCGAAAGTCTGCGCAAGCGCCTGGGCCGCGAGGTCGAGCTGACCTGCAGCACCGATGCGGCGCTGCTGGGTGGTGCCATCATCCGTGCCGGCGACCTGGTTATCGACGGTTCCGTACGCGGCAAGCTGCAGCGCCTGGGCGCGTCTCTGAGTCACTGACACAAGGTTTATTCAAGGTAAACAACTATGCAACTCAATCCGACTGAAATCAGCGAGCTTATCAAGAGCCGCATCGATCAATTCCAGGCCGTGGCCGAGGCACGTACCGAGGGTACGGTGGTTAGTCTCACCGACGGTATTGCACGCATTCACGGTCTCGCCGACGTTATGCAGGGTGAAATGCTGGAGTTCCCCGGCAGTGTCTTCGGTATGGCGCTGAACCTGGAGCGCGACTCCGTCGGTGCGGTGATCCTGGGTGATTACAAGACCATCACCGAGGGCGACAGTGTCAAGTGTACCGGCCGCATACTCGAGGTGCCGGTCGGTGAGCAGCTGCTGGGCCGCGTGGTCGACTCGCTCGGCAACCCGGTTGACGGCAAGGGCCCGATCGAGGCCAGTGAGACGGCGCCGATTGAAAAGATTGCACCGGGCGTGATTGCGCGCCAGTCGGTGGATGAGCCGGTGCAGACCGGCCTGAAGGCCATCGATGCCATGGTACCGGTCGGTCGTGGCCAGCGTGAGTTGATCATCGGCGACCGCCAGACCGGCAAGAGCGCGGTGGCGATTGACGCCATCATTAACCAGAAGGGCACCGGCGTTAAGTGTATCTATGTCGCCGTTGGCCAGAAGAACTCCTCCATTGCCACCGTGGTGCGCAAGCTGGAGGAATTCGGTGCCATGGAACACACCATCGTTGTCGCGGCCGCCGCTGCGGAATCCGCCGCCATGCAGTACATTGCACCGTATGCCGGCTGTTCCATGGGCGAGTATTTCCGTGACCGTGGTGAGGATGCGCTGATTATTTATGACGATCTCACCAAGCAGGCCTGGGCGTATCGTCAGGTGTCGCTGTTGCTGCGTCGCCCGCCGGGTCGCGAGGCCTATCCGGGTGACGTGTTTTACCTGCATTCGCGCCTGCTGGAACGTGCCGCGCGCATCAATGCCGAGGAGGTCGAGAAGCGCACCAACGGTGCGGTGAAAGGCAAGACCGGTTCACTGACCGCACTGCCGATCATTGAAACGCAGGCCGGTGACGTGTCCGCATTCGTCCCGACCAACGTGATTTCCATTACCGACGGCCAGATCTTCCTTGAGTCTGACCTGTTTAACGCCGGTATTCGTCCGGCCATCAATGCCGGCCTTTCCGTGTCGCGCGTGGGTGGTGCGGCACAGACCAAGATCATCAAGAAGCTGGGTGGCGGTGTGCGCCTGGCGCTGGCGCAGTATCGTGAACTGGCGGCATTCTCGCAGTTTGCTTCCGATCTTGACGAGGCCACCCGCAAGCAGCTGGAGCGTGGCCAGCGTGTTACCGAGTTGATGAAACAGAAACAGTATTCACCACTGTCAGTTGCCGAGATGGCCGTTTCCCTGTTCGCTGCCGACCAGGGTTATCTTGACGATGTTGACCTGAACAAGGTTGTCGACTTCGAGAGCGCACTGCATGCTTACATGCGCGCCAGCCAGGCCGGCCTGATGGAACAGATTAACGCCTCGGGTGATTACAACGATGATGTCGCGGCCAGCCTGAAAGCAGCCGTCGAGGATTTCAAGGCAACGGGTACCTGGTAGTCACAGTACCAGCGAACGGGTCAGGAGCAACAGGACACAGACATGGCAGGCGCGAAGGAAATCCGCACCAAGATTGCGAGCATCAAGAACACGCAGAAGATCACCAAGGCAATGGAGATGGTGGCAGCGAGCAAGATGCGCAGGGCGCAGGACCGCATGCTGGCCACGCGTCCCTATGCAGAGAAGATACAGAACGTGATCTCACACCTGGCGCAGTCGCACCCGGAGTATCATCACCCGTACCTGATCGAACGTCCTGCCAAACGCGTTGGCCTGATCATTGTCTCTACCGACCGTGGTTTGTGCGGCGGCCTGAACATCAACATGTTCAAGACCGCGATCAACGCCATGAAGGAATGGAGTGAGGCCGGTCAGGAGATCGACCTGACGTTGATCGGGACCAAGGCCAATACATTCTTCAAACGCCTGGGCGGCAATATTACGTCCACCGCGACACACCTCGGCGACAAACCGTCGATCATCGAATTGATTGGCACCATCAAGGTAATGCTGGATGCCTACGAGGCCGGCAACATTGATCGTCTGTACCTGGTACACAACCGTTTTGTGAATACCATGACCCAGTCACCGGAGCTGACTCAGCTGTTGCCGGTGTCCGGTGAAGTTGACGAACAGCTGAAGACGCACTGGGACTATATCTATGAACCGGATTCGCAGCCTGTGACGGATGCGTTGATGATTCGTTACATCGAGTCGCTGGTCTACCAGGGCGTGGTGGAGAACATCGCCTGTGAACAGGCTGCACGCATGGTGGCGATGAAGTCTGCCACCGATAACGCCAGCGACATGATAGATGAGTTGCAACTCATCTATAACAAGGCGCGCCAGGCGGCGATTACCCAGGAAATTTCCGAGATCGTCAGCGGCGCTGCGGCGGTTTAATAAATTTACTGTAGGAGCGCCTTGCAGGCGCGAAGATTTTAAATTCTGAAATTATCGCGCCTGCAAGGCGCTCCTACACGCAGAAAGATTAAAGTTATGAGGACAAAATCATGAGTGCTGGCAACATTGTTGAAATTATCGGTGCCGTCGTCGACGTGGAGTTTCCACGTGACAGCGTGCCGAAGGTTTATGACGCCCTGAAGGTCGACGACGCCGACCTGACACTGGAAGTGCAGCAGCAACTCGGTGACGGCGTGGTGCGCACTATCGCCATGGGTTCCACCGACGGTGTTCGCCGCGGCCTGGAAGTGCTCAACACCGGAGAGCCGATCAAGGTGCCGGTGGGCGAGAAGACGCTCGGCCGCATCATGGACGTGCTTGGTAACCCGGTGGACGAGGCCGGTGATATCGGCGCAGAAACCAGCCTGCCGATTCATCGCGCTGCCCCGACCTTTGCCGAACAGGCCGCCACACTGGAAGTTCTGGAAACCGGCATCAAGGTGATCGACCTCATCATGCCGATCGTCAAGGGCGGCAAGGTCGGTCTGTTCGGTGGCGCCGGCGTGGGCAAGACCGTGACGCTGATGGAGCTGATTCGAAACATTGCCGTCGAGCACTCCGGCTACTCGGTATTCGCCGGTGTTGGTGAGCGTACTCGCGAGGGTAACGACTTCTACCACGAAATGAAGGAAGGCGGCGTTATCGACAAGGTGTCGCTGGTGTACGGCCAGATGAACGAGCCGCCAGGCAACCGCCTGCGCGTCGCACTGACCGGTCTGACCATGGCGGAACACTTCCGTGATGAAGGGCGCGACGTGCTCATGTTCATCGACAACATTTACCGTTACACGCTGGCCGGTACCGAGGTGTCCGCACTGCTCGGTCGTATGCCGTCCGCGGTGGGTTACCAGCCGACACTGGCCGAGGAGATGGGTGTGCTGCAGGAGCGCATCACGTCCACCAAGACCGGTTCCATTTCTTCGTTCCAGGCCGTGTATGTACCGGCGGACGATCTCACCGACCCGTCACCGGCTACCACTTTTGCGCATCTCGACGCGACGCTGGTGCTGTCGCGCCAGATCGCCGAGCTGGGTATCTACCCGGCCGTGGACCCACTCGATTCCACCTCGCGAATTCTTGATCCGAACGTGGTCGGCGCCGATCATTACGACACGGCACGCGCGGTGCAGGGCACGTTGCAGCGTTACACGGAACTCAAGGACATTATCGCCATTCTCGGCATGGACGAACTGTCCGAGGAAGACAAGCAGGTGGTGACCCGCGCGCGCAAGATCCAGCGCTTCCTGTCGCAGCCGTTCTTCGTGGCCGAGACCTTTACCGGTACGCCGGGCAAATACGTCACACTGAAAGACACCATTGCCGGCTTCAAGGGCATCGTCAACGGTGATTATGATGATCTGCCGGAACAGGCCTTCTACATGGTCGGTGGCATTGAAGAGGCGGTCGAAAAGGCCAAGACGCTTTAACGGCGCTTGCGTACTACACTATGGCTATGACCTTGCATGTTGAAATTGTCAGCGCTGAGGCCGAGATTTACTCCGGCACCGCAACGATGGTATTTGCTCCCGCCGAGATGGGTGAGGTCGGTATTGCACCGCGCCACACCCCGTTGTTGACCCGTCTCAAGCCGGGTGAGGTGCGGGTGCAGGCGCAGGGCGGCGAGGAGCAGTCCTTTTTTGTCTCCGGCGGCATGCTGGAAGTACAGCCGCACGTGGTTACCGTGCTGGCGGATACCGCTATTCGTGCCAACGACCTTGACGAGGCGCAGGCGCTGGAGGCCAAGGAGAGAGCCGAAAAACTGCTTGCCGACAAGAGTGCCGATATTGATTACGCCAAGGCCCAGGCAGAGCTGGCAGAATCCATGGCGCAGCTCGCCGCCATCCGCAAGTTACGCGAAAAACGCTGATGTCCGGTCAGTTTGTTGCCCAGGACAAGGTGATCTCGTTCACTTACTCGATTGTTGACGAGTCGGGTGAGATCATCGAACAGTCCGATCTTCCCATCAGCTATGTGCACGGCGGCAAGCATGACCTGTTTGAGAAGGTCGAGCAGGCGCTGGAAGGCAGTGTGATAGGGGATACCGTCGAGGTTAAGCTGACCCCTGAAGAAGGCTTCGGGCCGCATGACCCGGACCTGACCTATACCGATGACATCGAAAACGTGCCAGCCGAGTTCCGCCGGGTCGGTGCCGAGGTCGAGATGATGAATGACCAGGGCGATACCCGGAAATTCACCGTCAGCCACATCGGCGACGGCAAGCTGACGGTCGACGGGAATCATCCCATGGCCGGCAAGACCATCGAGTTCCACATCCGCGTGACCGATATCCGCGATGCCACCCCGGAAGAGGTCGCCGCCGGTATCAATCCCATGGAGATGCCGGTACTGCATTAGCCGTCGTCTGCAATGCCACCCGGGCTGAACTTGCACAGCCTGCCTCGAGCGCAGGGTGCCTTGCGCCCCGGACCGCGCTACATTTATCTCTGCCGTGCTATGATCTTGCGCATTCCAGCTTTGCCGTGTCTGGCCGATAGCTGCATGTATTGAAAGGAATTGTTCGCCTGATATGAAGCTGAGCATCATCATTCTCGCTGCCGGCCAGGGTACCCGCATGTGTTCCGGTCTGCCCAAGGTGCTGCACACCCTGGGTGGTCGCCCGTTGCTGGCGCATGTCATCGATAGCGCGCGTGCACTGGAGGCCACGGATATCCACGTGGTGATCGGTCATGGCGCAGAAAGCGTGCGTGAATCATTTGCCGATGCCGGTGTGCAGTGGGTCATGCAGGAACAGCAGCTGGGTACCGGTCACGCCGTCGCACAGGCCATGCCGGACATTGCGGATGACCACGTGGTGCTGGTGATGTACGGCGATGTCCCGCTGATACGCAAGGATACCCTGGAACCACTGTGTGCCACCGCGGCCCAGGGTTTCGTGGGTGTGCTGACGGCAGAACTCGATGACCCTACCGGCTATGGCCGCATCCTGCACCATGCCGATGGCAGCATCAGTGGCATTGTCGAGGAAAAGGATGCCTCGAGTCACGAGCGTGGTATCCGTGAAATAAATACCGGTTTTCTTGCCGCATCGGCGGGCGCACTGCGCCGCTGGGTCGATGCACTGGACAACAGCAACGCCCAGGGCGAATTTTATCTGACCGACGTGGTCGCGCGCGCCGTCAGCGACGGTGTCGGTGTGCGCGGAATCTGTGCGTCATCCATCGCAGAAGTCATGGGGATCAATGACCGCATGCAACTGGCGACCCAGGAGCGCAGTTACCAGCGCTGCCAGGCAGAAGCGTGCATGCGCCGCGGGGTGACACTGATCGATCCGGAGCGCTTTGATTTGCGCGGCACGCTCGCTGCCGGGCAGGATGTAATCATAGATGTGAATGCCGTACTTGAAGGTGATGTCCGGCTGGGGGAGCGCGTCAGCATCGGGCCGAACGTGGTGTTGCGCAATGTGCGCATTGGCGACGATGTTACTGTTCTGGCCAACTGCGTGATCGAGGATGCCGATATCGGTAATGCCGCACGCATCGGGCCGTTTGCACGGATACGCCCGGAAACACGACTGGCGGACAATACGCATGTAGGCAACTTTGTCGAGATCAAGAAGTCCGACGTTGCCGCGGGTTCCAAGATCAACCACCTGAGTTATATCGGTGACAGCAGCATCGGTCGCAACGTCAATATCGGGGCTGGCACCATCACCTGCAATTACGACGGCGCCAACAAGCACCGCACGGTTATTGGCGACAACGCGTTTATCGGATCCGACACGCAACTGGTCGCACCGGTTACCGTGGGTGACGGCGCAACCATTGGCGCCGGTTCCACTATCACGCAAGATGCGCCGGCGGCTGAACTGACGCTGAGTCGCAGTGAGCAGCAGACACGCAAGGGCTGGAAGCGGCCGGTGAAGAAGAAATGATAAATGTAGGAGCGCCTTGCAGGCGCGATCAAATTGGCCTTAATGATTCGTGCCTGCAAGGCGCCCCTACAATTTTTTTGGATAAAGGTTTGTTTTCATGTGTGGAATAGTTGGTGTCGCGGCGCAGCGTGATGTAATTCCCGTGCTGATGGACGGGCTGCAGCGACTGGAATACCGTGGCTATGATTCTGCCGGTGTAGCCGTGCAGAGCGACAGTGCCCTGCTGGAACGGGTGCGCAAGGTAGGCAAGGTTGCCGAACTTGCAAAGGCGCTGGTGGCCACGCCGGTCAGCGGCATGACCGGCATTGCGCATACGCGCTGGGCAACCCACGGCATCCCCAGCGAACAGAATGCGCATCCCCACGTGTGTCACGAACGGGTTGCACTGGTACACAACGGCATTATCGAAAACCATGACGCATTGCGCGAGCACCAGGTTGCTGCGGGTTACCGCTTTACCTCGCAGACTGATACCGAGGTCATCGTGCACCAGATCGATCATTATCTGGATCAGGGCAAGGACCTGCTGGCTGCAGTGCAGTTGACGGTTGCCGACCTGGACGGGGCATTTGCACTCGGTGTGATCTGCAAGGACGAGCCGGGCCGCCTGATTGCCGCGCGCCGTGGCAGCCCGCTGGTCATTGGTATTGCCGATGACGCCATGCTGATGGCATCGGACGTCGCCGCGCTGATTTCACAGACCAATGCGTTCGTCTTTCTGGAAGACGGTGACGTGGCGGATATCGCTCACGACCACATGGCTGTTTATGATGCATCCGGCCAGCGTGTCGAGCGCGAGACGCAGCGGTCCGCGCTGCGCCTGGATGCCACTGAAAAGGGTGAATACGCACACTACATGCTCAAGGAGATCTTTGAGCAGCCGCGCGCCATTGCCGATACGCTGGAAGGCCGCATTGGCAGCAACCGCGTGATGGAGGAGGCGTTTGGCGCCAACGCGGGCGAGATTTTCGACACAGTGAAAGGTGTGCACATCATCGCCTGCGGCACCAGTTACCACGCCGGCATGATCGGGCGTTACTGGCTGGAGTCACTGGCCGGCATTCCCTGCAGCGTCGAGGTGGCCAGCGAGTTTCGCTACCGTCGCCCGGTAGTACGCAATAATTCCCTGATCGTGACCCTGTCACAATCCGGCGAGACTGCCGACACGCTGGCCGGCCTGCACGAGGCACGTCGGCTCGGCTTCGGACATTCCCTGGCCATTTGCAACGTGGCGGAAAGCTCGCTGGTGCGTGAATCCGATCTGGTACTGATGACCCATGCCGGGCCGGAAATCGGCGTTGCCTCCACCAAGGCGTTTACCACGCAGCTGGTCGCCATGCTGTTGCTGACCATCGTGCTGGGCCGTCGCGGTAGCATGACGAGTGATACCGAGGCGCGTCTGGTCAACGAGCTGCGCAGTGTGCCCGGCAAGGTGGAGCATGCGCTTGCCCTGAACGACTCCATCCAGACGCTGGCCAACGGACACCTTGGTAACAAGCACAATGCACTGTTCCTTGGCCGCGGAGCGCAGTTTCCGGTGGCAATGGAAGGGGCGCTCAAGCTCAAGGAGATCTCCTACATCCATGCCGAATCCTACCCGGCCGGCGAGCTGAAGCACGGGCCGCTGGCGCTGGTGGACGCCGCCATGCCGGTGGTGGTGGTCGCACCTAACAACGATCTGCTGGAGAAGTTGAAATCCAACCTGCAGGAGGTACGTGCACGCGGTGGTGAGCTGATCGTGTTTGCCGATACCGATGTCGGCATCAGCAGCGAGCAGGGGGTGACGGTGTTG
>JAOUBY010000092.1 GCA_029860045.1 Gammaproteobacteria bacterium | reverse complement strand
GTTGCCTGCAACGTTCTTGACCTCGACCGGCTGGGGAACACCGTCGTGGGTGTGGCCGCCAAACACGGCATTCAACCCCGGTACACGCTCGGCCATTTTGACATCCACATCCATGCCATTATGCGACAGCAGCACGATGGCATCCGGATTCTCGTCGGCACGAATACCCTCGACCAGTTCGATCATGTCGTCCTCGCGCAGACCGAATGACCAGTCCGGGAAGAATTCCTGCGGATTGGCGTTCGCGGTACGCGGGAAGGCCTGACCCACCACGCAGATACGCGCACCGCCCACGTTCTTGATGACGTAGGGCCGGAACGCATGACCGGAATCTTCATCGTATAGACCGCGACCGTCGTATTTTTCGACCATGGTCGGATACTCATCACTAAACAGCGCATCTTCCTTTACCCGCACGTTCTGGCCGATGAAGTCGCCCTTGAACAGCGTCACGTTGCTGAGCACTTCTTCTTCGCGATAGGTGAACTCCCAGTGGCCGACCATGACATCCAGGCCGAGGAGATTGGAGGCCTCGACCATGTCCACACCACGCGTCCACAACGAGGTGCCGGAACCCTGCCACAGGTCACCACCGTCAATGGTCAGGGTATTCTCACGCCCACCGGCCTGCTCTCTCAGCCGATCAACCAGGGTCTTGATACAGGCGTAACCACCGGTCTTGCCATACTTGCGCGCCGCCTTTTCAAAATTCAGGTAGGTATAGGCATAGGCCTCCGGGGTATCAGCGGCCAGCCCCATGTAATCCAGCATCTTGCTGCCAACGATGTGTGGCGGGCGGCCATAGGCATCGCCCATGCCGAGGTTGACATTGGGCTCACGGAAATACACCGGGTTCAACTGGCCATGCACATCGGTGATGTGCAGAATGCGCGCATTGCCGCGCATGGGAAGATCATAAAAACCCGCCAGCGGATCCTGCGGCGCGCTGGCCGGTGGCGGCTCGGCAGGTGCGCTCCCGGCACCGTTCTCAGACTTGCTGCAGGAAATCAGGCCGGTGCCGGCAACGGCCCCGACACCCATAATCTTGAGAAATTCACGACGATCAAATGGAGGCATAGGTCACCTGGTTTGTTTTCGTTTAGATGTTACACGTATTAACATAGCGCGCTGCGTATGGGCATCCCCCCCGGTATGCAGCGCCTGACAGTATCGCAATAAATACCTGCAATACACGACATAATAATGGTCTTATGATAGAACACCACTCAATGAAATTACAGCGGATGAAGGCATTTTAGTGATTCACATCATGCTGATATACGGCCTCTCAAAAGAGGTATCACCCGCTCCCGCATGGCATAATAAGCATGGCTGAACTGATCCCGCCACCACGACATCTGGCAATGCAGGCACTGGTGTGCCTGTTCGGATTACTGGCAGCGGCGATTGCCCCGGCACCGCTACTGGCCGATATCGTCAAGCCAGCGCTGGTGGAAATCAGCATCAATACCAACGGCACCTACAAGGTCGAGGTCAGAGCCAGCATCGAGGCCCTGCTGACCGGTATTAATTCCCGTTACCGTAATACGCAGGACGCCCCCAATGCGGCTGCCTACGACGAACTGCGGGTGCTGCAGGCCGGAGACCTGCAGGTGGCCTTCGAGCCGTTCAAAAAGCGCTTCACGGAGATCGTCAGGCTGGAGTTCGACAACCAGCCGGCGCCACTCGCCATCACGCGCGTGGAGATCCCGGAACCGGGTTACACCAAGGTGCCACGCATCAGCGTGATCTTCCTGGAAGGTGAACTGGATCGATCGGTCAACAGTGTGCGCTGGTACTACCCGGCGGTATTTGGCGATAACGCGGTGCGGGTAAGGCAGATCGATACGGCCAACGAGAAGTGGCACTGGTCAGACTGGCAATGGCTGCGCAAGGACGAGGCCAGTGAACCGTTCTCACTCACCGAGGTGTTTACACGACAGCCGGCCAGCGCGGTAATCAAGAGCTACCTGGTGGCCGGTTTTGAGCATATTCTCCCCAAGGGGCTGGACCACATCCTGTTTATCCTCGGGATATTCCTGTTCAGCGTGAAACTGCGGCCGCTGTTATGGCAGGTGACCATGTTTACCGTGGCACATACCATCACACTGGGTTTATCCACCAGTGGCATCGTCAGCCTGCCCGCCAATATTGTCGAACCGCTGATTGCACTGTCGATTGCCTGGATCGGCATAGAAAATATCTTTGCACGCTCGCTGCACAACAGCCGCCTGCTGCTGGTGTTCTGTTTCGGACTGCTGCACGGACTGGGTTTTGCCAGTGTGTTGCAGGACTTTGGCATGCCGGACGACGCCTTCCTGACCGCCCTGCTCAGCTTTAATGTCGGTGTCGAGCTCGGCCAGCTGGCCATCATCACGCTGGCCTTTCTGAGCGTCGGCCTGTGGTTCGGCCACAGGAACTGGTACCGCCACGTGATCGTGGTAACAGGCTCTGCCACCATTGCCGTTATAGGGCTGTACTGGACATACGACCGGATCGTATTCTGAGCTGCCAGCACGACCGGAGGCTGGCACCTGCCACAGAAATCCGGTGGCCGCTCAGAAAATAGAAAACAGCCGGGCATATTCACATACAGTCAGTGAACACGCCCGGCCGCACTTCTTCTTTTATAACGGCGCTATAGTACTGCGTAGGAGGAGTTGCGCCGCTGATTTATATACTAGGAAGGTCGCTGCCCGGCGTATATTGTCCTTAGGTACAGGGCCTGCGAAGAACAACTGCCTTGAGGATTCCCCCGGGCATCTTCAACTGAGCGGTCAGCAGGTAACTGCCACGAATAAAGCACTTGCCCACTCGCCGCAGCCGCATTCGGCACAAGCCAGACAGCCAGCAAGGTGATTGCAATCAGCGCCAGGATTAACCAGGCAAACGGATGTTTCTTTGGACTCACGACACTCCTTTGGACAGGTTTAATTCAGCAGACCGGGGCAACTCAATAGGAGCGGACGCTGTTCGCGAATTAACTACCGCCGTCGTTCCCGCGCAGGCGGGAACCCAGCCAGCAATAAAACGCCAATTTTATCGCGCCTGCAAGGCGCTCCTACATCAATAACAAAGAAAAACCCGGCCTCATCATTAATGAGGCCGGGTTCTGTTACTACAGGACTTGCTGGTAACGACCTAGAAGATTACCAGTACCTGCGCAGTCAGCACGTCATCCGTACCACTAACAATGGTCTGGGGAGTAGCTGGTGCACCCGACGCAGTGGTGTCCCTGAACTCATAGTTGAGCGTGAAACGACTCTTCTTGTTGAAGAAGTACTGTGCACCGAGGGTCCAGCGCTCAAAATTACGCTCGATCGCTGCCGCACCTTCCGTGCCGCGATCCAGTTCGTCGTAACGGACATCCAGTTCAAGGTTAGGCAGCACCTTGTAACCGAAGTCCAGGTACCAACCTTCCGCTTCATTATCAGTCAGCGTGTTGAATGTTGAAACCGCCAACCCGTTGTTACTCACGGCCCCGCCAATTGAAGCGCCGTCTGTTGCGTTAGGAAGCATGCCCTCGGCTTTAACATACTCACCGTACAGGCGATACTTGCCCTTGCGATAGGTACCACCGACACCCCAGCGTTTACGGTCAAATTCCTTGACTTCAAACGCGTCAAAATCGGGTTCGAAGAACGGCGGAGCCGGACCCGAGTCCGGTATATTGCTGGTACTGAGGAGGGTGCGCTTGCCATCCTGCAACCAGGCATAGACCTTCCAGTCCTGGCGACGTGCACCCTTGCCGCCAAACACCTGGCCGGCAGACAGGTAATAGTAGAACTCGCGGTTGTCATCGTTGTCACCGCGCGCAATGCCATTGCCGTTACCAACCATGAAGGCATAGCTGATTTCCCAGGGATACTTGCCCATACCATCCTTGATCTTGAAGGTATTGAACAACTGCACACCGATGTCACGGTAGGCACCGACCGAGCCATTCAGGCCATTGCCGCCAGAACAGGCCAGGAACCATGCTGCCTCCTCTGCATCCAGAGGACCATCAGCCGGCACCAGACAGTTCGCGACACCATCCCAGTCCCGGAAGCGTTCCAGCAGCAACTGGTCTGCCGGCAGCGAGAAGTTGTTGTAATTGTGCACATGAATCGCCTGCAGGCCGTCTTCCGAGCCCGGCGTCTTGAACTGGCCAAAGCGCAGACGGGTATATTCCTTCGCGTGATTCAGCGTGACACTGGCATCGGTCAGCTTGACCGAACCGCCGCCACTGGTGGTAACACCATTATTGCCGAACTCGGCCAGCAGGAAATAGTTGACGTTGCTGTCCAGCGGGAAACCGGTACCACGCGCGCCGATGCGGGCACGCCGCAGCTGGAAGCCCGACTCACTGTCATTGTCCGGACGCACCACGTTGAAGATGGCCTGTTGCCCTCCCCACGGACCAGCCTTGAGCTTTGTTCCATCCATCTGGGTGTACTGTGGCTGCACAAAGCCCCAGATCTTGGCGCGCGCGGCAGATCCAGCCGGCTCGGTACCCTGCAACGACAGCCAGTCAGCGGCAAAGGCCGGTGCCGAGAGCAGTAGACTGGCCAGAACCGCGGCCATCGTGAATTTCAGTCTGGTAAGGTGATTACCCATAATTTCCCCCGTAACAGTGGTCGTACGATATTTAAACAATTCTTAAACAGATCACGGTTTTACAAGCGTGTAACCCTGGTCTATGAGATCCATCATGCGCACCACGCCGGCATCGACATGCACCGCGTGTGAGTTCAGCTCCGGCGCGCCACCGAGCAACTTGGTCATTTTCTTGACGGTGTTGCTGCAGGCCGCGAAACGCACGCCATTCTTATCCAGGCCATCAATACGCCCGACATTCACGTTGTCTGCAAACAACAAACGCAGACCCGGGCCAAAGGCCACGATCTCGATATCAATCTTGTCCGGACCGTAGTGCTTGATCAGGTTGGTGGCGACATTCAACACCAGCGTCTGCTTGCTGGGGTCCATATCACTGATCTGCAGTACCACCTTCTTCTCCGCAAACGGCTTCGCTTCTGCCGCCTGGACAGACATCGCCAGGGTGTTGGCAACCAGCACAACGCTGGCAAGCAGCACGGACAGCCATGTCGGGTATTTTCTGGACACGCGCATTTATTTCTCTCCTATATCAGGTTAAATAGTGTCGTGGATTATTATTGTGGCGGTACAGCGATACCGGATTATGAAATATAAGACGCAGAATTCCCACCATTTATTCCATAATTTACAGAATCTTTTCAGCATGCCTTTCTCACAGGGAAAGGACCGGCTTGTCAGGCTCCGGCAAACAGGTTATACCTCGCACCCTGGTATCGGCGCGGGAGGATGAAAAATGACAAAATGGATGAACGCACACCATATAAAGGTAACTTTTCTGGTTGCGCTCACCCTGCCGCTTGGCGGGTGTGGCAGCATGGGGGGGCTCTCTACCGGTAATTCTCAACAAATCACCATCGAGTCTGACCCGGCAGGTGCCACCGTACTGGCCGACGGTGTTGAAGCAGGTGTCACACCACTGACGATCACGCCAGCCGATACGTTCCGCTCCGGCTTCACCGGTGGCAGCGACAGCCTGATTGCGTTCCGCTACTTCGGCAAGCTGATGCTCAGAAAACCCGGCTGCAAAGACTACCTGACCCAGGTGGATGACAACCTGCTGGCAAAGGACATCCATGTAAAACTGGAATGCGACCCGAATTACCGACCACCGGCAGCACAACCGGCTGCCGCACCAGTACCGGTACCGACCCCGGCCCCGGCCGTACAGCAGCAGATACCTGCCAGCGCCGAGCAGCGCCTGCAGCGAATCGAGTCATTGCATGAAAAGGGATTGATCAGCGACGAGGAACAGCAGCGGCTGAGAAAGCGCGTGCTGGATACCTTGTAACACCCCCTCCCGCGCGCGGGACGCGGGGAATAAATGCTGCCGTTTGCCCGTCAAAGCTTAGTGTGTAACGGCAATAGTTGCGGCACTGGCCCTGAAATCGTCCCGGGAGGACGGATTGATGCTCAGTAACTCCTTGTTTATAAGGAAAGAATTAGAGAAACGGCGAGAATTGCTATACAAGATCGCCTACTCCTGGTGTCATCAGCCGGCCCTGGCAGATGACCTGGTACAGGAGACGATGGTCAAGGCCCTGCGCAATGCCAGGCAATTGCACAACACCAAGGCCGTCAAGTCGTGGCTGACCCGCATCCTGGCGAACTGCTGGTATGACCACCTGCGCAGCCATCGCGACATGGTCGACATTGACAGCCTGTCCTTTGATAAACACCCGAGCACACAGGACACCAACGAGCGCCAGGACATCATCGACAGGGTACGCGGCATGATCGCGCAACTGCCGACCGGCCAACGCCAGGTCATCACCCTGGTGGACCTCGCCGGCTTTTCCTATGCGGAAATTGCCGAAATCCTGGAAATCCCCATTGGGACCGTAATGAGCCGTATCAGCCGAGCAAGGAAGGCGCTAAAAGTGGCGCTGGCAGAGTATGACCCGCGCCATGAATACGCGCGGGCCAAGATCAGGAGGATCAAATGATTAATGACCACGAATATACAGACGAGGAATTACAGGCGTTTATCGATGATGAAATCGACCTGGCCGGACGTGCCGAGATCATGGAAGCCGTTCGCCAGGATGACGAACTGGCCTGCCGCATTTGCGAGTTGCTGCAAATCAAGGACTGCGTGCGTCTCGCCTATCGCGAACCCGAGCTGCCGGCAGAAACACAGCAACACTGGAAAACTGACTGGACGACGCGCATCCCCTCACGGGCAATTGCTGCCCTGCTGATCTTCGCAATGGGTACCGTGAGTGGCGTGATGCTGCAATCACGCATCGCAGACCCTATGCTGCAATCACGCATCGCGGACCCTGCGCCAGCGACGGT
>JAOUBY010000036.1 GCA_029860045.1 Gammaproteobacteria bacterium | reverse complement strand
GATAAAGGTGATGGTGCGCAGGTATTCCAGTCCGAGCGGGATCAGCAGGTACTCGTTGGCCAGGTAGCTGCAGATGGAAGACAGTGTCAGCACGAAGGTGGTGGCAAGCGCCATGCCGGTCGCGGTATCGACATTGCGCGAGACGCCCATGAACGGGCATAGCCCCAGAAACTTCACCAGGACAAAATTGTTGACCAGGATGGTACTGATCAGAATAAGTGCAAGCTCTGTCATAAAATACAGTCGCTTAGGGTGCCTACTTCACGCGCATTCCGGGTTGTGCGCCGGCGTCCGGGTGCAGTATGAACAGCTCATCGCCACCCGGGCCGGCAGCCAGCACCATGCCTTCGGAGACGCCGAAACGCATCTTGCGCGGTGCGAGGTTGGCGACCATCACGGTGAGCTGGCCTTCCAGTGACTCCGGGCTGTAGGCCGACTTGATGCCGGCAAACACGTTGCGTGTCTCGCCACCGAGGTCGAGTGTCAACTGCAGCAGCTTGTCGGCGCCTTCCACCGATGCGGCTTTTGCAATGCGTGCAATGCGCAGGTCGAGCTTTGCGAAGTCATCGAAGTTGATGGTCTCGGCAATGGGGTCGTCCGCCAGGGGACCGCTGGTTATTGTCTCTGCAGCGTTTGCGAGGTGTTCCTTTGAGTCTTCCAGCATGGCGTCGATTTTCTCCTGCTCCACACGTGTCATCAGCGGTGTGAATGCATTGATGGTATGTCCTGTCAGTGGTGTCTCGATGGCATCCCAGCGCATGGTCGGAATATTCAGAAACGTTTCCACCTGTGCGGTCATCGCCGGCAGGATGGGTTGCAGGTAGGTCATCAGTACGCGAAACAGGTTGAGCCCCACGCTGCAGACATCCTGTACTGTCTGTTCCTGGCCTTCCTGTTTGGCGAGCACCCACGGTTTGTTCGCATCAATATACTGGTTGGCCCTGTCGGCCAGGGCCATGATGCGGCGTACTGCCTGGCTGAACTCGCGCTGTTCGAAGAGTTCGGCAATCGCATCGCCAGCATCGATGAACTCATTGTACAGCGCCGTCTCTGTACAGTTGTCGGCAAGCTGCCCACCAAAGCGCTTGTTGATAAAACCGGCGCAGCGACTGGCAATGTTTACTACCTTGCCGACCAGGTCGCTGTTGACGCGCGCAATGAAGTCATCGAGGTTGAGGTCCAGGTCATCGACGCCGCTGCCCAGCTTGGCGGCAAAGTAATAGCGCAGGTATTCCGGGTTGAGGTGGTCGAGGTAGGTGCGTGCCTTGATGAAGGTGCCGCGCGACTTGGACATCTTCTGTCCGTCCACGGTGAGAAAGCCGTGCGCGAAGACTGCCGTCGGTGTGCGCAAACCTGCTCCGCTCAGCATCGCCGGCCAGAATAGCGCGTGGAAATAGATGATGTCCTTGCCGATGAAATGGTATAGCTCGGTCGCGCTGTCCTTGCCCCAGTAGGTATCGAAGTCACGCCCGGTTTTACCGCACAGGTTCTTGAAGCTCGCCATGTAACCGATTGGCGCATCCAGCCAGACATAAAAGTACTTGTCTTCCGTGTCGGGTATCCGGAAGCCGAAGTAAGGTGTGTCGCGCGAGATATCCCATTCGCGCAGGCCATCGGCAAACCACTCGGACAGCTTGTTGCTGACCTCCGTCTGCAGGTGGCCGGCGGCAGTCCACGTACGCAGTTCCGGTTCAAAGTCGGCCAGCTTGAAGAAATAATGCAGCGATTCCTTTTCTACCGGTGTTGCGCCGGATACAGCCGAGACCGCGTTCTTCAGTTCCGTAGGCGAGTAGGTTGCGCCGCAGGCCTCGCAATTGTCACCGTACTGATCGGGTGCCCCGCAGCGCGGGCACTCGCCGCGAATGAAGCGGTCCGGCAGGAACATCTGCTTTTCCGGGTCGAACGCCTGGGTGATGGTGCGTGTGGTGATATGACCGGCCTTGAAGTGTGCCCTGTACACTTGCTCGGCAAGCTCACGGTTCTCTTCTGAATGTGTGCTGTGATAGTTGTCGAAGCCGATGTTGAATTCTGCGAAATCGGCACGGTGTTCCAGGCCGACCGCCTCGATCAGCTGCTCCGGGCTGATCCCCTCCTGGTTGGCACGCAGCATGATCGGTGTGCCGTGGGCATCATCGGCGCATACATAGATGCAGTCATGCCCGCGCAGTTTCTGGAAGCGCACCCAGATATCGGTCTGGATGTATTCAACCAGATGACCAATGTGGATGGGGCCGTTGGCATAGGGCAGGGCGCTGGTGACCAGTATGGTGCGGCTTTCCTGACTCATTCTTGTGGTATCGGGATTAAAACCATGAAGACATTGTGAATAATCGGCCTAGTATGCCATAGACCTGCCGTGCTTGTGGTATCCCCTATGGGTAGTCATGGGGACGATGCCGACAAGTTCGTGTACAATGCGCGGTCAATTTTCACCCGCATTATCCCCTTGGGTAAACGGTTCCCATTCAGGAGCGAACTATGGCTGAAGTGACCAAAGACCAGATTGAAACCGGGCTGGCAAGTTATGTGGATCCCTATCTTGAGCGGGACCTGGTTTCTGCAAAGTGCATCAAGGATATATCGATCGATGGCGATACCGCGACGGTCAAGGTCGTGCTGGGCTTCCCGGCCTCCGGCTACCGCGATGAGCTGGCAGCGAAACTGAAAGCGCTGGTCGAGTCCGTCGACGGCATCGGCAGTGCGGTCATTGATGTCTCGACCAGTATTTCCGCGCATTCCGCCCAGAAGGGCGTCAAGCATATCGATGGCATCAAGAACATCATTGCCGTTGCCTCCGGCAAGGGCGGCGTCGGCAAGTCAACCACCGCGGTTAACATGGCGCTGGCATTGTCTGCCGAGGGCGCCAGCGTCGGCATACTGGATGCGGATATCTACGGCCCCAGCCAGCCGCGTATGCTCGGTGTGCAGGGCAAGCCGGAGTCGCTGGATGGCAAGTCGCTGGAGCCGATGAACAGTTATCACCTGCAGGCCATGTCGATTGGTTTCCTGGTCGACGAAGAGACGCCGATGATCTGGCGTGGCCCAATGGTTACCCAGGCACTGCAACAGTTGCTCAACGATACCAACTGGAAAGATATTGATTACCTGGTGGTTGATCTGCCGCCGGGTACCGGCGACATCCAGCTGACCCTGGCGCAGCAGGTGCCGGTCAGTGGCGCAGTCATTGTCACCACCCCGCAGGATATCGCGCTGCTGGATGCCCGCAAGGGTCTCAAGATGTTCGAGAAGGTCGAGGTGCCGGTGCTGGGTGTGGTGGAGAACATGAGTATCCACATTTGCAGCAAGTGCGGTCACGAGGAGCACATCTTCGGTGAGGGTGGCGGTTCCCGCATGTCAGAAGAGAATGATGTCGATTTTCTCGGTGCGTTGCCGCTCGACAAGCGCATCCGTGAAGAGACCGATTCCGGCAAGCCGACCGTGGTCGCCGAGCCGGATGCGCGCATTTCGCAAATCTACCGCGAGATCGCACGCCGTACCGCGGCGAAGCTGTCGCTCAAGACGAAGGATTATGCAGCGCGCTTCCCGCAAATCGTCATCCAAAACGATTGAGAGCTGCTCCTGTGGCAGAATACTGCGTTAGAAATCGCCGGAAAATGCTCACGTACTATTGTGTACGCTGCGCTTTTCCGGCGATTTCTGCCTTGTCTTCTACTCACAGGAGCAACTCTCAATAATATGTCAATCAAGTAAGGTAGCCATACCAGATAATGTCCATCAAGTCCGACAAGTGGATTCGCCGCATGGCGACCGAACATGGCATGATTGAGCCGTTTGAGGCGGGCCAGGTGCGTGAAAACAGCGCCGGTCGCATCGTCTCCTATGGCACGTCAAGTTACGGTTACGACATCCGCTGCTCGGATGAATTCAAGATCTTCACCAACATCAACTCGGCCATTGTTGACCCGAAGAATTTCGATGACAACAGCTTCGTCGATGTGAAGTCGGACGTCTGTATCATCCCGCCGAACTCGTTCGCACTGGCGCGCACGGTGGAATACTTTCGTATCCCGCGCAACGTGCTGACTATCTGCCTTGGCAAGTCGACCTACGCGCGCTGCGGTATCATCGTCAATGTCACGCCGTTCGAACCGGAATGGGAAGGGCATGTGACGCTGGAGTTTTCCAATACCACGCCATTGCCGGCAAAGATTTACGCCAACGAGGGTGTTGCGCAAGTGCTGTTCCTTGAATCCGACGAGGTCTGCGAGACTTCCTACAAGGACCGCGGTGGCAAGTACCAGGGCCAGAAGGGCGTCACCCTGCCGAAGACCTGACCCCCGTCCCGTATCAAGTCCCCAGGGCGTGGTGAAAACGATAGACGTTACCGCGGCGAACACAGGGGGCTGAGTGGGCCCCTGGCATCGTTCCCGTGCGGCGGCTGTCGGCGCGCAGGCGGTGCCGGCAATCCTGTTTTTAATATTGTTGTGGTAGCGCCGTTCCGGCGATAATTACGACAACTACGACTGATTACACCAGGAGGTTCATCATGCGTAATCGTTTCATTATTCTGTTACTTGGCCTGTGCCTGTCATTCTCCACCATGGCCGGTGTGGTTACGCTTTCGCATGACGGCAGAACACTGAATGCCAACCTGGAGCAGGCCGGTTCAGATGTGTCGACCGGCCCCGTGGTACTGATGACGCATGGCACGCTGGCGCACCGCGGCATGGAAATAATGGCCGGTCTGCAGGGTATGTTTGCTGACCGCGGCATCAGTTCGCTGGCGATCAATCTCAGCCTGGGTCTGGATGACCGTGCTGCGGCGATGTATGACTGCGCGACACCACACACCCATACACATACCGATGCGGTTGGCGAGATCGGTGCCTGGCTCGGCTGGCTGAAGGCGCAGGGTGTCAGCACGGTTGCGTTGCTGGGACATTCGCGCGGTGGCAACCAGACGGCACGCTTTGCCGCCGACCATGACGATCCCGTGGTGAGCGCAGTGTTGCTGGTAGCCCCGATGACACAGGATGCCGCCTATGCCCTGCAGGACTACAAGAAGCGTTACGGAAAGGAGCTGGCGCCGCTGTTGGCAAAGGCGCAGAAGATGGTGGCCGAGGGTAAGGGTAGTGAGATGATGGCGGGTGTGGATTTCATCTACTGTGAAGATACCAGTGCCACGGCCGAGGCCTTCCTGTCCTACCATGGCCCGGATGAGAAGATGGATACACCCCGGTTACTGACCGGGATTCGTGCGCCGGTTACCGTGTTTGCCGGTACCGAGGACACGGTAGTGAAAGGTCTGATCGGGAAGGTCGAGCCGCTGGCTGATGGCAAGGCGATCAGCCTGGTGACGATGGACGGCGCCGATCACTTTTTTCGTGACCTGTACTCCGAGGACATCGCCGACCTGGTGGCCGAACTGCTCGAGGCCAGGTAAGCGGCTATTGCTTGCAACAGGGGGCGGCAGTGCCGCCCCCTGGCCACGCTAGTTCTGTACCCGCCAGCTGCCGTCTGGCTGACGGCAGGCGGTGCCGTAGACCTCTTCATTCCTGCCGCCAATCACGGCATCGACAGTGTACTCCCGGCACGGGCCCTGGGCCGTGTCATAGGTGCGGGTCGGTGTGACCGCATAGTCATTGCCGCTATCCGGGTTGTGCCAGCGTGACGGCACACCGGTGCGTACGGTTTCCAGTGTTTGTGCCGTCCTGCGGCGGTCATTTGCATCCATGTTCTGACCGATCGCGCCACCGATGGCCGCACCGGCCAGGGTGCCGGCGATAATCGCTGCAGTGCGGCCGCGACCGCCGCCTACCTCTTTCCCGAGCACACCACCCAGAATGCCACCGATTACCATGCCGGCCTGTTCGTGTTCGCCCTGGTAGGTGGCGCACCCCGTGGTGGTCACTGTTGCTGCCAGCAGGATGGAAAGCAGTATTTTCTGTTTCATAATAAATCCCTCAGTCGACTATCCAGAATTAGTCCCACCTGAAGCAAGTATAGTTCCCGGTGTGATGAAATGAGTTGATCGTCGTCAATTTGATCTGCGCCGGACCGCATGGAAAACAGCTGTTGCCGCAGGAGGCAAATGATTTTCCTGGTGCCTTTTTGCGTTATAGCCGCTAGTGCTTGTCCGCGATTCTCAGCGAATCACTGAAACTTTCCAGGTCACTCTGGTACTTTGAGTCGTCCTTTTCACGTTGCCAGATACGTACCGGCAGGTAGTTGAGCGTCGGTGCGCACCAGATATAGGTTTCGCGCTTGTTGTTATCGCGTAGCTTTGTGACCTTGACGGTCTCGAAGGTCCCGGCCGGCAGTTCAAGGGTCTCCTCGCCGACCACCTTGAAGCGGTATTCCTTGAGCTTGCCGCCGTCCGCGATGTTGAAGGTGATGTCGTGCTGGCCGTTGGCCAGTGCATGCATCATGCCGAGTTGCGAGACGAGTTTGTCGATGGTGCCGGCCGGTATGTCCATTTCCCACGGGCTGTCCTCGACATTGTTCTCGACGACCATGCGTTCCCAGTCGAAAGCCAGCTTCGCCTCACGCTCTTTCGTTCCGCCGGTGCGCTGGTAATGATAGTAATCGGGACGAATGCCGGCGTCGGTGATGGCACCGCGGCTGGTCTCAAACAGCTTGTCCTTCAGGAACCAGGCCACCCAGCGTACCGGCCAGCTGTGTGATTTATAGGTGTAGGTGCCATCACTGCCGTTGGAGAGCTCGATGGTCGAATTGCCGATCTTTAGTGAGCCGCGTGTCAGTTCGTAGCTTGCCTTGAAGTCCGGCAGGGGGAGCGCAGCGCTGGCTGTGCCGGTAATCAGCACGACTGCCACTAGCAGGTGAGTCATCAGGCATTTGTTCAGCATGGCAACGGTTGCTCCCTGGCCAGGTCCCTGGGATGTGTCAGCGGCTGGCCGTCAAAAACAATTCGACCGTTTGCGTCGAGAAAAATTCGCTGCTCGGCAAACCATTGAATTGCGAGCGGGTACAACCTGTGTTCCTGGGTCAGCACGTGTGCGGCGAGGGACGCGGGGTCATCGTCCGGTTTAACGGGCACGCGTGCCTGTAGCAGCACCGGGCCGCTATCCATATCGGCGGTGACAAAGTGCACACTTGCCCCGTGTTCGCGGTGACCGGCCTCGATGGCGCGCCGGTGCGTGTGCAGGCCGGGGAACTCTGGCAGCAGTGACGGGTGAATATTGAGCATGCGGCCATGATAGTGCGTGACAAAGTCTTCGGATAGCAGGCGCATGAACCCCGCCAGCACCACCAGCCCGGGCTGATACTGATCGATACGGGCCTGCAACGCATGGTCAAAGGATTGACGATCAGCGTACAGGTCGTGGTCGATGATTTCGGTAGCAATACCGGCGGCCCTGGCGATCTCCAGGCCAGTGGCATCCGGTCGGTTGCTGATGACGGCGCGGACCTTCACCGTCAGTGCGCCACTGGCGGCGCAGTCAATAATGGATTGCAGGTTGCTGCCACGCCCGGAAATCAGGATGACGATTGGTAAAAGCGATGTTGCCGCTTGAGTCATTAACGCGTCAGTCTGACGTCGGGCTGTGCATCACCTGTCTCGATTTCACCAATAAGACGCGCATCTTCACCTTCCGCCTTGAGGTGAGCAATCACGGCGTCGGCATCTGCCTGCGCGACACACACGACCATGCCGATGCCGCAGTTAAAGGTGCGGTACATCTCCTGTGGCTCGACATTGCCATGCTGTTGCAGCCAGTCAAAGATCTCTGGGGGTTGCCATGTGCTGGTGTTGATCACGGCGCGTGTGCCGGCCGGCAGTACGCGCGGTACATTCTCGGTCAGCCCGCCACCGGTGATGTGCGCCAGTGCATGGATATTGAAGGCCTTGCACAAAGACAGCAGTGGCTTCACGTAGATGCGTGTCGGTGCCAGCAGGCACTCGGCAAGTGTGTGGCCACCGAGCGTATCGGTCAGCTGGCTGTCGCTGACCTCCAGGATCTTGCGGATCAGGGAATAGCCGTTGGAATGCGGCCCGGAGGAGGCGATCCCGATCAATGCGTCGCCGACACCCACCTGGCTGCCGTCGATAATGTCTGATTTTTCCACGATGCCAACACTGAAGCCGGCCAGGTCATAGTCGCCGCTACTGTACATGCCAGGCATTTCCGCTGTTTCACCGCCGACCAGTGCGGCGCCGGCCTGCTCGCAGCCCTGAGCAATGCCGCTGATGACGTCAGCGGCAATATCCAGTTCCAGTTTTGCCGTTGCGTAGTAGTCCAGAAAGAACAGTGGTTCCGCGCCGGTAACCACGATGTCGTTGACGCACATGGCTACCAGGTCGATGCCGATGCTGTCGTGGATGCCGGCCTCGATAGCGAGTTTGAGCTTGGTGCCGACGCCGTCGGTGCCGGATACCAGTACCGGTTTCCGGTAGCGATCCAGCGGCAGTTCAAACAGGGCGCCAAAGCCGCCCAGGCCGGACAGCACGCCGGGACGATGGGTCCTTGCAACCGCGGGTTTGATGCGTTCGACGAGTTCGCCGCCGGCCTCGATATCCACGCCGGCATCGCGATAGCTCAGGGGGGTCCCGGATGCACCTGACTTTTTTTGCACGCTCACGCACGAACTCCTCGGAAAACAGGTGCGCTATGGTAGCGGTCGGCCGCTGACGCGTAAACCCGCCGAGGGCCCGGCATTGCTGTGGTCAAACCTGCTGGATATCCGTATGCTGTGCAAAAATCACCTGAGAGCTCACTGGTAACATATGGATAAGTATCAACAAAGAAGCTTTTTGCTGGCGCTGTTGCTGTGTCTGCCGGTGCTTGCCGTGCAGGCGGCTGCTCCCGCCCTGTTTGAAGCCGAGGTAGTGGTCAGTGACCAGACGCCGGCGCAACGCAGCGTGGCACTGAAGTCGGCGCTCGGTGAGGTGCTGGTGCGTGTAACCGGCCAGGGCAGTGTGCTGGAAGCACCCGCGGTGCAGACCCTGCTGGCCGGTCCCGAACAGCTGGTGCAGCAGTATCGATATTTCACCGAGCCAAACCAGGAGCCGCCGTTACTGAAATTGTGGGTGCGCTTTGACGGTGATGCGATTCGCCAGACCTTGCAGCAGCAGGGCCTGGCCTACTGGGGTGGCGAGCGGCCGGATACGCTGGTGTGGCTGGCGGTGGAGGACCGTGGCAATCGTTACCTGGTGTCGGCAGACGATACCAGCGAGGTGCACCGGGAGGTGGCCGTGGCGGCACGTGCGCGGGGCGTGCCGGTAGTGTTCCCGTTGATGGATCTGGAGGACCAGGCACGGGTGCGTTACGCAGACATATGGGGTGGTTTTTTCGACAAGGTAGTCAGCGCGTCACAACGCTACAACCCACCGGCCATCCTGATCGGCCGCCTGAACCGTATGCCGTCCGGTGGCTGGGCCTCGCGCTGGCAACTGGAAATGGGTGGCAAGACCCGCAGCTGGTCGGATTCCCATCCACAACTGGATGTGCTGGCAAAACAGGGCATTGATGACCTGGCCGATGTGCAGGCGTCGCAGCTGGCCATAACTACAAATACAGCAGGTAGTACGGTGGTGATATCCGTCACCGGTATCAATACGCTCGCGGCCTATGCGCGTACCAATAACTATCTTGCGTCGCTGTCCTCGATACGCAATCTTCAGGTGGGGGAAGTGAAGCCTGGCGCGGTGCAATATACGCTGCAATTGAACGGCAGCATGCAGGACCTGACGCGCACTGTTGCCATTGGTACCGTACTGACTCCCGCTGCCGACGGTATGCCGGGAACTTACCTGCTGCGGCAATGAGAGCCCGCGATCTCCCCAACCTGATCACGGCATTCCGTTTCCTGCTGGTTCCGCCGGTGGTCTGGTTGCTGCTGAACGACCGTGCTGCCGCTGCACTGGTAGTGTTTGGGGTGGCTGGCGCTTCCGATGGCATTGATGGTTACCTGGCCAAGCGTTTTAACTGGTCCAGTCACCTTGGGGCGTTACTCGATCCGCTGGCTGACAAGCTGTTACTGGTGTGTTCCTTTGTTACGCTCGGTTACCTGGGCTGGATCCCATACTGGCTGGTGGTGCTCGTCATCCTGCGTGACCTGGTGATTGTGGCGGGTGCTGTGAGTTACCACTACTTTATCGAACAACTCATCGCGGAACCCAGTTGGGCAAGCAAGCTGAACACGGTTGCACAGATACTGCTGGTGCTGGCGGTGATGTTTACGCATGGTATCCGGGAGCTGCCGGCGACCTGGATCGATACCCTGTTCTACAGCGTACTGCTTACCACGATCTGGAGCGGGGTGGGTTATATCTGGACCTGGGGGCGCAGGGCCTGGCACAAGCGTGAGCCCTGATTACACTGTGGCTGCTCCCCGGATCAGTCCTCAATTGCCGCTGGGCCTGGCGTTGCGTGACAGTGCCCGCTTTGAAAGTTTCTACAGCGGCCCCAACACCGAGCTTGTCACCACACTGCAGGCGGCTGCACAGGGGCAGGGCGAGCCGTTACTGTACATCACCGGCGCCGCCGGTATGGGCAAGACACATTTACTGCAGGCGGCCTGTTTCGAGGCCAGTGCAGCAGGCTACAGCACGGCATATCTGCCGCTGGACGGGTTGAGCGGGATGTCGCCGGCTGTGCTCGACGGCCTGGAACAGATGCAGTTGGTGTGCCTTGATAACGTGCAGGCGATTGCGGGAAATGAGGCATGGGAGCACGCTGTGTTTGACCTGTTCAACCGGGTGCGTGCGGCAGGCGCCACCCTGCTGGTTACCGGTACACGGCGACCGGACCAGAGCGGCATTGCCTTGCCCGACCTGGTATCACGGCTTGGCTGGGGCGTGACCTATGTGCTCAAACCCTTGCCCGATGCTGATGTGATCGCTGCTTTGTCGCACCGTGCGCGTGGCCGCGGTCTGGAATTGCCCGAGGATACGGCGCAGTTCCTGCTGAAGCGCATTCCGCGCGACTTGCCCTCGGTATTTGATTTGCTCGACCGACTCGATGAGGCATCGATGATCGAGCAGCGTCGCCTGACGATCCCCTTTGTTAAAGAAGTGCTGGGATTCGTCTGACGCCGGCCGTTTTCTCTCAGGTCTTGCCTGCCCTGATGTAAGCCATCCCGCCGAGGAACCAGAGCGAGGCGAACAGAATTTCCAGCAGGCCGTACGGGCGGGTGACAGGCGAGTTGTATGCCGCAATGACGCCGTGCGTAAAGTATAGCAGGGCGAGGAAGCAACTCCAGGCGATGGTGTAACGGCGTGCATGCAGGATGCCGCGTAGCGGGAACAGCAGTGGCGTGACCAGGCACAGCAGTACCAGTGTTACCGGAAAGTAGGGTGACGGTGCCAGCCAGGCATACCACGCCAGCAACAGCGCAAAGGTGCCGAAATAGCCGGTCGCGGTCACTCCATACAGAAGACGTGTCTTGTTCATCGACCTGGGTTGGTGCACAGCCGGCGGGCGGTATCCGCCAGGCGCCTGCCGAGTGCCACGCACAGGGTTTTCTCATCGCCGCTCAATGGCCGCTTGCTATCGGCGCCGGCGGTATGGCTGGGGCCGTAGGGGGTGCCGCCGGTTACGGTGCTGAGCAGTTCGGTTTCCGTGTAGGGCAGTCCCGTGATGAGCATGCCGTGGTGCAGCAACGGCAGCATCATGGAAAGCAGGGTGGTTTCCTGGCCGCCATGCATGCTGGATGTCGAGGTAAACGTGGCGGCTGGTTTGCCCGCCAGTGCTCCTGACAACCACAGGCTGCTGGTCGAGTCGATAAAGTACTTGAGTGGTGCCGCCATGTTGCCAAAGCGCGTCGGGCTGCCCAGTGCAAGGGCGGCGCACTCCTGCAGATCATCCAGCGTGGCATAGGGTGGTCCCTCTGCCGGGATGTCATCAGCCGTTGCCTCGCAGACGGTCGATACCGGCGCCACGGTGCGGATGCGTGCAGCGCAGTCGTTCACGGACTCGATACCGTGTGCGATGTGTTGTGCCATCTCCGCAGTTGCACCATAGCGGCTGTAGTAGAGCACGAGGACTTCGTTCATGTTTTTTGCCTTCTGCGGTAATGCAAACAACTAGATTATATCGAGCACTCTTTCCGGCGGCCGGCCGATCGTCGCCTTGCCGCCCTTGACCACGATGGGACGTTCGATCAGTTTCGGATATTTCACCATGGCGGCAATCAGTTGTTCACGTGTCAGTTCCGGGTTGTCGAGCTTTGCCTCTTTGTACTCGGCCTCGTGCGTGCGCATCAGCTCGCGTGGCTCCAGTCCCAGCATGTCGAGCAGGGCGGTAAGGGTGTCCGCATCGGGTGGCGATTCCAGGTATTCGACAATCTCCGCCTGTATGCCGTTTTCGCCAAGCAATTCCAGGCTGGCGCGACACTTGCTGCAACGCGGGTTGTGATAGATGGTGACGGTTTCGGTCATGTTGTTCTGTCTCGTGACTGGGTTATCTGGCGTGCCTGACGCCCTGGTGCGGGTAGTATTCTATGCCTTGACCACCGGGATATCTGCAATGCGCATACGCCATTCGCGTGGCCCGGTTTCATGCACCGAGTTACCCCCGGCATCGACCGCCACGGTTACCGGCATGTCCTGCACCTCGAATTCATACACCGCCTCCATGCCCAGTTCCTCGAAGGCAACGACCCGGGCCGTACGAATGGCCTTTGAAACCAGGTAGGCGGCACCACCGGTGGCAATCAGGTACACCGCGCCGTGCCGCGCGATGCTCTCGATCGCCGCGGGACCGCGTTCAGCCTTGCCGATCATGCCGAGCAGACCGGTCTTTTCCAGCATGGCGTCGGTGAACTTGTCCATGCGCGTGGCCGTGGTAGGGCCTGCCGGTCCCACCACTTCCGTTCCGACCGGGTCGACCGGGCCAACGTAATAGATAAAGCGCCCGTTGAAGTCGAGTCCGTCGGGCAGGGCCTCGCCGCGCTCCAGCAGGTCGATGATGCGCTTGTGCGCGGCATCGCGCCCGGTGAGAAATTTTCCGTTCAGTAGCAGGGTTTCACCCGGTTGCCAGGCGCTGATGTCCTCGCGCGTAATGCCTTCAAGTTGCACGCGGCGGCTGTTGCTGTCATTGTCCCGGGTGATCTGCGGCCAGTCCTCCAGGCGGGGTGGCACCAGCTGCGCCGGTCCGCTGCCATCCAGTGTGAAATGCACATGCCGGGTTGCCGCACAGTTCGGGATCATTGCCACCGGTTTTGAGGCGGCGTGGGTCGGGTAGTCCTTCAGCTTTACGTCCAGTACCGTGGTCAGGCCACCCAGGCCCTGTGCGCCGATACCCAGCGCATTGACCTTGTCGAAAATTTCCAGGCGCAGTTCTTCCAGCCGGTCTTGCGGGCCACGTGCCTGCAACTCGTGGATGGTGATCGGTTCCAGGATGGCTTCCTTGGCCAGCAGCATGGCTTTTTCGGCGGTGCCGCCGATGCCAATGCCAAGGATTCCGGGTGGACACCAGCCGGCGCCCATGGTCGGCACCTGCTCCAGTACCCATGCAACGATATCGTCGCTCGGGTTGAGGATGGCAAAACGCGACTTGTTTTCCGAGCCCCCGCCCTTGGCAGCAACGATGATCTCAATGCTGTTGCCCGGTACGACATCCTTGTGGATGACGGCTGGCGTGTTGTCGCCGGTGTTGCGGCGGGCGCCGGCCGGGTCACTGACTATGGAGCCGCGCAGTGGATTGTCCGGGTGCTGGTAGGCACGCCGTACACCGGCGTTGACCATGTCATCGATGCTGCTGTCGGTGTCCCAGCGCACATCCATGCCGATCTTGAGGAAAACGTTGACGATGCCGGTGTCCTGGCAGATTGGACGGTGCCCCTCGGCACACATGCGCGAGTTGATCAGAATCTGTGCCATGGCATCGCGCGCGGCCGGGGATTGCTCACGTTGATACGCTGCGTGCAGCGCCCTGATAAAATCAGGCGGGTGATAATAGGAGATATACTGCAGGGCATCGCAGATACTGTCGATGAAATCCTGCTTGCTGATCGTGTTCATGTGCCTGTTATGGAACCTCAATCGGTAACATCGGTCCCAATTGTAGCCGTTTCGCTATGGTGAAGGTAAATCACCTGAATTAATCCGTGTTGGCGGTATAATCGCCCCACTTTACATCTCAAGGAGATATACATGCGTTTTTTGTTGTTCGCGGCAGCGATGCTGGCCGCAAGCGCGTTTGCCGGTGACCAGGTGGACTTCACCCTGCCGGATCTCGATGGCAAGCCGGTATCGCTGTCGGATTACCGCGGCAAGTGGGTGATCGTGAATTACTGGGCCACCTGGTGCCCGCCCTGCCTGGAAGAGATCCCGGACTTTGTGGATCTGTATGATGAAAACCGCGATACCCTGGTGGTGCTGGGCGTCAACTACGAAGAGGTCAACGAGGAATACCTCAGGGAATTCGTCGACAGCCACATGATTTCCTACCCGGTCATGCATATGGAACCGCTGCCGGTCTCGCCACTGGGTCCGGTGACGGGTTTGCCGACGACCTACATTATTTCGCCGCAGGGTGAGCGCGTGGCACGCCAGGAAGGCCCCGTTACGCGGGAAACCATCGAGAAGTATATCGCACGCAAGCAGGCGGAACTGGCACAGGCAGGCGCTCCGGCAAAGGCGGACTAGGTTGCTGCATCATGGTGTGCCGTCGCTGTTATGTCAGTGGCCGTGTACAGGGGGTATTTTTCCGGGCATCTGCGCAGCAGCAGGCCGCGAAACTGGGTTTGGACGGTCATGCCCGCAACCTGTCTGACGGGCGTGTCGAGGTGCTGGCCTGTGGAGACAGCGCGCAGCTTGATGCCCTGTGTGGGTGGCTGCAGACTGGTCCGCCGCAGGCGCAGGTCAGTGATGTGCAGTGCAAGGCGGTGTTTGTCGCTGCAGCGCCGGGTTTCAGGATCGATTAGCCTGTTACGATACCTTGCGGGTCTGCAGGTCCTGGAAAGTCTGCGGAGCGAGAACAGTGTCTGTCGGTTGCCGTGAGTTGTCACTGACCGGGTAATCCAGCGTGAAATGCAGGCCGCGACTTTCCTTGCGTTGTTGTGCGGAGCGGATGATCAGCGCCGCGACCTGGGCCAGGTTACGCAGTTCGATAAGGTCGCTGGAGACGGTAAAGTTACTGTAGTACTCCTGTATCTCCTGTTGTAGCAGGTCAACACGCCGCCACGCGCGCTCCAGGCGCTTGTTGGTGCGCACAATCCCCACGTAATTCCACATGCAGCGGCGCAGTTCGTCCCAGTTGTGACTGACCACCACTTCCTCGTCAGAGTCGCGCACGCGTGATTCATCCCAGGCTGGCAGCGCAGGCGGGGCCGGTGTCTCGTCCTGCGTGTCGATGATCTTTTGTGCGGCGGCACTGCCGAATACCAGGCACTCAAGCAACGAATTGCTGGCCATGCGGTTGGCGCCGTGCAGGCCGGTACAGGCGACCTCACCAATTGCAAACAGGCCGGGCAGGTCGGTCTGGCCATCGAGGTCAGTCATGATGCCGCCGCAGGTGTAATGTGCGGCCGGCACCACCGGGATGGGTTCCAGTGTCATGTCATAGCCCAGTTCCCGGCAGCGGGCGTAGACATTCGGGAAATGTTCCTTGATAAACGGCGCCGGCTTGTGGCTGATGTCCAGTAGCACGTATTCGGCACCCAGGCGTTTCATTTCGTGGTCGATGGCACGTGCCACGATGTCGCGGGGTGCGAGGTTGCCGCGCTCATCGAAACGATCCATGAACGGCTTGCCGTCCGGCAACAGCAGCCGGCCACCTTCACCGCGAACCGCCTCGGTTACCAGGAACGACTTGGCCTGCGGGTGGTACAGGCAGGTCGGATGGAACTGGTTAAACTCCATGTTGGCCACGCGGCAGCCGGCACGCCATGCCATGGCAATGCCATCACCGCTGGAAGTGTCCGGGTTGCTGGTATAGAGGTATACCTTGCTGGCGCCGCCGGTGGCCAGTACCACATGGCGTGCTGCAAACGTGCTGATCCCGTGGTCGCGGATGTCCAGCACATAGGCGCCCAGGCAGCGATTGCTCGCCTGGCCAAGCTTGGCGGCCGTGATCAGGTCAATGGCGATATGGTGTTCAAACACGGTGATGTTGCTGCGTTTACGTGTTTCGCTTACCAGTGTGGTTTCCATGGCGCGGCCGGTGGCGTCAGCGGCATGCAGGACCCGCCGCGTGGAGTGTCCGCCCTCGCGCGTCAGGTGGAAGGTGTCCGGTTCGCCGTTCTCGGCCTTGCGGGTGAACGGGATACCCAGGTCGACCAGCCACTGGATCGCTGCCGGTGCGTGCTCGATGGTGAAGCGTACGGCATCCGGGTGATTCAGCCCTGCACCGGCGTCCAGGGTGTCGGCAATATGTGATTCAAAGGTGTCCGATGGATCGGTGACTGCGGAAATGCCGCCCTGTGCATACAGCGTGGATCCTTCTTCCAGTTCGCTCTTGGCCAGGATGGCGACCTTGAGGGAAGCCGGCAGGCGCAGCGCAAGGCTCAGCCCGGCTGCGCCGCTGCCGATGATCAGGACATCAAATTTCGGGTTGCCTGCCATGGTGTTATGTTACTCATCGGGAATCGGTTATCTTGCTGCCAGCACAGGTACAGGTGCATAGAACGTGTACAATGCCGTGTCTGTACCAGGCCCACCAAGGGTCTTGGGAACTGACTGATTTTCATACATTATCATGAACTATCCGAAACGGAAGTGGTCTACCGGGTAGTTCCGGGTTGACGGGAGACGGCCCGGATGGGCGAAAGAAGCATAGATCAGGCACTGGTGGAGCGGGTTCAACAGGGTGAGAAGCGCGCGTTTGATATCCTGGTTCTTAAATACCAGAATAAAATCATACAGTTGGCGTACCGCTATGTGCATGATCACGACGAGGCCATGGACGTGGCGCAGGAGGCCTTCATCAAGGCCTACCGGTCACTGGGCAAGTTTCGCGGTGACAGTGCTTTTTTCACCTGGATCTACCGGATCGCGATCAATACGGCAAAGAACCACCTGGTTGCGAGCGGCCGGCGCCCGCCGAGGACGGATCTTGATGCACAGGAAGCGGAACAATATGACGGTGCAACAGGTCTTAGGGAGTATGCAACGCCTGAGCATGTCTTGCTGAGGGACGAGCTAAAGGAGACCATTGCCAGTGCAATCAAGGAACTGCCGGATGATTTGCGCACGGCAATTACCTTGCGGGAACTGGAAGGTTTGAGTTATGAAGAAATTGCGCAAACCATGGAATGTCCGATCGGGACAGTACGTTCGAGGATTTTCCGGGCACGTGATGCCATCGACACCAGGTTGAAAACATTACTTGACTAGACGCGGGTTGAAAAGATGAAAGACAAGATACACGAACAGCTTTCGGCACTGCTGGATGATGAACTGGCAGACGCGGAACAGTCATTGCTGGTCAGGCAACTGGTCAAGGAGTCGGGGCTCAGGGAGCAGTTGTCACATTACCAGGTAGTCAGTGACGCACTGCATGACAAGCTGCCGCAGCAGATTGATACCCGTTTCCATGAACGTGTTCATGCGGCCGTGCAGCAAGAGGCTGCCATCAATGCCGCGCCTTCCCGGTATCGCGCACTGTTACGACCACTGGCCGGGCTGGCCGCTGCTGCCTCGGTAGCCGTTGTCGCTGTCGTGTCGCTGCAAACCATGCACCAGCAAGACCCTGCCGCCACACCTTCAGTGGCAACAGCGCCGACCGTTGATAGCTACATCCGTGCGGAGAACGCGCCAACGCCGGTCGTGCCGGCACGTGGCCTTGACGTCTACCTCGTTAATCACAATGAATATGCAGTCAATCGCGGCATGCAGGGCATGCTGCCCTATGTCCGTATCGTCGGTCAGGACATGCGGCCTGAAGACAGCAGGGAAGCTGAATGACAGCATGCATGTAACTGGATACGAGTTTGACATGGGGCCTGGCAGGAAATGAAGTTGTGAGACTGTTACTGGTCGTGTTACTGGCCGTGTCCGGCCAGGCAGTTGCCCAGGGCGATGCCCGCAAGTGGCTGGACGACATGTCCGGTGCATTGCAGTCGCTCGACTACGATGGCACTTTCGTTTATCTCCACGATGGCAAGCTCGAGGCCATGCGCATTATTCACCGCATGGACAAGGGCGGGCAGCGCGAGCGCCTGGTTTCACTGACTGGCAGTGCCCGCGAGGTGCTGCGCGATGACAAGATGGTCACTTGCATCATGCCGGATAACAAGTCCGTTATGGTTGGCCAGAGTCGGCCGCCACAGCCGTTTCCTGTTGTGCCCAGGGATCTCGACAGCGTGTCGCCTCACTATCTGCTGGAAGATGTCGGTGATGACCGCATGGCCGGTTACGCGGCCAGGGTGATTGCCATTACCCCGCGCGACAGCTTTCGCTACGGCTATCGTTTCTGGATTGCCAGGGACACGCGCATGCTGCTCAAGTCGGACCTGACCGATGTCGACGGCAAGCCGATCGAGCAAATGATGTTTACCCGGCTCAGCATCGGCGACGATATCCCTGCCGATGACCTGCAACCGTCACTGACCGGTGATGGCTATACCTGGCACAGCCAGGTGAATGTGCGCAGGAAGCCCAGCCACCCGGAAGGCAAGCCAGCCTGGCAAGCAGGCAAACTGCCTGCCGGTTTCAGCATGACCCATTTCCAGCACAAGCGCATGCGTGATGCTTCCTCGGATGCACAGCACATGGTGTTCAGTGACGGCCTGGCGACTGTTTCAGCCTACGTGGAAAATGTTGACTCGGTGCAGGAACCACTGGTCGGCCTGTCCAGCATGGGTGCCATGAATGCTTTTGGCGTGCTGCGTGACGGCTTCCAGGTGACTGTGGTGGGCGAAGTGCCGCCCGCGACAGTGGAGATGATCGCAACCTCGCTGAACCCGGCTGGCGATAACGAATGATTGAAGAATCCGGTCGGGTAGTCGAACTGGAGGGTGAGTACGCCTGGGTCGAAAGCGAGCGCAGTACGGCCTGTGGAGGTTGTGCGGTACGCAAGGGCTGCGGTACAGGGGCCATGGCCCGGGTACTGGGGCGGCGACATGTGCGCCTGCGTGTAATCAACCGCATCAGTGCCGTTGTCGGTGATCGCGTGGTGGTCGGTATTTCAGAGTCAGGACTGTTGCGTGGCTCACTGGCCGTGTATGCGGTGCCACTGGCGGCCCTGTTTGCCGGTGCACTGGGTGGGCATTTTATCGGGGGTCAGTTGTGGCCGGTAGCCCGTGATCCGCTGGCCATTGCCGGTGCTGTTTCCGGTCTGCTGGCGGGGCTTGCATGGTTGCAACGCTTCAGTCGTCGTACCGGGAACCATGAGGCATACCAGCCGGTCGTACTTCGCAAGCAGCTGACTGCTGTCGTTCATGAGTAGGGCGGTTGTTGCAGAATAACAATGGTAGATACAAACAAGTTATGGAGATTCGCATGTTGAAGTCAGCACGATTTGCAATATTTTCACTGGGTGCAGTTGTTGCCCTGTTTTTGTGTGTGCAGCCTGTTCAGTCAGGCCATCTGCCCGGATTCACCAAGCTGGTGAAGGACGCCAGCCCATCCGTGGTCAATATCAGTACCACACAAAAAATCCAGACCGGCATGCCGCAGTTGCCGGAGGGTTTTGAAATGCCCGACATACCGGAGGGCAGTCCGTTTGGCGAGTTGTTCAAATACTTCTTTGACCAGGAAAATGGAAGTGGGCCGGGCTATCAGGATGCCAAGTCACTGGGTTCCGGGTTCATCATTTCAGAAGACGGTTACGTGATCACCAACTACCACGTGGTCAAGGAGGCTGATGAAATTATCGTGCGTCTGAGCGACCGCCGTGAATTGAAGGCCGAGGTCATCGGCGAGGATCAGCGCAGTGACATCGCCTTGCTCAAGATCGAGGCCAAGGACCTGCCAGTGGCGAAGATTGGCAAATCGCACGATCTTGAGGTCGGCGAGTGGGTGCTGGCAATCGGGTCACCGTTCGGGTTTGATCACTCGGCCACGGCCGGTATCGTCAGTGCCAAGGGACGCAGCCTGCCGCGCGAGAACTACGTGCCGTTCATCCAGACCGATGTGGCTATCAATCCGGGCAATTCCGGTGGCCCGTTGTTCAACCAGAACGGTGAGGTGGTGGGCGTGAACTCGCAGATATACAGCCGCACCGGTGGCTACATGGGTCTGTCATTCTCGATCCCGATTGAAGTAGCCATGGATGTTGTCGACCAGCTCAAGAGCAAGGGTCGCGTCAGCCGCGGCTGGCTCGGCGTGCTGATCCAGGATGTCACGCTGGACCTTGCCGAATCGTTCGGCATGAAGAAGCCGCGCGGTGCGCTGGTGGCCAAGGTGTTGCCGGACAGCCCGGCGCAGGCCGCCGGGATCCAGGTGGGCGATGTGATCGTGAAATTCAACAACAACGAAGTCATCAATTCAGCCAATCTCCCCCCTATTGTCGGGAGCACCAAGGTAGGTGTCGAGATCCCGGTCGAGGTTGTGCGCAAGTCACGCAACAAGACCGTCAAGGTAACACTGGGCGAGTTACCGGAAGAGAGTGAAGACGAGGCGCGTCCTGACAAGACGAAGAGCGAGAAAGCCAACCGCCTGGGTATCACTGTTTCCGCGCTGACGGAAGAACAGATGACCGAACAGAATGTCGGCGGTGGTGTGCTGGTGACGCAAATAGTCAATGGTCCCGCTTCGCGTGCCGGGCTGCGCCGCGGCGATATTATCCTGAGTATCGATGGCGACGCGGTCAAGAGCGTCAAGCACTTTAACGGGAAAGTGGATGAGCTGTCGGCTGGCAAGACGGTACCCCTGCTGGTGCAGCGCGGTGGCAGTCCGACCTTCCTCGCCGTGAAGGTGCCGGAGGGCGAATAGATCCCCGGGTGCGCCACCTGATCGTCTACATTCGCCGTGGCTGTCACCTGTGCAGCGACATGACGCAGGCGCTGGAGCACCTGCGTCATGAGCTGGAATTTACCTACTCGACCATCGATATCGATCCGGATCCCGAGCTGGTGAGCCGCTATGGCAGCCGGGTGCCGGTGCTGGCCGAGCAGGACATCGAGATCTGCTATTACTTTCTCGAAGAAGATCGGCTGCGTGCGCATTGCTCACAGGCAGATACCCCACGCCATGAGTGACTTGATTGAGGGTTTCTGTATAATTCAAAACCCTTACGGCAATCAGTAACTTGTGCCTGTACCTTCATGCTCCTGACGTTTCGGCATGGGCGTATCCATGTATCCGAAACCTACGGCATCGACATTCATGATCGACAATTCGCATACCCGCAATTTTTCCATCATCGCGCACATCGATCATGGCAAGTCCACGCTGGCAGACCGTTTCATCCAGATCTGTGGCGGGCTGGCGGATCGCGAAATGGAAGACCAGGTGCTGGATTCCATGGACCTGGAACGGGAGCGTGGTATTACCATCAAGGCGCAGAGCGTCACGCTGCAGTACCAGGCACGCTCCGGTGAAGTCTACGAACTCAACCTGATTGATACCCCCGGGCACGTGGATTTTTCCTACGAGGTGTCACGTTCGCTGGCTGCCTGTGAAGGCGCGTTGCTGGTCGTCGATGCCGCGCAGGGGGTCGAGGCGCAGAGCGTGGCCAATTGCTATACCGCCATCGAGCTCGATCTCGAGGTGGTCCCGGTACTCAACAAGATTGACCTGCCGGCGGCGGAACCCGAGCGGGTTATCCGCGAGATCGAGGAAATCATTGGCCTGGAGGCCGAGGATGCGGTACGTGCCAGCGCCAAGACCGGCGCGGGTGTGGCCGATGTGCTGGAGGAAGTGATCCGGCGTGTTCCGCCACCCGGGGGGGATGCCGAGGCGCCGTTACAGGCACTGATTATCGACTCCTGGTTCGACAGCTACGTCGGCGTGATTTCACTGATTCGCGTGAAGGAAGGGCGGCTGTCACGGCGTGACAAGATTCGCGTGATGTCGACCGGCCGCAATTTTCAGGTCGAGAAACTGGGTGTTTTTACGCCCAAGCGAGAAGCGCGTGACACACTTGAGGCCGGCGATGTCGGCTTTGTAATCGCCGGTATCAAGGACATCGAGGGTGCGCCGGTGGGCGATACCTTGACGCTGGTGAACAATCCGGCGACCAGTGCGTTACCCGGTTTCAAGACGGTGCAGCCAAATGTGTTTGCCGGCCTCTACCCGGTTAGCTCGGATGACTATGAGTCACTGCGCGACGCCTTGCAGAAGCTGCGCCTGAATGACGCGGCATTGCATTACGAACCGGAGACCTCCGAGGCGCTGGGGTTCGGTTTCCGTTGTGGCTTCCTCGGGATGCTGCATATGGAAATTGTGCAGGAGCGGCTGGAGCGCGAGTATGACCTGGACCTGATCACGACCGCACCGACAGTAATCTACGAGGTTCTGGATGTCCGCCAGGAGGTGCTCAAGATCGATAACCCGGCCAGTCTGCCGCCGGTGAACAAGATCGAGGAGATACGCGAGCCGATCATCATGGCCAACATTCTTGTGCCGCAGGATTACGTTGGCAGCGTCATCAACCTGTGTATAGAAAAGCGGGGTGTGCAGCGCGACATGCAGTACCTGGGCAGCCAGGTGTCGCTCAACTACGAACTGCCACTGAGCGAGGTGGTGCTGGACTTCTTCGACCGGCTGAAATCCGTGAGCCGCGGTTATGCCTCGTTTGACTATCATTTCCTGCGTTTTCAGGCGGCCCCCCTGGTGAAGCTGGATATCCTGATCAACGGTGAGCGGGTAGACGCATTGTCGCTGATAGTACACCGCGACCTGGCGCAGACGCGTGGTCGTCAGCTGGCTTCACGCATGAAGGAATTGATCCCGCGCCAGATGTACGATGTGGCAATCCAGTCGGCTATTGGTGGGCAGGTGATTGCGCGTACAAATGTGAAGGCGTTACGCAAGAATGTCACTGCAAAGTGTTATGGTGGCGACATTACCCGCAAGCGCAAGCTGCTGGAAAAGCAGAAGGCAGGCAAGAAACGCATGAAACAGTTTGGCAAGGTGGAAATTCCACAGGCGGCCTTCCTGGCTGTGCTGCGGGTGGATAATGAATGAACACGGCCAGGTGCCTATAATGGCCGGGTTGCCGATATACCGATCGCAGAGGACATGATGAATTTCGATTTTCCTACAATCCTGGTGGGTGCCACCCTGTTTACCGGCCTGGTCTGGGCGCTGGATGCGATGTTGCTGGCGCCGGCACGGCGCCGCAAGGCCGCCGGTCTGGTGGGGAGTGGCACCGCGAGTGATTCGGTGCAGGTGGCCGCGACGCTCAAAGAGTCCACGCTGGTGGAATACTGCAAGTCCTTTTTCCCGGTTATCCTGGCGGTGCTCCTGCTGCGCTCCTTCCTGGTCGAGCCGTTTCGTATCCCCTCGGGCTCGATGATGCCGACACTGCTGGTTGGTGACTTTATCCTGGTCAACAAGTTTTCCTATGGAATTCGCCTGCCGGTTGTGAATACCAAGATTATCGAGGTCGGCAAGCCGCAGCGGGGGGACGTGGTGGTATTCCGTTATCCCAAGGACCCCTCGGTTGACTACATCAAGCGGGTTGTTGGCCTGCCGGGCGACCGGATTGGTTATTACAACAAGGTGGTTTACATTAACGGCGAGCCGGCCGGGCAGGTGCCGGGCGGTGTCTATATCGGCAAGGGCTCGGGTGTCAGCATGTCCGGCGCCAGTCGGCGCAGGGAGCAGCTGAGTGATGTGCAGCACGACATTCTGGTCATGCCGCGTACCCCCGGCCTGGAAGGTGAGTACGTGGCAGGAGAAGACGAATACTTTGTGATGGGCGATAATCGGGATAACAGCAATGACAGCCGTTTCTGGGGCAGTGTTCCCGGGAGTCACCTGGTCGGCAAGGCGTTCAGTATCTGGATGAACTGGGACAGTGCCAATGGTGGCGTCGGCCTGGACCGGATCGGTACCAAAATTCACTAGGGCAAACTCGAGGGAAAAGATATGCGTTCATTGACTCGGCAAAAGGGTATGACGGGAATTGGCTGGCTGATCGTGCTGGGCCTGATTGGTTTCTTCGTGTTGCTGGCGCTGAGGATGGTGCCGGCCTACCTCGAGTACTACAAGGTAGTTTCCACGCTGGAATCAATGGAGAAAGAATCCGGGTTCGAGTCACCGCGCGAGATACGCAAGCTGCTGGAGCGACGCTTCGATATCAGTTACGTCAACACCATTACACCCAAGGACGTAATAATTAAATCAGCCGGACAGCACTATAAAGTACAGGCGAAGTATGACGCGAGTGAGCACCTGTTTGGCAATGTCTCGGTGGTGATGAGTTTCAACAAACAGATTATGGCCAAGAAGTTTTGATACGTAACCCGGACCTGTTGCAGAAACACCTCGACTACCGGTTCAATGACA
>JAOUBY010000142.1 GCA_029860045.1 Gammaproteobacteria bacterium | reverse complement strand
ATTGACCCGGCCATCCTGCCGGGAGAACCGATCAGTCCGAACCGGCCGGCTATCATCTTCCTCAGCCTGGTGCTGGCCCTGGGTGCCGGTGTCGGCTCGGCCGCCATCCGGGAAAGCCTCGATAGCACGGTGCGCGGTGCCAAGGGCCTGGTGGCGATACTGCATACCGCCCCGCTGGCCGTTATCCCCTACCTGGAAAATACCCCGGAGATCCGGAAAAAGAAGCAACGCCGAATCATTTTCGGGGCTTTTCTCATCGGTGGCATTATCATCCTGCTGCTGCTGGTACACATCCTGTTCTCACCGCTGGATGTCTTGTGGTTCAGGGGACTAAGGAAAATTGATGGTATGATTGGCGGCTGAAATCTTGCTCAGGAAGGTTTTCTCAGCCTGCAGCTGCCGCCTGACTCCATGCACCATCCATCGATAGCATAGGAATCCGCACTGGTTAACTAACCGAGACCAGCCACTTACATCGGCTGCGATGGGCATTTTTTCCCTGACTAACTGATTTTTAAAGAAAATACCACCCAGTCCGATATTTATCCTGCAGAATAGCAAAAGGTGGCGGATGCGCTGACAGTGGTGCTCCCCACCCCGGAACGCTGACGGGAATCAGGCTATACCGGCACCCCTACTACCTGCTTAAATATTAAGGGTTTATACTGATATCTAATTTTCTGGAACCAGCACAATGGAACGCATCAAACAGGCACTTGAGAAGGCAAGACAGGAACGGCAGGCCCACCAGGGAACTGCCGCCCCCAGCGCAGAGCCTTCGGCAGCTGCGCCGGACAGCCCTGGACAGACCGTCACACAGCAGGTCGCCGTGGACAGCAAGGCGCTACGTGACAACAAGATCATTGCCAGTCTTGAGCCCAACGCCTTTACCGATGCCTACAACTTGTTGCGTACCCAGGTGCTGCAGCGCTGCAAGGAAAACAGCTGGAACACGCTGGCCGTCACCAGTACCGGCGAGCATGAAGGCAAGACACTGACGGCTATCAACCTTGCCATCAGTATCGCGCGTGAAATCGACCACACTGTGCTGCTGGTCGATGCGAACATGCGCCACCCGTGGATGCTGGAACATCTCGGGATAGCACACCGCAAGGGCCTGAGTGACTACCTGACCGGTGATGTTTCCCTTGGTGAGCTGCTGATCAGGCCGGAAAATATTGAACATCTCGTGATCCTGCCGGGTGGGCAACCGCTGACCAATTCAGCAGAAATGCTCAACTCCCCGAAAATGGGCCAACTGGTCGGGGAAATGAAGGCCCGCTACCCGGACCGCGTCATCATCTTCGACCTGCCACCGGTACTGGGGTATTCCGATGCCCTGGCCTTCGCCCCCCACGTCGATGCAGCCCTGCTGGTCGTTAGCGAGGGGATCACGCAGAAACAGGATATCAAAAAGGCTGTCGATCTGTTGAGTGTCACCAATATCGTCGGCACTGTTCTGAATATGGCAGAAGCCGGCCGGTAAATTTCGATGTATGAAAGCTTCTACAAGCTGAAGGAAAAACCCTTCACGCTGCTGCCGGACCCCGGCTTCCTGTACCTGAGCGACAAGCACCGCATGGCGCTGACCCTGCTGGAATACGGCCTGACCAACCACGCCGGTTTCACTGTCATCAGTGGCGAGATCGGTGCCGGCAAGACCACCCTGATCCGCCACCTGCTCAACAACGTGGACCAGGAATACACTGTTGGCCTGATCTCCAACACCCATCGCTCGTTCGGGGAATTACTGCAGTGGATCCTGCTCGCCTTCAACCTTGAGCACAAGGACATGTCCAAGGTCGAGATGCACCAGCGTTTCGTGGACTTCATCATCGACGAGTACGCACACAACCGCCGTACCGTGCTGATCGTGGACGAAGCACAGAACATGGATGCGGAAACCCTTGAAGAACTGCGTATGCTGTCCAACATCAATGCCGACAAGGACCAGGCATTGCAGGTTGTCCTGTCCGGACAACGTGAATTGCGCGAGACACTGCGTGGTCCCGAGCTGGTACAGTTTGCCCAGCGTATCGCCGTGGATTACCACCTGGAAGCGCTCTCGGAAAGTGAAACGGCCGGTTATATCAGGCACCGCATGGAAGTTGCCGGCGGCGACCCTGACACCTTCACTGCAAAGGCCTGCGCCGCCATTCATCGCTACAGCAACGGCGTGCCGCGACTGATCAATCTGCTCTGCGATACCGCGCTGGTATACGGGTATGCGGAACAGAAACTTCGCATCGACGCTAAACTGGTTACCGATGTCGCACGTGAAAAGCAGCAAGGCGGTATTTTCCCGGTATACGAACCGGCAGTGTTACGCGATGAGGACATCGAGGACGAGGCTGAGCTCACGGCCATCGCAGCTGAGCCGGAACCGTCACCTGAAACTGACATTGTAACTGCGCCTGAAGCACAGAAGCCTGTCATTGAAGACAGTACCCCCGCCCCTGAAGCGGCACCCGTCAAACAGGAAGCGGCCACCATGCAACCTGAACCGACTGAACAGTCCGTTGCGCAAGCAGCTCCTCCCG
>JAOUBY010000035.1 GCA_029860045.1 Gammaproteobacteria bacterium | reverse complement strand
GGTCGCCCGGACCGCCTGATCGTGGCAATGACCTACTATAACTTCAAGTCCATCTTTGCCTGGAACATCATGCTCTACACCGGCTTCATGGCCGTGGTCGGCATATACCTGTGGATGATGATGGAACGCAAGATGAACGCCTTTACAAAGGCCGCCGGCCTGAGCGCATTCATCTGGCGTCTGATACTGACCACCGGTACCGGCTCCATTTTCGGCTTCCTGGTGGCGCGACAGGCCTATGATGCCGCGATCATGGCGCCGATGTTCATCATCATGTCATTCTCCTTTGGCCTCGCCATTTTCATCCTGGTGCTGATGGCACTGTACAAGTGGGCCGATCGCCCGCTTGGCGACGCCATCGTGTTCCGCCTCAAGAACCTGCTGGGCGTGTTTGTCGCCGCGGTACTGTATTTCGTGATGGCCTATCACCTGACCAACCTGTACGGCACCGAGAACCACGGTGTCGAGCGGTTCATTCTGCTCGATGGCGGCGTGTATACACAGCTATTCTGGATCGTGCAGATCGGTATCGGCAGCCTGCTGCCGCTGGCGCTGCTGTACGGTCCGGGCGGCAAGTCCCGACTCTGGATCAGTGTTGCCTGCCTGCTGACTATCATCGGCGGCCTGGCACAGATCTATGTCATCATCATTGGCGGACAGGCCTACCCAATGGAAATGTTCCCGGGCAAGGAAGTCTCCAGCTCATTCTTCGATGGTGTCGTAGCCAGCTATACCCCCAGCCTGCCCGAATTTGTGCTTGGTTTTGGTGGCGTTGCACTGGCGCTGGCCGCCACGGTGGTTGGCACACGCGTACTGCGCTTCCTGCCGGTCAGCCTGGCCGATGAGCATGTAGACCCGCACCACTCAGCCACGGATGCTGCCTGAGCCGTCTGCCTGAACGACGCCGCGGAGCAGACAAGCCGGTACTGACATGTCCCGCCTGCTGATCTCGGCAGCACACAAATCCTCTGGCAAGACCACTGTCACTCTTGGTCTGTGCGCGGCACTGGCTGCGCGCGGTCTGACCGTACAACCGTTCAAGAAAGGCCCGGACTATATCGATCCGATGTGGCTGGAACAGGCTGCCGGACGCCCCTGCCATAACCTTGATTTCCACTGCATGTCACACGCAGAGATCCTGACCACGGTCGGGCACTACTCCGCGGATGCTGACATTGCCCTCATCGAGGGCAACAAGGGCCTGTATGACGGCCTTGATCTCGATGGCAGTAACAGCAATGCCGCCATTGCCACGCTGACACAAACGCCCGTGATCCTGGTGCTGGACGCACGCGGCATGACCCGTGGCATTGCCCCGCTGATCCTTGGCTACCAGGCTTTCGATAACGAAATCAATATTGCCGGCGTCATCCTGAACCAGCTGGGCGGCAGTCGGCACGAGGCCAAGCTGCGTAACGTCATTGAACACTACACCGATGTACCGGTTATTGGTGGCGTCCATCGTGACCCGTCACTGGAGATTATCGAGCGACACCTGGGACTGATTCCCAGCAACGAGGATGATGCGGCACGCCGCAAGATTGAACAGATCAGCACCCTGATCAGCCGGCAAGTTGATCTCGACACGCTGTTGACTGTTGCTACTGATACCCCACTGACCTATGAACCCATCGAGCTGCCTGAATGGGCTGGCGCAGAACCGGTTCGCATCGGCATTGCGCGCGATGCTGCCTTCGGCTTTTATTACCCGGATGACCTGGATGCGCTGGAACGCGCCGGTGCGCAGCTGGTCGCCATCGATACCCTGCGTGACACGTCCCTGCCGGACATTGATGGGTTGTTCATTGGCGGCGGCTTCCCGGAAAGCCGCATGCAGGCGCTGGAGGCCAACCATGAACTGCGCACCGTCCTGCGCACCGCCATCGAGCAGGGCCTGCCAACCTACGCAGAATGCGGTGGCCTGATGTACCTGTCACGCAGCCTGAGCTGGAATGGACGCAACTGCGCCATGGTCGGTGTTATTCCCGGCGATGTTGTGATGCATGAGAAACCCCAGGGTCGTGGCTATGTGCAACTACGCGAAACCGCGCAGGCCCGCTGGCCCGCCCCGCACCCGGCGAGTGATCTGGCCGCGCACGAATTCCATTATTCCAGCCTGGACAAGCTGGAACAGGGCCATGACTATGCCTACGAAGTGCTGCGTGGGACCGGCATCGACGGCAACCATGACGGACTGATCATCCACAATCTGCTCGCCTGTTACAGCCACATGCGCGATACCGGTCAGCATCACTGGACCCGCCGCTTTGTTGATTTTGTCCGTCACCACCGGGACAGCGGCAGGAACACGCAGCAGAAGTTATAATGCCTGCCATTCATTCAAGGAGTTACCATGATCACGATTACACCTGCTGCTGCCGAACAGATCCGCGTATCTGCCAGGGAGGGCAACATGGAAGGCCTTGCCATGCGTATCGCTGCAAAACGCGAAGCGGATGGCAGCATACATTACGGTATGGGGTTCGATGATAACCAGCAGGAAAACGATACCCATATCAACGCGGAGGGTATTGATGTCGTTATCGGCGAATCCAGCAAGGTGCTCGTCGATGGCATGACGCTGGATTTTATCGAGATTGAGCCGGAATCGTTCCAGTTTATTTTCCTGAACCCGAATGATGTCAATTACTCTCCACCAGGGCAGGACTCATAACGGCTGCCATGATCTTGTCCCCGGAACAGGATGAGCGCAACTACCAATAATATGGATTCCCGTGGGCTGACAATACTTACCGGCCTGCGGATGAGGCTGACAGGCCTGATCCTGGTACTGACTGCCGCAGTGCTCTGTATTGTGCTGGACGTGGCGGGACAGAGTGCCCCTGTGGCCCGCACCTTGCTGGCCATTGCGCTGCTTTTCACCGGCCTGCTGCTCGGTCTGTCCATTCTTGCATTGGTGAAGAAACAACTGTCGAACCCGCACGACATGATCAGGGCACAAGAGGGAACCCCGGTTACACAACATCAAGGACAACACCTTGAGGGGGAATCGCTCAAGATCCTGTATGACGTGGTTGCCAGCATCAACACCGCCCACAGCCTGGACGACCTGCTCACCCGCTTCCTGTATACCTTCAAACGCATCACCAGTGCACATGGTGCAGCCATCTGGATTGAAAACAACCAGCAAAACCCGGAACTCAGTGCGAGCAGCGGCATCGACGAAGATCTTCTGCTACCTGACCGGCACGATATCAGGCGCTGCCTGTATGAACGTGCTGCAACAGAAGGCAAAATCTGGATCGATCAGGACCTGGACAAGTGCGAGAAAATCGCCGGCCGGCGCTTCTTCGAGAAAGACAATATCGGCCTGGTTTCCGTGCCGATGCGTTATCGCGGAAAGATCACCGGCGTGATCAACCTGTTTCTCGATACCGATATGATAAAACGCCTGGAAGGTGTCAGGCCGCTACTCACCAGTATCGCCCACCATCTCAGCATCGCCATCGAACGCTACCACAACGACGATGAGAGCCGTGCCCACCTGATCAAGGAGGAACGCACGCGCCTCGCACACGAATTACATGATTCGCTCGCACAAACCATGGCCAGCCTGCGCTTCCAGGTGCGCGTACTGGATGAGACCCTGCACCAGGGCGATGAGAGCACCACCTGGCAGCAACTGGAGCGCATTGAAAACAGCCTTGATGAAGCGAATACGGAATTACGCGCCCTGATTGCCAATTTCCGTGCACCGGTCTATAAACGCGGGCTGGTGGAAGCCATCGAACAGATGGTCAGCCGCTTCCGCAGCGAAACCCGTATCCGTACTTATTTACAGAAAAACTGCTCAGCCAGCACCTTTCCCAAGGATACCGAGACCCAGATCCTGCGTATAATACAAGAGGCCCTGTGGAACATTCGCAAGCACAGCCAGGCAAAGACGGTACGTATCCTGCTCAGGGACAACGCGGATGACCGCTGCCATATCCTTATCGAAGACGATGGTATTGGCATCAACAAGCAGTTATACGGATCAGCGGGTGAACATGTCGGACTCAGCATCATGCGTGAACGCGCCTCCAGGATTGGCGGCGACCTGAAAATTGAAAGCGAACCCGGCGAAGGTACCCGCGTGGTACTCGAGATCAATCACACAACACCGGATGAAAATCCATCATGAGCCTGAATGTCTTGCTGGTCGATGACCATACCCTGTTTCGAGAAGGCCTCGAAAGCCTGCTGAGCCGCAGGAACATCAACATCCTCGCCGCCGTCGGCAGCGGACAGGAAGGCCTGCGCCTGGCAACCGAGCTGAAACCCGACGTGATATTGCTGGATATGCGCATGCCGGAAATGAGCGGCATGGACGTATTACGCCAGCTACGCAAGAATGGCTTCAAAAACCCGGTCGCGATGCTCACCACCAGCAGCGACGAACGCGACCTGGTGGAATCTTTGCGGAGCGGCGCACAGGGCTACCTGCTCAAGGACATGGAACCCGACCAGCTGGTAGTGGCATTACGCGACATCGTCGATGGCAAGACCGTGGTCGCGCCCGATCTCGCGCCGGTACTGGCGCGCGTGGTACAGGGTGACACTATCACTCCGCCTGACGAAAGTCCGTTTGCCAAACTGACACCACGTGAAAACGAGATTCTTGCACTATTGGCAGAAGGCCAGAGTAACAAGGTAATCGCGCGCAACCTCGGCATCTCTGATGGCACGGTAAAACTCCATGTGAAATCAATCCTGCGCAAACTGGGCGTGCATTCACGGGTCGAGGCTGCCGTGATCGCCGTTGAACACGGCATGCGCACCAGCCGGTCCGAGCAGGACTCCGGCAACTAAAACCAGGTTTCCAATGAAGAGCTTTGCCAATCTGGTCGCAGCCAGCCTGGTCGACATCAACGAGGTATTTCCCTGGGATGTCGACGAAATGCTCGACAGCGATACAAAACCGCTGATACTCGACATTCGTGAACCCGACGAGTTCGCCACCATGCATATTGCCGGCTCACTGCTTGTGCCGCGCGGTGTACTGGAAACTGCATGCGAATACAACTACGAGGAAACCGTCAGGGAACTGGTAGAGGCGCGCTCGAGTAATGTTGTCGTGGTATGCCGCTCCGGTAATCGCAGCGCACTAGCCGCGCAGACCATGCAACAGATGGGCTACCAAAAAGTATTCTCGATGAAAACCGGCCTGCGTGGCTGGAACGACTACGAACTGCCGCTGGTAAATCCGAACGGGCAGACTGTGCCGGTGGAAACGGCTGACGATTATTTCACGACCCGGTTACGTTCCGAACAGATAGCACCGCAAGACCAGGCCTGACAACACCGGCCGCATACCGAAATCAGGAATAGTGCTTGCGGTCTGCGCGACGGCGCGCGCCCTGCTGGGTCACCACGCCCTCGATTGACTTCAGGTCCGCCAGTTCGATAACTTCATGACCATCCTGCAGGGCCTTCAGATAATAGCGCCCCTCGCCAAACACCAGCTGACGGAAGATATAGGAATCACCGTGCCGGGCCATCACGTAGGAGCCGTCATTGACCACGCCTTCCGGGTCAATAATTATGATGCAGCCATCCTGAAATTCAGGCGCCATGCTGTCGCCTATCACGCGTAGCGCAAACGCTTCCCGACCACAGCTGTTTTCCTGCATGCCAGCACCCTGCCTGTTATGAATTAATAGAAAGTATTAGCCAATTATAACAATCTGTTACGGACTTATTCTCACATTAGAATTAAGGATTATCCAGGACGCAGGGCGGCCGGCATTTCAGACCTTGTAGTAGTCTCGATACCAAGCCACGAAATTGGCAATCCCCTGCTCGACCGACATGTCAGGCTTGTAATCAATATCCCGCACCAGGTCCTCGACATTGGCATAGGTCGCCGGCACATCACCCGGTTGCAGCGGCAACATGTTTTTCTCTGCCTGCTTGCCGAGGCAGTCTTCCAGCACCTCGATGTAGTGCATCAGTTCAACCGGGTTGTTGTTGCCAATGTTATACAACTGGTAGGGCGCCGCGCTGGTAGCCGAATCAGGATTGTCACCGGACCAGTCGGGATTCGGCTGTGGTACCCGGTCAATCACGCGCACGACACCCTCGACGATATCGTCTATATAGGTAAAGTCGCGACGGTGGTTTCCATAGTTGAATACATCAATCGGTTTCCCTGCCAGGGTATTCTTCGTAAACAGGAACAAGGCCATGTCCGGCCGGCCCCACGGGCCATACACGGTAAAGAAGCGCAAGCCGGTGGTTGGCAGACCGTACAGGTGACTATAGGTATGCGCCATCAACTCATTGGCTTTCTTGCTGGCCGCGTACAGGCTGACCGGGTGATCGACATTGTCATGCACGGAAAACGGCATGTTGGTATTGGAACCGTATACAGAACTGCTGGAAGCATAGACCAGGTGCTCGACATCATTGTGCCGGCAGCCCTCCAGGATATTGGTAAAACCGACCAGGTTGGTGTCGACATAGGCGTGCGGATTTTCCAGCGAGTAGCGCACACCGGCCTGGGCAGCCAGGTTCACCACCCGGTCCGGACGATGCTGCCGGAACACATCCGCCACATCATCACGATCCTCGATATTGATACGGACATCCGTGAAATTCGGATGCTGCTCGGTCCTGGCAAGTCGTGCCTTCTTCAGTTCGACATCGTAATAATCATTCAGATTATCGATCCCGATCACATCATCGCCACGCTCGAGCAGACGCAGTGACAGGGCTGAGCCGATAAAGCCCGCAGCGCCGGTTATTAACACCTTCATGACTGGTAAATCCTGGTTTGGGTTGGGACCGGGAAATAACGCGCCGATCTAGAGCCGGCCGTCCACCTGGTCAGCCGGTAGTAAATATTTCACGTCGTACAGGATACCACCCGGCTTGCAAAACGCACGCAGTCCATCGGCACCCAACTCGACAAATGCAGTATGACCCACGGCAATGATGACTGCATCATATTCGCCTGCGCCCGGCTGCTGAACCAGCTCGATGCCGTATTCCTCGTGCGCATCCCCGGTGTTGATCCACGGGTCATGGACATCCACCTGCATGTTACAGCCCTGCAACTCGTGGATCACATCAATCACCCTGGAATTGCGCAGATCCGGACAGTTCTCCTTGAAGGCCAGCCCGAGAACCAGCACACGCGAGCCGGCGGCCTGGATCTTTCGTTGCATCATCAGCCTGGCGACCTGCCCGGCCACGTAGCCACCCATCTGGTCGTTAATGCGCCGTCCGGCCAGGATGACCTCCGGGGTATAACCAATTTCCTGCGCCTTGTGGGTCAGGTAATAGGGGTCGACGCCAATACAGTGTCCGCCAACCAGGCCCGGCCGGAACGGCAGGAAATTCCACTTGGTACCGGCCGCCTCCAGCACCTCTTCAGTACTGACACCGAGGCGTTGGAAAATCAGCGCCAACTCGTTGATCAGGGCAATATTCAGATCACGCTGGGTATTCTCGATCACCTTGGCGGCCTCGGCGACCTTCAGGCTGCTCGCGCGGTGAGTCCCGGCAGTGATAATGCTGTTATACAGTGCATCGACATAATCGGCCGTTTCCGGCGTAGAGCCGGAGGTCACCTTGAGGATGTTGGTGATACGGTGCGCCTTGTCCCCCGGGTTAATCCGCTCCGGACTGTAGCCTGCAAAAAAGTCGCGGTTGAATGTCAGCCCGGACTCGGCCTCCAGCAGCGGCACACAGACTTCCTCGGTGGCACCCGGGTAAACGGTCGATTCGTAGATCACCACATCGCCCTTGCCCAGCAGGCGTCCCACTGCCTGGCTGGCCTTCTGCAACAGGGTCAGGTCCGGACGCTTGTGGTCATCAATCGGGGTTGGCACGGTAACGATGTAGGTGTTGCAGTCAGCCAGTTCATCCGGTTTGCTGGTAAATGACAGCTGCGGTGAATCGGCCAGCTCTTCACTGGTCACCTCGAGGGTGGAATCGGTGCCGGCCCGCAACTCGTCGATGCGCTCCTGCTTGATATCCAGCCCGGCGGTCGGGTACTGTTTGCCAAATTCGATGGCCAGTGGCAAACCGACGTAGCCCAGGCCGATGATGCCAATTTTCGAGGTATTGAGTTCGCGCATGGATTACATCCCTTGTAAGACCCTTTAATATCGACTATTCAGCTCACATCTGAAACCACGAATTTTAGCAGAGCGGACCGTAATCTGTTACTGAATACAGGGGTTTTACTGTTATAGCCTCTGCCCGGACCTGATATATAGTTAGCCTGTTATCCACGGCAAATGATCCGGTACTGACATGCAATACAATCTGCCTGCCACCAGGCTCCGACAGCCGGCATGACGATCGAGCCAGACCTGCTGATACTGGTGGCCGGCGGGCTGGGCCTGTTCCTGCTGGGCATGGTAACCATGCAGGAAGGCCTGCGCACACTGGCAGGCAATGCCATGCGCCGCACCCTGATCAACTTCACCCGCAGTCCGCTGTCAGGCGCAGCCACCGGTGCCACCACCACCGCCCTGCTGCAATCATCCAGTGCAACCACGGTCGCCGCGGTCGGCTTTGTCGGCGCCGGCCTGATGACATTCCCGGCGGCGCTCGGCATCATCTTCGGCGCCAATATCGGCACCACCGTGACCGGCTGGTTAGTGGTCCTGTTCGGCTTCAAATTGAAACTTGGCATGCTGATGCTGCCGGTCATCCTGGTTGGTGCCATCCTCAAACTGTTCTCCGGCGGTCGGATCGCGGCACTTGGCTATGCCCTGGCCGGATTTGGCCTGATCTTTGTCGGCATCGACTACCTGCAACAGGGCATGAGTGCCTTTGACGGCATCATCTCGCCCACCACCCTGCCGGGCGACACGATTGCAGGCCGCCTCCAGCTGGTGCTGCTGGGCGTCGTGGTCACCATCATCACGCAGTCCTCCAGCGCCGGCGTCGCCACAGCGCTGACCTTGCTGTTTGTCGGCATGATCACCTTTCACCAGGCCGCCGCAATGGTGATCGGCATGGATATTGGCACCACGCTGACCGCCGTGCTGGCCTCCATCGGTGGCACGACAGGGGCACGCCGTACCGCCTTCTCGCATGTCATCTACAATCTGTTCACCGGGAGTATGGCCCTGCTGCTCATTACACCCTATGTGTTCGCGTGGGAGTCGCTGTCACCCGGACTGATACTGGCACAGGGTGAGATAGCGCTGGTTGCCTTCCATACCCTGTTCAACACCCTGGGCGCATCTATGGTTCTGCCGTTCACACGACAGTTCGCCGGGCTGTTGAGAAAACTGGTTCCGGACCGGGAACCGGCCTGGACGGTGGTACTGGACAATGGCCTGCTCGACACCCCCCGACTGGCACTGGATTCCACGCAGGCAGCCATCCACGGAACCATTCCGGCACTGCTGGGCCATGTATACGCCATCCTGCATGACAGCACCGGCCAGCGTATTGACCTGGCCCGCATGCGGCAGGCACTGGACAGCATCGAGGCCTATCTTGACAGCATCCACCTGGATGCCAGCAAGGGCAGTGACCATGAGCGGCTACTGGCCCTGCTGCACACGCTTGACCATATGCAGCGCCTGCACGAACGTTGCGAGGAGGAAGAAGAGCGCGCTGTCACGGTGCGTAAGACCACCCTCCTGTCCCCCCTGCACAAACGACTGACAGAAGATATCTCAGCAACACTGGATGATATCGGCGCGAACAAATGGCACCGGCCACAGAAACGCGCGGCCGACACCCGGGATGCTATCGAGTCACAGGAAGAACAACTGCGCAGCGCGATTATGAGCGCGGCGGCAATGGGCGAGCTGTCAGTCCCGGAATCGACCAGTCGCCTGCAGGCCATTCGCTGGTTACTGCGCGTCAGCCAGCACATTGCCCGCATCACACTGCACCTTGAACAGGCAATCTATGCCAGCGGCAAAGAGTAACCATCACCTGCCCGTCGCCGGCGGCACGCCGCTGCCCTCCTCCAACCCCGAAAACAGGCAAAATATATACGCCAACTCATTGACATATCTGGCAGATTCACTAACCTTGGCAGGATTCTAACCAGCATGCCCCGATACCCTATGCGCTTCCTCCTGCTGCCCCTGCTGCTCGTGCATTCCCTGATTTTCGCAGCAACAGAAATCCCGGCCGAAATCGAGACCTGCATGAAGCAGAACCTGCCGGTATCCACCATGGCCCAGTCGATCGAACTGCGCGCCCGCGACCGAAGCCGCTACGAGTCGGTCCTGCAGGCCAACGTTTTCCTGAAACGCACAGACCAGGACAACTTCCGTGTCATGATGCACTTCAGCGAACCGGCAGACATACGCGGCGCGCGCTTTCTGATCGTGCAAAAGCAACCACAGAATGAGATGTACATCTACATGCCCGGCCTTTTCAAGGTACGCCGCATCACTTCCAAACATATTTCCAGCTCTGTCATGGGGACCGATTTCTCCTACGAGGATTTCGAACGCCTGCATGGTGTGTTGAGCGATATACAGATTGAGCAACAGGCAGACGAGGTACTGGCCGGGCGGCCGGCATATGTCCTGGTCAGTCACCCGTCCAGTGAGTCCGGCTACAAAAAGATAGCCAGCTACATTGACAAGGAAACCTGCATTCCCGTTAGAACCGATCTGTTCGGGACCAATGGACAGCTGCGCAAACAGATGACCGTTGATCCAGCCAGGCTGCAAAACCGGGATGGCATCTGGTTTCCATCAGAACTGCTCATGAAAGACTTCAGGGACAAGACAGAAACCAGCCTGAAGATCAACAAGCTGACCCATGGCATGGAACTCCCCGATGCCCTGTTTGACGAGACACAGCTAAAGCAGGCTGAAATCCCCGATATTTCACCCTGACCATGTGGCTACTGGAGAAATTCTCTGACCTGATCTCGCGCTCGACCGGTCTCATCCTGCTGCTGGCGGCAGCACTGGTGGTGTTTTCAATTTCCGTGATTGTCGACCTCAATACCGGACAGTTACGCCTGGAGATTGACCCGTCAACCGACCGCCTGCTGTCTGAAAGCAGCCCCGCCAAACAGTTCTACGACCGTGCGCGAGATATGTTCGGAAGTGACCAGACACTGGTTATCACCCTGACGTCCGAAGACATATTCACCGTCGATACCCTGCAGCGCATTCATCGCATGACACAGCGGATCAGTGATATTGCATCCGTACATCATGTGCTATCGCTTAGTAATGCGCCCGATATTCGCAGTGTCGGTGATGATCTGGATATCGCCCCCTTTATAGAACATTTCACCGGCAGCCCGGAACAGGCTGCTGAAATCCGGCAACGCGTGCTGGCCAATCCGATCTATGCCGGCAGCCTGGTGTCAGGTGCAGGTGATGCGACGGCGCTGGCCGTGTATTTCAACGACATATCCGACCGGGAATACATGCAACGCGGGGTACATGAGCAGATCGTATCCATCGTCGACGAAGAGAAAGGCGAAAACAAGGTCTGGCTGACCGGTGCTCCGTATTTCAAGGTTGCCATCATCAGGATACTGATCCATGACCTAATCTGGATACCACCACTGGTCACCGTCATACTGGCCATTGTTCTGGCACTGTCTTTCCGTACCCTGCTGGGTGTACTGGTCCCGCTGCTCACCGTCGCCGCCGGCGTCATCATCACACTTGGGGTGATAACCGGGCTGGGTTATTCGCTCAACATGATCTCCGTACTGGTGCCGCCCCTGTTGATGATCCTCGGGCTAACCTATTCTGTTCACGTGGTATCCGCTTACCACCGGCACCGGATTGATACTGCCGACAAGGTAACCCTGGTCCGGGAAACACTCAGGCACGTGATGATGCCGGTTATATTGACCGGCATAACAACCATAGCCGGTTTTGCCGCGCTCACGATCAACCCGATTGACGCTGTCAGGAAATTCGGCATCCTGTCAGTCATCGGCGTCCTGCTGATCACGATCCTGTCCGTAACCCTCACACCGGCATTGCTCAAGTACCTGGATCGCGGCTTTATGGCCTGGCCCGGCGTAAAACGCTCAGCCACCCGGTCCTTTGACCGACTGGTGGACAGAATCGCCCTGTTTGACCTGCAACAGCGTAAAGGGATCTTCATCCTGACCGGCATCATCATGGTACTGGCTGCAGTCGGCATCTCAAAGATACAGGTCAGCACCGACTTCATGTCCAGTTTCTCCGACAAGTCAGAGGTGCGGACTGCCTTTAATGTTGTGAATGAAAAGTTCGGCGGCAGTTATCCACTCTACATTATCCTTGAAGGCGGACACCCGGAAACATTCAAACAACCCGAGAACCTCACACTGATCCGCGAACTGCAGACATGGCTGGGCGCACAGGCAGAGATCGGCGGTTCGTCATCGCTGGCAGATTACCTGATGCTGCTAAACCAGGCGCTGCATGACAATGATCCGGCATTCTTCAACATCCCGGACAGTCGCCGCATGGTTACCCAACTGCTGTTTCTCGGCTCCGGCGACGAACTGGACCAGGTCGTCGATGGCCGCTTCCAGACAACAAACATCGTTCTGCGCTCCAAAGCCACCCATTCACAGGCCATGTCAAAACTGATCGCCAGGATCAACGACCGGCTTGCCCAACTCCCGCCGCACATCAAAGCCACGGTGACTGGAAGTCCGGTGGTTATCAACGCAGCACTCTCTGACATCGTCGTCGGCCAGGCTAAAAGCGTGGGGCTGGCACTGCTGATTGTCTACGGGATACTGGCCCTGATGTTCATGTCACTGCGAATCGGTTTCGTCGCACTGATCCCGAACATCGTTCCGGTCGTGGTTTATTTCGGGTCACTGGGCTTCTTTGGTATCAGCCTGAACCCGAGCACCAGCCTGATTGCACCCATGGTGCTGGGTATTGCGATTGACGATACGATTCACTACTTCGCACGTTTTAACCGTGAGATAAAACATCTTGCCGATGACAGGAAGGCCACCATTGCTGCACTCAAGACCGTCGGCAGACCGGTCACGACCACCTCCATTGGTCTGTGTCTCGGCTTCCTGGTACTGACGAGCAGCGAGCTGAGCATGCAGGTCCAGGTTGGCATCATGTCTTCGTACGCGCTCGCCATTGCCTGGTTGAGTGACTTCGTACTAACGCCTGCCCTGTGTTCCAGCGTACGGATTACCACACTGTGGGACGTCCTGACTCTCGACCTCGGAGAAAACCCGCAGGAATCCATCCCCCTGCTGAAGGGACTGCGCAAATCACAGGCAAGGATTGTCGCTATCATGTCACGCGTGGTGAACATACCCGCAGGCAAGCGCATCATTCACGATGGCGAGAAAGGCGAGGAAATGTATGTCGTTATTGACGGCAAACTCGGCACCTCGATCGAGGGTGAACATGGCCCGATTGAGGTTTCCACGCACACCCGTGGCGACGTCATCGGCGAGACCGGCCTGTTCTACGAAAACAGGACGGCCAACGTCGACACGCTGGAAGACAGCCGGCTGCTGTGCCTGACCCAGAAAAACCTGGACCGCCTGAGCCGTTATTACCCGTACATCGCCACGAAAGTATTCAGCAACCTGAACAAGATCCTCGCGGTAAGACTGTTCAAAACGACTCGCCGGCTGACATGATAAAAAAGCACTCAGCCCAGCAGGACTGATGTATAGTAAAAACAACAAATAATCAAAGGGTAACAAGATCAGGAACAGTGCCCTGTACAGACCTGCACGGTGGGGGCGCATGGCTAATCCCGGCAGCCTGGGGGACACACAAGCAGCGCACTGGCATGCACACAAACGGCAGCCTGCCCGGCCCACGCGCCTCTAACAGGGAACGTTATCCGTTTGATATAAATATAATTTCCCGCCGTCACCGGACAGGCGGGCCGGTAACAGCAAGTATCCGTTATGTTAAAGGGGCTAAAGAAACAACTACTGATCCAGGAGGGAGAAACCGGGAACGTGGTGTATTTCCTGGCCGTCTTCCTGCTGGTCGGCTCCGGCATGGCCATTGGCAGGGGCACGGCAGATGCGCTGTTCCTGAAGCGTCTCGGCATCGAATACCTGCCGATGATGTACATGATACAGAGCCTGTTGCTCGCCGCCGTCAGCCTGGTCTATGCAGCCTTCGCCGACCGGATTATCGCAGAGAAGTTCTGCCGGATTATCTTCTCGGTGCTCACCCTGCTGGTCTTCGCCAGCTGGGTAGCAATGTCACGTTCCGACGGTTCACTGGTCTATCCACTCTACTACCTCCTCTACGAAATAGCCTCCGAAATACTGCTGGTACATGCCGCGCTCTACATGAGTCAGAACATGACCACCATGCAGGCAAAGCGACTCGCCCCGCTGCTGTACGCAGGCTCCCAGATGGGGATTATCCTGGGCGGCCTGTTACTGGCGGCTGCGGTACCGATAGTGGGCACCCAGAACATGCTGCTTGTATGGTGCGCCCTGCTCTTGCCGGGCGTCCTGCTTATCATCACCTGGCACAGACGCAAAGGGCCATCGACACATTTCCGGGCACCACCCCGGGGCAGCAGGATCTTTCGTGAATGCACCAACCAGGTAAAGCAGGGACTCAGGTACAGCTGGTCTTCCGAGCTGCTGCGGGCGGGATCTTTTGCCCTGTTCTTCATGGTCACTGCATTCTACATCCTCTGTTACAGCACCCACCGCGTGTATGCGCAAACCTTCGAGACAGAGGCTGACCTGGCCGGTTTCTACGGCATGCTCACGGCAGCAACCAGCAGCATTGCACTGTTAATACAAATATTTGTTACCAACAAGGCCATCAGGCGCTACGGTGTCCGCCGTATCAACCTGCTGTTCCCGCTGACCACGCTGACCGCAATGTCGGCCCTGGCTGTGAGTTTCACCCTGCCCGCCGCCCTGTTTGGCAGCTTCAACAAAGATGCCATTATGCCCGCCTTCAGGAACCCGGTCAGGACACTGTTTTACAGTGTCATCCCGACCTATATTCAGGGCCGCGCCCGTGCGATTTCCGTCGCCGTGGTGCTGCCGGCAGCGTTGTTCTTCTGCGGCCTGCTGTTGTCGGTGATGCAGAAATTGGATAGCCCTGAATTCTTCCTGCTGCCAGGCATGGCCGCTGCCCTGGTGTACCTGCATTTCAACAGACGCATGAACCGGGCATACGAGGGAACCCTGATCAACACGCTCAAGGAAAGACTGTTTCTGCCGGATAAACGGCTGTATTCAGAACTCCACGGCGCAAGCAAGGAAGTTCTCGATGAAATTGTTCAAGGGCTCAATCATGAGGACCCGGAGGTTGCTATCGCCTTTGCGCGGTTGCTGGCCGGCTCCTTCCCGGAACAGGCGGCAGAACTGATATTTGCACGGATTGATTCAGCCAATACCGCCACTGCAGATCAGCTCCTCGGCCTGCTTGGAGAGATCGATTTAAGCCAGTACCGGGAAAGATTGTACAAACTGGCAGAACGGGGTGATGAACATTTCCAGGCAACGGTCATACACCAACTGGCCGGACAGAAGGATCCAGGCTACCTGGAGCAGGCCGCCAATCTGCTGGAGCATGCCAACCCCCGGCTGCGCGCAGCAGGCATACATTTTTGCCTGCACCAGCCCGCGACAGGCAAGCAACATGAGCAGCTGGCACAGGAATGGCTGGGGCTGATACAGGGCAACACCGGCACCTGCAAGGCAGGCCTGACGCTTATTCCTGACTTGTCGCTGATTGGCCCGCAGCACCGTGAGAGACTGGAAGACGCGTACCAGAAAGCGTTTGTTCACATGCTAACCATTGATGCAACGAATACGCGCATCAGTACGCTCAACGGCCTAAGCCGCTGGGAAAGACCATTGCCTGACACCGCCTATCCGGCATTGTTGCAGGCACTGTCTGACGACAATCCGGAGACACGAGCCGCGGCAACCCGCTGTCTGCCGCTCAAGGGTAACCATTCCCGCACACCGCATATTCTGCACGCCGCTTCCGATAGCCATCCGGGCGTCCGCGAGGCCGGCGTCAATGCGCTAAAAGCGATCAGTGAGGATTATTCAGCATCGGTACTCCGCCTGATTCTTGAAAACACACCACCGCTACGCGGACAAATCGCCCTGCTTGAATCCCTGGAGCAACCCGGCCTGCCAAAAGTTGACTGTGAACGGCTGGCAATAAACAAGGCAGAAGAGGCATGTCAGCTACAGGATGCCCTAACGACCATGGAAGCCGGGGAAGGCCCCGACTCCCCGGCCGGGTCGCTGATAAGGCTGGTGCTGCAGGAGCGCCTCAATCAGACCATCCAGCTCGCCCTGCTCGCACTCGAACCCCTGTACGAAGCAGGTACCGTCAAAATTATCCGGGCAGGCTTTGCGAGCGGCGACCGGCGCCATATCGAGAATGCGATCGAGGTACTCGGCAACCTTGAATGCTGCAACGCTACCAAACTGCTGTTGCAGGTGCTCACTCGCATGCATGACGACCAGCGTGCATATCATGCCCCGGGGATAGACACAATCAACGGAGTAATCGAGTGGTGCGCCACACACCCGGATAAATGGTTACAACAGTGCGCAGAATATTTCATTCAGGAAACGAAGACTGAAGATGCCCGTGTCTGACCTGTTCAAGCGCCTGCTGCTGCTCAAGCATTCCCAGATATTCTCCATGGTCTCAACCGAGGACCTGCGCATGGTCGCCGGATCACTGGAACAGGTCCAGTTTTTCAGGGGTGACCGCATATTCGAAATCAACGATCAGGGCGACCACCTGTACCTGCTGGTATCAGGCAAGGTGGGCATATCCATTGACACGGACCCGGGCAGCAGAAACTTTATCGCCACCTTCGGCCCGGGAGACTGTTTTGGTGAAATGAACCTGCTCGATGACCTGCCACGCTCGGCGACTGCCCTTGTCCTGGAAGATGCTGTCGTGCTGACGCTCGAGAAATCGCGCCTGCGCGGTTTGATCCTGAGTTACCCGGAGATCAGTATTGGCATGCTGCGCTCCATGTCCATGCGACTGCGAGAAGCCAACCTCAGGGCCCCTGCTGCACCGGAAAATCAGGAGAACGATAATGCCAGGGACGCGTAAAGACAACCAGGGAACCAGGACAGGCATTTGCAGCGCACTACAGGCTCTGCTGTTCACATGTCTGCTCAGCGTCAGCAGCACGCACGCGAGCAACCAGCAGGGCAGCCATGGCAAAGATACCCACTATACTGATGCCGGTTTTTTTGATGTCCACGTATGCAACTGGCCGGACCGGCCTGCTTTCTTCATGGTCTTGTTTTCGACCGTCAATCCCGATGCAGTAAAAAGTATCGAGATCATGACACCTGATATGCAGCCTATGGCAGCACTTGACCTGAACCGTTACCGCACAATCAAACAGAAGAACAAACCGGACAAGCGGGTATTTATCAACCAGGTCGCCATCCCGCCGGGTGCCGGGGATGGCTGGTATTCCGCCCGCATCACGCTGTCAGATGGTCACGAATACACCGGCAAGGATTTTGTGAAAATATCCAGGCTGCCGCTGGCCGCCGGACACATCCCCGCCAACGAGGCAGAGGTCACGTTGCCCCGCTCCCTGCAGTGGGAGGCCGTCCCTGCTGCCGGCTTCTACCAGGTCTTTATCCGCGACCTGTGGAATGACGACAAATTGATTCACACATCGAAGTTGCTCAACAGCCCTGAACTTGTGTTACCCGAGGGGTTACTCAAGCCGGGCGGCTACTACTCATGGATCATTCATGCGCGCGACACCAACGAGGATGTCATGCTGGGTGATTTCAACCACGGCTCCCTGAACAAACCGGCGACATTCTCCGTTGCCCCGTGAGCACCCTGCCCGACTATTTTGACGTATGCTCGAAGACACCGTTCCAGCCCTTCGACACACCCTGTGACTGCAACTCGCCGATTCGTTCCAGGTAGAGGGCATACAGCCGGCATCCCGGCATGGCATCCTGCAGGGCCTGGAATGCCGCTCGGGCCTGCTCCCAGTCCCCTGCAAAATAATAATCCAGTGCCCGGTTACTCTCCCTGATCTCACTTATCTGTTCGGTGGATACATCGGCGGACTTACCAACCGGTTCAAATATTGTTACCGGCTCGTTCTTGCCCTTGACCTTGACCCGGTCCAGGCAACGCAGCTCAACTCCATCAAGGCCAGCAGCCGTTGTTTCACTGACAATCAATCGCACACCGTAATATTTCGTCAACCCTTCCAGTCGTGAACCCAGGTTCACCGCATCACCAATCACAGTGTAGGCACGTCGGTATTCAGATCCCATGTCTCCGACATTCATCATGCCGGTATTGATGCCAATACCAATATTGATCTCCGGCCAGTTGCGCTCCTTCAGTTCAGGCTGCATCTCAACCAGTTTGTCGAGCATCGTCAGCGCCGCCTCAACTGCATGTTGCCGGTGCCGGGCATCACGTACCGGCGCCCCCCAGAAGGCCATGATCATATCGCCGACGTATTTGTCGATGGTGCCACGCTGCTCGAAGATGATGCGTGTCATCGGTGTAAAGAAGTAATTCAGCAGCTGCTTCAGTTCATCAGCAGCCAGTGACTCCGAGATCGTAGTAAAGCTGCGGATATCACAGAACAGCACTGACAATTCCCGGCTCTCACCCTCGACAGAAAAATCATCGTCCGGATTACGGCTCATTTCGTCGACAATCTCCGGCGGCACATACTGCCCGAACACCGTCTTCAGCTGCCGGCGACTGCGTGCCTCGGTCAGGTACTGGGCCAGCAGCCCGACGAACAGCGCAAACGGCAGTTGTACCAGCATCGGGATGGCCAGCGGCAGCCAGATGTCGGCCGCGTTGAAGGCAGACTGCACGCTGACCACGTAGCAGCCGGACAGCAGCAGGGCCAGCGGTACCGCGAGGCTGGCCCTTAGCAGGTAAATACCGGCACCCAGCGTAAGGCCCACCAGCACCAGGATGACAGCCGTTCCCAGCAATCCAACGGGGCGTATATTGCTATCGGTCAGCAGGTTGGAAAATGCTGTTGCAGCGATCTCCACACCGCTCAGGTCCACGCCGTCTTCATTGGTAAACACCGTGTAGAAGCGGTCAGGTTGGCCGGGATCATAGAGATCGGACAGACCCACAAAGACGACCTTGCCGGTGAAATCCAGTGCCTCTGCCGGGACCCTGGTTGCATCACTGCCCAGCACGGCGTTGTAGGGAATGTTGGGAATACTGCCCGGTGGCCCGTAGAAATTCAGGTAACGGTTTTCAGTGCCCTCGTAGAGGCCTGTCAGGGCTGTCATCAAGCGGCGTTCACCCTCCGGTAATCCCGTGTCACCGGCAAGTGCCTCCCGCACCCTGGTACCCAGCGCAGGATCCGTTGCAAAGGCACTGCGCAGCGCCATCATCAACTGATTCACGGCACCGGCACGCCCTACCCCGGCTGCCTCGCGCGGCAGATTCTCGATGCCCGTGGCACCCGCCCGCCCCAGCACTTCCATCCAGCGCTGCTGGACGGGCAGTGCGTACACCTGTAGCGCAGCCGACGGCAGGGTGGCGGCATTGCCGGCACTGGGTTTGAACGGCCAGTACTGGTAGACGTTCACCTGCACCTTGGGAACCGGGAACGGTGCCAGTGCCTTCGCCGCATCCGCCAGTGGAGGGATCGGCGGCACCAGTTCCTCGACCCAGATGGTGCCGGTCTGTTGCCCGGTCATGTCGTAGATCGGCTGACGCTTGCCGTTCAGGCGCTCGAACAGCACCACGCGCTCTGCTTCGGCCACGGCACGGGCGAACTCGGCATCGTCTCCTGCAGCCTTTGGCCGCTGGAAGTCCATGTCAAACAGGATGACCGACGCACCGCGCTCGACCAGTTCCTCTATCAATTCACCATGGATGGAACGCGGCCAGTCGCGCGGTAGTTTGGGCAGACCGAGTCCGGCTATGTCGCGCTCGTTGATGGCGACCACCGCCACTTCAGGCGGCGGCTCAATCGGACCCCGGACGTGGAACAGCCAGTCCAGACCGACGTACTTCTCGAAATCGGCACCCAGCGGCGTCAGCCCGAGGATTACACCGAGCAGAGCGGTAACAGTGCCTACGATGAGTCCCTTGGCAAGCTTATTCATAGGTCCTTATCACTGGAGGTTTTTCACAATCACGGACATATATGCCATCAAAAATTCATCATACCCTTTCATATAAACCGGCGCAGTTTACTCCCTTCAGCAGACACAAAAAAAGGGCCCCGAACGGGGCCCTTTGCTAACGGTAACAGGGTACAGGTTACGCCATCAAGGAAAGCGGCGTACCTGTATCCCCGCTGTTCTCTCTAGTCACAGGTCGTGACCGTTGTGGGACGTGGTCTGCCAAAGAAGTAGACCGTTGTCGTGGTCTGGTAGCATTCATTGAAGATGCTGGTATCCGTCGTCTGGGACCGTACCGGCTTGTGTGGCCGGTATTTGCCCGGAATCTGGTTGACGCTGTTGGTGTGCTGCCAGCAGAGATTCAGACCATCCGTATCGTAGCCCGGAATGGTGGCCTCAGCCTGCGCTGCCGTCAGGCACGGCGTACAGCGGGTATCCGGTGATGCCGTGGTCGGGATTGAAGGATCGTCCAACGGCATCCAGCCGGCCGGGTCAGCCTGACAGTAGCCCATATCCTGCAGATCGTCGATGTTCTTGAAGCCCGGACATTCTTTCACACACTCGTACTGGGTAACGCCACCGGCGTTACATATGGCCTGTATGGTGCCGTCCAGGCTCGCACCCGTGAAGTAAAGGAAGTCATTTTCATCCACTGATCCATTAGGCGTGGTTGCTTCCAGCGTCATGCTGCAACCATCTGACGTGGTGGTCACCAGGTCGGGCTCGGGCAGGATCACTTCCTCTTTATTGACGATGCCATCGGTACAGGCAATCGAGTCATTGGTATCGACATTACCACCGATATCCAGCCCCGTACTTTTCACAGCGTTGTCTCTGAAGTACGAAAAGTTACAACGCGAACCATTTCCCTGCGGAAACTCCAAAACCTGGTCTGGCGTGTTGGTCACAAACCCGTTGATATCGATCACCTGTTCAGAGGCAGGCAGCTCCCAGTCGCCGTTACGCTGGAACACCACGCCGACACTCGTCATCGGCTGGCCATCAGAGCCGATAAAATCAGCACAGGCGATGTTACCCTGCCCGCTGAGGTCCGAGACACCATCCGGCGCCGTATAACCGCTGGGGACATTCACATCGAAACTGCATGCAGCGTATGCCGCATTCGATACACTGAGTATTGCGGCCAGGCCAATCAGCCTGGAATATTTTATTACACTGTTCATAACCATCTACCTCTCTTCCGTTGAATTATATTTGGGCCGCATTATATGTTTCCGCGGTTTACGCACTGCCACTTCGTTAAAAGTTTAAAGTCACCCGTCCCATGATGCCGAGTTCCGGCAGGTACGGACCGGCTGTCGGTTCGTCCTGGAACGTCCGGTAGCTGTCATCGAGATACTCGAAATCCTCGTCGAAGATGTTCTGCACACTGAGACTCACGATGCCCTGGCGTTTCGGCAATCGATAGCCGAGCATCAGGTCCACGACCGTGAAATCACTGTCACCTGTCTGATACCGGTAAGTGGGTGCTCCTGGAAATGCCGGCGTTTCAACAGCTTCAACCTCCTGATCAACATAGGTTGCCCTGGCACCGGCAAACCAACCACCCGGGTGAAAATACTTCACGGAAAGCGGCAGGCTGTAAGTCTTGACGTCCGTGGGTGTAACATCGAGAACCAACGAGTTGTCCTGGTTCTCGAAGCGGTCGTACTCCAGGCTCAGGTCGACGGCCAGCCGCTCGGTCGGTGTCCAGTAGGCATAGGCACGGTGAGTCTGTTCATCCCGGTCCTCGAAGAATAATGGCTGACCGAAGGATGGGTTGATCAGCCATTCCACCTCGCGCTTGGTGAACTCCACGCCATAACTGAATGCCGGGTTGAGCCTGGCGTCCAACCCCACGCCATAGCGCTTTGATTTCGTCCCGTTCGGATCATCAAAGAACTGGTTGAAACCGGCCACCTGCGTCGGTTCCAGCGTGCGATTGCTGGACAGGGGCGGCTTGACCACCTCGAAATAGGCTGCGCGGAATTCCACGTCATCCGTGGCTGCAACCCGCAGGCCGAGCTTGGGATTGAACTCGTCAAAGTCGAACGGTGTTGCCACGCTCACCTGGGTAATCACGGGGAAGTTACTGAAGTCATTAAACGTGCTCACCTGGTCATGGTCATAGTCCTGGTAACTGATACCGACCGTAGCGATGACCCGCGGCGACGGCATGATGTTGCCGTAGACATACAAACGCGTGTCCTCGGTATCTATCTCATCTGTTTCAGGCGGGTCAGGAGGAAATCCGACCTCCCCCAGCACGAATGTATCTTCACGATCACTGTCGGCATAGGCACCGCCCACTGTCACATTGAAGGTTTCGCGCTGGTAGATCCAGGCCGCATCGTATTGGTTGACCTCTTCGTCAAGCAGGCCGTCAATATTAAAATCAACCAGGAATCCGCCGCCAAAATCCACTGTCTGGACCTGGTGCTTCTCGCCTTCCCGGTCGGCGTAGATGGCAGACAGCAGGAGGGTAGAGTTCTGGTTCGGTGAAAAACGTAAACCGAGCCGGCCGGTGTCATCATCCAGACTGGTCCTGAGCGTCGGGTCAAAATCATCGGGATCAAAATGCATGGCGACATCACCGTAGTCGGTATGGCGCCTGCCGAGCTCCGCCTGCAGATTGACCTTGGGTGACAATGCCACCTGCCCGAAGGCGTTGTAGATCTCGTGTTCGGTGTCAGCGTTGTCGCGGAAACCGTCCGACTCAAAACCAAAGCCACCGATACTGCCGGAAAAACGGCCTTGTACCGTGGACAGCACTGCCTCCCCGCCCTTGGTATCGTGGTTACCGCCCACCGCGCTCGCATTGAACTGTGTCCGGTTCTGCTCGAACAGCGGTGTGAATTCGTTAAAGCCCGCACTGGCCGGACCGCCCGCCGTCACGATATTCAGGTTCGTGCTGCTGATACTGGGCTGTACCGGATTAATATTCAGGTCCTGCAGCATCTGCGCCTGCAGCAGTTCACTGACCCGGGAAATTTCCGTGCGACGCGTCCCGTCCCTGTGGGAATCGGACAGGAAACGGTGTGCGGACGCATTCGCGGGATCGACGCCGAGCGAACGGGTCGACTCTACAATACCGCTTTGATTAAAGCCCAGGTCCTTGTAGACCCGTGCCAGCGATGCCCCGCGTGCTGCCCGGTCCTTGTCCAGCAACAGGCGGCCCCGATAGGAAGCGCGGTTGTCATTCAGATCAATCGACTTCTCCAGGTCTCGTGCGGCCTCTACCGGGCGGTTCTGCGTCTGCTTCGCAATACCGTCATACAAAAAGGCAGTGGGATCGTTGGGATCCAGCTGCTTGGCGATATCAAACTGCTCACTGTCCAGCGGGCCACGCTTTTCCTCGAAGTAGGCCTTGCCGAGGTAGGCGCGCAGCAGGGCATCGTTTGAACCCAGACCGACAGCCACCTCGATATCTGAACGCCCCTGCTCCAGCTCACCCTGGCTGATTTTCGCCAGGCCGAGGCCCAGGTGCGGCAAGGGGTCGGCAGAATCCAGCGCAATCGCCTTTTCAAACGCGGCCTGTGCAGCAGCGGCCCGGAACTCCGACAGTGCCGTGAATCCCAGCGTGATCTGGGTACGCCCCAGTTCCGGCGCCAGCCCTGCGGCCTTTTGCGCAGCTTCAGACGCCTGCTGCTTGTCGCCCAGCATCAGTTGCAGCTCGGCCAGGCGCGCCAGTGCCAGCGCATCTCCCGGTTGCTGTGCTACCGCCTGTAGCAAGGTGTCGCGGGCTGCGGGAATCTGGAAACTGGCCTGCTGGGCATAGGAAAGCGCGATCTTTGCCGCACTACTGTCCGAGCTCAACGTCACGGCCTGGTTCGCATCGGCAAGTGCCTGCTCCGGCTGGTTCTGAACCACGTTGATTACTGCTCGCAGCGCGTAGGCAAGCCCGGCATCAGTGCCCTGCTCAATAGCCTGGTTCACCCGGGGCAGCGCCTCGTCCACCCGCCCGACAGAGAGATCGTTTGCAGCCTGTCTCAATCCCGCTGCAACATCCTTGCCCTGACCGCCCGCTGCCAGCACCGGCGGATAGTACAGTGACCACTGCGCGGCATCCCGCGGCCGCACCACGGTGCGTGACTGCGGTGCCTGTCCGTCCCGGGCGCTGACAGATTCGCCGCCGGAAACCGGCACACTGCCCTGATCGTTGGAAGCCACGACCGTGCCCTCGAAAACGGTCAGTTCGGATGCGTTCTCTATCACCCGGAATACAAACTCGGTGCCTTCGATGGAACCGTTCAGGTAGGGCGTGCTGACTTCAAAACCGCGCGGTTTGCGACTGAATGACTGGAATGCGCCCTTGAGCAGGCTGAGTGCCGAGCGCTCTTCC
>JAOUBY010000034.1 GCA_029860045.1 Gammaproteobacteria bacterium | reverse complement strand
GTCCCGCAAGTGTGACAGGCCGCCAGTGTAGTCACTGACCGCCTTGATAATGGAACCCATGGCCACCGCCAGCACAGCCAGCGCGATCAGGATTTCGATCAGCGTAAAACCCTGCAACGTACGCCGACTCACAGGACCTCCTCGACTTCCCAACTCACCGTGCCCAGCACAGTCGTGGTCAGATGGAACTGCGAGGTACTGTTGCGTGAGTTGAATGTGACCGAGAACGGCGTCATTTCACCGCTTGAAAGAATAAATATCTGCGGAGTCTGCGTACTGTCCTGTTCCGACTGCTCACCCAGAACCGGCAGATCACCGCTGACATCGAGCTGCAGTTCGATGCCATCAGGCAGACGGTAACTTTTCAGCAGGCCATCATCTGCCGCACGCCAACCGTCGGCGGCCAACACCATGAACTCGTAACCGCCCTCCTCGAAGCGCATGGCCAGCTCATCGCCACGAATGACGGCCTCGTCACTGGCCAGTGACAGCAGCGTTTCCAGGCGCCGGGCTTCCTGCTCCATCAACTCGGCCAGGTCGTCCCCGCCCATGGACAGCATGGCAAAACTGAAAATGATCCCGATCAGGACCATCACCACCATCAGTTCGAGCAGGGTAAAACCGGCCGCACGTCCGGCGGGTAGTGCCAACATAGCGTTTATGTGCCGCCTGTTACAGATTCCAGTTACCGATATCGTCATCGCTGGGTTGCTGATCCGGGCCCAGCGAGAAAATATCGATCGCGCCGTGCTCGCCCGGGCTCAGGTACAGATAGGGTTGCCGCCAGGGATCCAGCGGCATGCGATCCAGGTAACCACCCTGCTTCCAGTTGGCCGGTTCCGGACTGGCCGGCTTCTCGACCAGCGCCTCAAGCCCCTGATCAGTGCTCGGATAGATATAGTTATCCAGCTTGTATAGATTCAGTGCGGCCTCCAGTGAACGAATATCCTGCTTCGCCTTGGTGATGCGCGCCTGGTCCGGGCGATCCATCACCTTGGGCACCAGCACGGCGGCGAGAATGCCGAGAATAACCACCACGACCATGACCTCGATGAGTGTGAAACCGGATATCTTTCTGAGCGATTGTTTCATTTTCAATAACCTTGCTGTTGTTTTCAGGTAACCCGCACCCGCGGCAGCCGCCGGGATATTAGCAGTTATTCTAATGGGTTTTCAGGCAGGTAGACAGCCGCTCTGGCGGTTAGTTTAGTGCAAGTTGATTGCGGACCTTGAGCGCATAGAGATGGCGCTCCGCATCCACGAGGTGCTGCCCCCAGTGTGCCCGGTAGCTGGACTGCCAGGCCTGCGCCGCGTGCTGCGGCCAGACCCCGTCAAGCAGTTCGAGGCCGTAACGCAGGTCAAAGTAGATATCCGTCAGGTCATCGGCAAGGCTGCCGGACATATGCACCTCTTCGGGCGCGGCATCAAACTCCAGCCAGTAACTGTCACGCTCCCCCAATAACCGGCGCAGGTGGCTGTACAGCTCGAAGCGTTCATCCAGGTCAACCGTGGATGGCTGCATGCCCGCGGTATCCCATGCATTCAGCGCGGTTACCGCGGCATGCAGCCGCGGCATCAGCCGGAACAGTGATTCAAGCCAGTTGTCAGGCGATTTGCCGGTGCTATCGATAAGCCGGCAGTAGTCGTCGGCCACCGTCACCATTTCCGTCAATGTTTCTGAAAGACTGTGCATCGCCTTCCCACCCGCAATTTGCTCTCAAAATCGCCTGTTTCCCGTTTAACCACACCAGGCCGCATAGCTGTGGTACCGGTTCTGGTGAACACTTATCAGTGTAGCCAAAAACCGGCCGCCTGCAGGCTAGTCCGCATATTGCACCAGTATTTCGGAAGCTGGCGCAGGGCCGGTGCATCCGGGCGCCGCTCTGGAGCGAGAGTGGTAGCCGTAGCTACCACTTGAGTGAAGAGCAAGCACGGGTGTGCCGGAACCAGCCAGGGCCGGGATACTGGTGCAATATGCGGACTAGACCTGGACCATTTCAAAGTCTTCCCTGGATGCACCGCACTCGGGGCACACCCAGCTGTCCGGGATATCATCCCAGCGGGTACCTGGCGGGAACCCCTCCTCGGGCAGCCCTTCCGCCTCGTTGTATACGAAACCGCATACCACGCACACATATTCCCTGAAAGCACTCATCAGTGACCACCCTGTTGGTTATCCCGTGCACATTCTACGGATTCGGCCGTGTGTGTGCAGGTCATCTACGCCCCTGCCACGGGCTGGCGGTTCCGTTATTATCAGCAGCATGAACAAGACACCCGTTGTGATGACATTTGCCGGCCACGACCCTTCCGGTGGCGCCGGCCTGCAGGCCGACATCGAGACACTGGCCAGCCAGGGCTGTCACGCCAGCCCGGTGCTGACCGCGCTCACGCTACAGGATACGCAGGATGTAATGGAATTCAGTGCACTGGATACCGCCCACGTCATTGCGCAGGCACGCGCGATACTCGAGGACATGCCGGTCGCTGCCTTCAAGACCGGCATGCTGGGCAGCATCGACAATGCGCTTGCCATTCACACCATCCTGGAAGATTACCCGCACATCCCGCTGGTGCTGGACCCGGTGCTGGCATCCGGCAATGACACCCGGCTTGGCGAGCCCGGGCTGACCGATGTGATGCGCGACATGCTGATCCCGCGTGCCACCATCATCACGCCGAACAGCAAGGAGGCGCGCCGACTGGCACCCGAGGCGGACACACTGGATGCGTGCGCAATCGCCCTGCTCGATCTCGGAACTGAATTCGTACTGGTCACCGGCACCCACGAGCACACACCGCACGTCATCAATACCCTGTACCAGGGCCATCAACGGCTGGAGTCCTTTACCTGGGAACGCCTGCCGCACAGTTATCATGGCTCCGGCTGCACGCTGGCGGCCGGCATCGCCGGGCTGCTCGCACACGGACTGGACGTCTTCCAGGCCTGCCACGAGGCGCAGGACTTCACCTGGCACGCACTTGCCGCTGGCTACCGGCCCGGTATGGGACAACACCTGCCGAACCGACTGTTCTGGGCACAGCAGGACGACTGATATGCCTGCCGGGATCCTGCCCGACGGCCTGTACGCCATCACGGACAGCCGACTGACCCCGCACAGCAGCCTGCTCGAACGGGTCGAGCAGGCCATTGCCGGCGGCGCACGGGTCATCCAGTACCGCGACAAACTGGCCAGTGACGGTGAACGCTACACACTGGCAATCGCACTGGCCGCACTGTGCCTGCGCAGGCAGGTACCCCTCATTATCAATGACGATGCCGCACTCGCTGCCGCTGTCGGGGCGAACGGCGTCCACCTGGGCGAGGCCGACGGCACGGTGGCAGCTGCACGCGCACAGCTCGGTGCCGAGGCCATGATCGGCGTGTCCTGTTACAACAGCATGGAGCGCGCACGCGAGGCAGCCGCGCAGGGCGCCAGCTACGTCGCGTTCGGGCGCTTCTTTGCCTCGCGCAGCAAACCCGATGCCGTGTCGGCAGGTACCGACCTGCTGTGTACTGCACGCCGGGAACTGGATGTGCCGGTGGCAGCAATTGGCGGCATCAGTCCGGACAATGCCGGCCCGCTGATCGCCGCTGGCGCCAACCTGCTTGCCGTGATTCACGGCGTATTCGGCCAGGAAGATGTAGTAGCCGCCGCGGCCAGCTATGCGCACCACTTTCCTGCCGCCAATTAGCCCTGCGCCCACACGCACTTTGCGGTAAATTTAGCTTTGCTGCGTATCACAACAAGGAATCATGATGACCCGCTCACACGACCTGTTTCTGTCTGCCTGCCAACATATCCCCGGGGGGGTCAATTCTCCGGTACGCGCCTTCAAGGGAGTGGGCGGCGACCCGGTGTTCTTCACCCGGGGTGAAGGGCCATGGCTGTTCGATGCCGATGACCGGCGCTATATCGACTATGTCGGCTCCTGGGGCCCGATGATCGCCGGCCATGCCCACCCGGATGTGATCCGTGCAGTACAGGATATGGCGAGCAACGGACTCGGCTTTGGTGCACCCACCGAGATAGAAACACGCATGGCCGAGTTGTTGTGCCGGCTGGTACCGTCCATGGACATGGTGCGCATGGTGAGTTCCGGGACCGAGGCCACCATGAGCGCGATTCGCCTGGCGCGCGGCTTCACCGGGCGCGACCGCATCATCAAGTTCGAAGGCTGTTATCACGGCCATTCCGATGCCCTGCTGGTCAAGGCCGGGTCCGGCACCCTGACCCTCGGCGTGCCGACCTCACCGGGTGTGCCAGCGGCCGTCGCGGCCAACACCACGACGCTGACTTATAACGATAGTGACGGAGTACAGCAGGCTTTTGACTCGATTGGCGGCGAAATTGCCTCTATTATCGTTGAACCTGTCGCGGGAAACATGAACTGCATCCTGCCGGAACCCGGTTTCCTGGCCACCCTGCGCCAGGTCTGTGACCAGCATGGCAGCGTACTGATTTTCGACGAGGTGATGACCGGTTTCCGGGTTGCCCGCGGTGGCGCGCAGGAGCGTTATGGCATCCGCCCGGACCTGACTACGCTGGGCAAGGTTATCGGCGGCGGGCTGCCGGTGGGTGCATTTGGCGGTCGCCGCGACATCATGGAACAGATTGCACCGCTGGGTCCGGTCTACCAGGCTGGCACCCTGTCCGGCAACCCGCTGTCAGTGGCTGCCGGCATGGCCACGCTGGAACTGGCCACCGCCGAAGGCGTGCCAACACAACTGGATAATACCGCACGCCGGCTCGTGGACGGCCTGCAGGGCGCCGCCGACCGGGCCGGCATCCCGTTCACCACCAACCAGGTGGGCGGCATGTTTGGCTGTTTTTTCAGCACAGAAAAAACCATCAGTCGCTTCAGCCAGGTCACGCAGTGCGACATGGAACGCTTCCAGCGCTTTTATCATGGCATGCTGGAAGCCGGCGTATACCTGGCACCATCGGCCTATGAAGCCGGTTTTGTGTCGAGCGCACACACCAGCGAGGTCATTGATGAAACGGTGGCATGCGCCGAGCAGGTATTTGCCACGCTCTGAAGAATCTGCCTTTGATATACCGACCGCATGGAAGACTTACTGCAACCCCTGCTTGACTGGATCGCGTTACATCCACACGCTTTCAACACGGCGGTTTTCTTCATTGCCCTGATGGAATCACTGGTGTTGCTGGGCCTGCTGATACCCGGCGCCGCATTACTGTTCGGTGCCGGCGCACTGATTGCCACCGGGACATTACCCCTCTACCCCATCCTCATCTGGACCATTCTCGGCGCCGCTGTGGGTGACATAATCAGCTTCCTGCTCGGCCGCCACTATCACCAGCGCCTGCGCATCATCTGGCCCTTCAAACGCTACCCCCTGCTGGTTAACCGTGGTGTGGATTTCTTTGTGCGCCACGGCGGCAAGAGTATTTTCATGGCGCGCTTCTTCGGCCCACTGCGCCCCATTGTGCCGGCCATTGCCGGCATGATGAGCATGTCGACCAGCCGTTTCCTGGTTCTTGACGGCATTGCCTGCGTGCTGTGGGCACCGGTCTATATCCTGCCCGGCATGGTGTTTGGCGCGTCACTGGGGCTCGCGGCGGAGGTCGCCGGACGACTGGTGGTCTTGCTGGTGGCCATCGCCGGGCTTGCCTGGGCCAGCGTCTGGCTGAGCAGTAACGCCATTCGCCTGCTACAACCGCACGCCATTAGCCGGTTGGGAAAAATACTCGACTGGAGCCGCAACCACCCGCACATCCGGCCACTGGCCGGCTCGCTACTGGACCCCGCCCACCCCGAGGCACGCGGCCTGGCCATCCTGTCGGTATGGTTTTTCATCACCCTGTGGCTGTTACTGCTGATCTCGCGCCAGGTGCTGCACGGCGAGTTTCTCGGGGGCATCGATGCCTATGTCTTTCACACCCTCGATGAACTGCGAACACCGTGGGCCGATACAGTCATGCTGTTCTTTACCTGTCTCGGTGACCGCCTGGTGCTTGCCTGCATCATGGCCGCCGGGTGTGCATGGCTGTTCTTCAAGGGAAACAGCAAGGCAGCGCTGCACTGGCTTGCCGCGTACGCCTGTGCGGGACTACTGACCTGGATACTGAAAATCAGCACGCGGATCCCGCGTCCGGTGGTCTACGACGACAGCTTTTCATTCCCCAGTGCACACGCCGGTATGAGTGTGGTGGTGTACGGCTTCCTGGCGCTACTGATCGCGCGCGAACTGCCGCATACACGTCGCTGGCTGCCGTATTCCTGCGCCGGCGCAGTCATTATTCCCGTCACCCTGTCCCGACTATACCTCGGTGCACACTGGTTCTCCGATATCATGGCCGGACTCAGCCTCGGTATTTTCTGGGTCGCACTGATCGGCATCGCCTACGATCGTCACCCGGCACCGAGACTGCCGGTTCGGCGCTTGCTGCTCGTGACCCTGCTGGCCACCACCCTTGCCACCGGCTGGCAGGCGCGACACGACGCGGATAACAAGCAACGCTACTTCACCGCTCAATCCGAACTGCTCCGCATCACGCGTGACACATGGCGCAACAGCGAATGGCAGGCCCTGCCCGTCTATCGCATCGACCTGGAAGGCAGCGACGAACAACCACTGAACTTCCAGTGGGCCGGCACCCTGGATGCGCTGCAACACACACTGCACGCAAAGGGCTGGCACACGGCAGCGGAACTCACCCCGCTGACCGCGATGAACTGGCTGGCCCCTGCCCCGGACATCGATACCCTGCCGGTACTCCCCGAGGTCAATGACGGCCAGCATCAGCAACTGCTGCTGATCGCACCGCATGACAGCACGAGCCGGCAACTCACCGTGTTACGCCTGTGGCCATCAAACCGTGAATTACTGGGAAACCGGCACCCCGTATGGGTAGGCAAGGTCAGCCATCAGTACATGGAAGACACCCTGCCGCTGATCACCTACCTGCGCTCTGAAAAAAACTATGTATCCCCGTTGCAACAACTTGTTGAAGCCCTGCGTGACGCGCAGGGCATAGCAATGCACCAGCGCAAGCGGCCGGTTGTGACCGGTGATATCGAGTGGTCCGGGGAGGTACTGCTGGCGTGGCATCTGTAACTAGGACTGTACAGGCGCCCAGGTGGTGTCGGTATGCAATGCGTGCTCTGCACCGGGTTTCAGGGCACGTTCCATGTGTGCCAGCAGGACCTTGCTGTTATATGGCTTGGTCAGGTAACTGAACACACCGCGGCTGGCTGCGGCAAGGGCATCCGGTATGGTGCCATGCGCGGTGAGGATCAGCACCGGCAGATCCGGCTCACGGCTCCGCACCCGGTCAAACAACGTCATGCCATCCATGCCGTCCATTTTCAGATCGGTAATCATCAAGTGCGGGCAATATTGCGCCAGTTGCGCCAGCGCCTGTTCGCCGCTCTCAACGGCCAGCACATCATAACCGGCCGCCGTCAGTCGCAACGACAGCAGACGTAACAGGCCGGCATCATCATCTACCAGCAGTACGCGCGATTTGTCATCGTTCATTGAACTTCCCCTGTCCCGGCCGACCGACCAATGCAATATTCACCTCGGAACTGCAAGGAAGATGCCAATCTCCTAACTGTCTGTTTTCAGGGGACGGGCTTGCGCAAACCGACCACCAGGTGACGTCTTGTAATGGGAAAGCGGCCTGAACAGTGGCCGTGCAACGGACCGGGTCCACGCCCGGCGCGCCCGGCCTTATTTCGATCCGGCCACTTATCTTATTGTTTTAAATGGTATAAATAGATACGTCACACGGCATGGCGGCACCAATGGAACCTCTCCGGCGACGGCCAGGCAGGCCTGTCTCCAGATGGATACACCCGTGTTTACTGGAACTTCAGGAGGTTATAGGGATGGCAGGAAATACTGTCCGCTATTGGCGACAAAATTGTGGCGCTCAGGTGCTGAGACCCTTGAACTGTGGCGGGCTGAGCGCGTGCTTGTGCAACAGCTTGTAGAACTCGGTACGGTTACGCTTGGCGATGCGCGCTGCCTGCGTCACGTTGCCATTGGTAATCTGCAGTAGCTGGGTCAGATAATCGCGCTCGAACTGGTTGCGCGCATCGGCAAAGGACGGAATATCCGCCGACTCGTTGCGCAGCGCGCGCTGCACGAGACTGGCAGGAATCAGGGGCGTCGTCGACAACGCCACCGACTGCTCCACCACGTTATAGAGCTGGCGCACGTTGCCCGGCCAGGTGGCATACAACATGGCCTCCTGCGCCTCGGCAGAAAAGCCGGTGATGCCACGCTTTACCGCATCCGGGAACTGCTTCAGAAAGTGGTTGGCCAGCAGCATGATGTCCTCGCGCCGTTCACTCAGTGCCGGCAGATCGAGGTTGACCACGTTAAGGCGATAGTACAGGTCTTCACGGAAGGTACCCTCGACCAGCGCCTGCTGCAGGTCCTGGTGAGTAGCCGAGATAATGCGTACATCCACCGCGATGGATGACGTTGAACCAACCGGCCGAATCACGCGCTCCTGCAAGGCACGCAGCAGCTTGACCTGGAACCCGGCAGGCATGTCACCGATCTCGTCGAGGAACAGGGTGCCCCCCTCGGCAGCGCGGAACAGCCCGGGATGATCCCGTGTGGCGCCGGTAAAGGCACCCTTGACGTGACCAAACAGCTCGGACTCAAACAAGGACTCAGGAATCGCACTGCAATTCAACGCCACGAAGGGCTTATCCGCACGTGGACTGGCCTTGTGGATGGCGCGCGCGAGGACTTCCTTCCCGGTCCCGCTTTGCCCCTGGATCAGCACACTGGTGTCACTGTCGGCGATCAGGCGCGCCTGGGCCAGCAGGCTTTCCATCAGTGGACTGCGTGTCACCAGTTCCTCGCGCCAGCTCTCGGAGACTGTCTCGGGCCGGGCCACTGTCGCCTCACCGGTAATTTTCAGTGCGCGTGCGACATGCTCCAGCAACACCTTGCTGTTGAAAGGCTTGGTCAGGTACCTGAACACGCCGCGACTGGTTGCCTCGATGGCATCCGGAATCGTGCCGTGCGCGGTCAGGATCAGCACCGGCAGACCCGGGTTACGAGCATGCACCTGGTTGAACAGCGTCATGCCGTCCATGCCCTCCATCTGCAGATCGGTCACAATCAGGTGCGGCCGATACAGCGGCAACTGCGCCAGCGCCTGCTCGCCACTCTCGACCGCGCAGACATGGTAACCGGCCGCCGTCAGGCGCATCGACAACAACCGCAGCAAACTGCAGTCGTCGTCCACCAGCAACACGCGGTATTTTTCAGCGCTCATTCTCAATCACCACCGGGACATCCCGGCTCTGTATGTTCTGTTCAATCGTGGTCAATGCCTGCAACTGCTGCTCCAGCTCCTCGATGCGCCGGTTCTGACCGGTGACCTGCTTCCACAGGATGCTGAGTTTTCGACTTGCCTGCGCCTGCTCACCCAGCCATAGCTGCATCAGCGCAATCATTTCCCGGTCACCGGTTGATTCCGGCAGCGGGTCAACCCCGTCCAGCAAGCGCCGCGCACGGCGCGTATCCCGCAGCGACTCCGCGCCGGTGGCAAGCAGCAACGCCAGCCGCATGCGGTTATTGATATCCGGGTTACCCTTGAAGGCCAGTTCCCAGTTATCCAGCGTCAGTTGCTGCTGTTCGGGAGACCGGTCGCGCACCGCGTGCACCGCCTCCAGCCAGGTCGCCGCACCACTGCGCGCCTCGGTGGCCGCAGCAGGCGCGTACTCCCAGTATTCCGGCAGCTCGGCGCATGCGCCAAGCACCAGTACCGGAATTATAACGGATAGCCTGATCACCCTCATGTTTCCTGCTCCAGTGGCAATTCGGCCTGTAAACATGCACCCTGCCGGGGTAATTCTATCACGCTGACCGTCCCGCCATGTGCCTGCGCATACTCACGCGCAATTGACAGCCCCAGCCCGGTCCCGCGCACAGCACCCTTGTCCGCCGGCGCGCCTTGATAAAACGCATCGAACACCCGCTCCTGTTCCTCTACCGGGATACCGGGACCCGCATCGGTCACACGCAGTACAGCATTGCCGTTCCCGGTTACCAGGCTGACCGACAGGCAGCTGCCATCCGGCGAGTACTTGATGGCATTGGAAACCAGGTTGTCCACCAAAATGCGCAGCTTCTCGCGATCACCCGCCAGGGTGACCGCTTGCAGACTGATGTCCGGCTGTAGATTGCGGGACATCATGGCAATCTTGTGATCGGCCAGTACCTCTTCAATAACCGGGACCAGCGCCACCGGCTTGCGCACCAGCGCAGTCGAACGCGAGTGCGCAATACTGAAATTCAGCAGGTCTTCGATCTGCTTCTGTAATTGCAGGCTGTTGTCATGCAGGATGCTGGCAATCTCAAGTTGCTGCTCATTCAGTTCACCGACAATCTGCTCGTGCATCAGTTCCGTTCCCTCGCGGATCGCGGTCAGTGGTGTTTTCAGCTCATGTGACATGTGCTGCAAAAAACGCGTCTTGTCCTGTTCCAGTTCCAGCAGCCGGGTACGCAGCCAGTCCAGCCGTTCTCCCAGTTGCTGCAGATCACGCGGACCGGTAATCACCGCAGACTCGTTGAACTCGCCATCACCGAGCTGACGGATGGCCTGGTCTATCTGGCGCACCGGCCGTGAAATCAGCACCGCAAAAATACCGGCCAGGATAAATGCAGCCGGCACCAGTGCAACGGCCTGGACGACCAGTGTGCGCTTCACACTCTCGGATTCGTCCTGCATCTGCTCGACACCACGCGTGATCAGGTCCTGGCTATCGAGCAAAATCTGCTGCGCCATGCCACCCAGTTCGATAAAAGCCGGCAGTGCCGCAATGATCTCCTGTGCATCATGGGGGTGGTTAAGCAACACCGTGTGCAACTCGTTCTCGGTTGTGAGCAGGTTATTCAGCAAACTGACCTGACCTGCCGGAAGTTCCTGTGTTTCCAGGCCGCGCACGGCATCGACAAAACGGGTGTGATTTTCCTGGTAGACATCAAACAACACCTGGTCACCGAGCACCTGGTATTGCCGCGCATTGCGTTCCATAGCCTTGACGGCTTCCACCAGCACCTGACTGCCCTGCGTGACGAACACACTTCTCAGCAAGGCCTGCTGGCCATGCGTCACCAGCCGGTCGACCGAGAGCGTGGCGACCACCAGTGCTATCACCAATGGCAAAGCCACCAGTGAAAAACCGGTCAGGACCAGGCGCAGAATGGACTTGGGACGAAAAAAATTCACTGACGTTGGAGATTCCTGCTGGCGGCCCTGGAAACCATCACTGTCGCTTACTCCGGCAGCATCCGGGCCATCACGCTGCCGTTCATTGCAGATGGTAGTCTTTATCACCCACTGCCGCCAAGCAGGTATTTACGCCGCACGCCGGTGCCAGCTATCGGGAATGCAGGTATTATCAACACCAGCAGCATGGGTTTCACGGATCATACCAGCAATTCCCGACATTCCCTGTGGAATGGGGCGTCACTTCCGCCCCGGGATGAGAGAGTTCCGCTTACGCGTTGAACGCACGCTGCCACCCTGCCACAACGGTGCAACTGATCCATGACATGCCGTGTAAAAAGGACTTGACCACGGGGTACACAGCCGATGACAGATTCACCTGAAAACTCAACGGCGGACAACGGCAATATCGACCTGAGCGTGATTGTCGTCACGCGGGTCGACCAGGCACAACTGGACCGCTGCCTGGAAGCCCTGACCAAACAAGAGACCACCGCCAGTTTCGAGGTCATCATCCCGGCAGATGAAAGCCTGGGTGATGTCAACGCCATGATCATGCGGTACCGGTGCTGGGAATTTGTGCGCACCCACGGCACGCAAACCCATGCCCAGTTACGCAGCCTTGGCGTACACCATGCGCGCGGCCGCCTGGTTGCGACCACCGAGGATCACTGCCTGCCCGAGGCCAACTGGGTACAGGCCATCGTCGATGAACATGCCAATGCGCCGGTCGCCATCGGTGGTGTAGTTGAGAAAGTGCCACCGGACGACGCGCTCAACTGGGCGGTGTATTTCCACGATTACCTGCGCTACATGCCGCCGGCCGAAGCGGGCGAGACACACGAGCTCAGCGCGCTGAACGCATCCTACAAAATGAGTGCACTGCGGGAGGTCGCCGGGAGCTGGCAGCGAGAATTCCACGAGGCGGACGTACACGGCGCCCTGGAGGCACACGGCGGCACCTTATGGCTGTCTCCGAACATCATGGTAAAACAGCGTCGTAACCTCGAGATCGAACATGCCCTGTGGGAACGCTATGCATTCGGGCGTCTGTTCGCCAGCACACGTACCGGCACGGCGGCGCCGGGCAGATGCCTGCTCTACGCCGCCCTGTCCCCGATTCAGCCGGTGTTACTGCTGGCACGTCTTGGTGGACATATCCGTCGCAAGCAACACCACAGGATGGAATTCTTCATGGCGCTGCCGGCGACCCTGCTGCTCGCCACGGCCTGGGCATTTGGCGAATTCATGGGCTACGTGACCCGCAAGCCGGACCCGCGCCTGGAACCGCAGCCGGACCCGGAACCCTGGCCCGACCCGTAATGGCGCAAACCACGCCGTTCTAGATCAGCACACCACATAAAACGCTGGCCAGCGAGGCATACTCAGTGCGCCAGGGCGGCCAGCAGCCGGTCGTGGATGCCACCAAAACCACCGTTGCTCATGACCAGGACATGATCACCGGGACGTGCTTCCTGCACGACCGCCTGCACCAGCCCATCTATGGAATCCATTGCCGCGGCGGGCACGTCCAGCCCCTGCACGATCTCGTCAAGCGACCAGTCCAGTTGCGAGGACTGGTATAACCAGACCCGGTCTGCGCCCTGCATTGACGCTGCCAGCGTGTCGCGGTGCACGCCCATCTGCATGGTGTTGGAACGCGGCTCCAGTAACAGCAATATGCGTTCTTCCCCGACGCGCTTGCGCAACCCCTGCAAGGTTGTGGCGATCGCGGTCGGGTGATGGGCGAAATCGTCATACACGGTAACTCCGCCCACCTTTCCGCGGACTTCCATCCGCCGTTTCACGCCCTGGAACTTGCCCAGCGCTTCGGTCGCCTGCGGCACCGGTACACCGGCATGACGTGCCGCCGCGATAGCTGCCAGCGCATTGTGCACATTGTGCTGTCCCAGCATCGACCAGCTCACCTGACCGCAGGCCTTGCCGTCCAGCAGCACGTCGAAACAACTGCCGTCCTCGGCCTGTAACCGGGCATCCCAGCAACCACTTGCAGCCTGTCCGGAAACCGTTTCCAGCGGTGTCCAGCAGCCACGCTCCAGCACCTGCGCGAGATTGCTGTCGCAGCCATTACTGATAATCAGGCCATTGCCCGGCACGGTACGCACCAGGTGGTGGAACTGGGTCTGGATCGCGGCAAGGTCCGGAAAAATATCCGCGTGATCGAATTCCAGGTTGTTCAGCGCCAGCGTGCGCGGCCGGTAGTGAACGAACTTGGAGCGCTTGTCGAAAAAGGCCGTGTCATATTCGTCGGCCTCGACTACAAAAAACGGCGCCTTGCCGGCACGCGCGGAGATACCGAAATTTCCCGGCACGCCTCCGATCAGGAAGCCCGGCGACAGGCCGGCATATTCCAGTATCCAGGCCAGCATGCTGGCCGTGGTGGTCTTGCCATGCGTTCCCGCCACCGCCAGCACCCAGCGCCCCTGCAGGATATGCTCGGCCAGCCACTGCGGGCCGGAGGTATACGGCAATCCGCTATCCAGCACATGCTCTACCGCCGGATTGCCGCGTGACATGGCATTGCCGATCACCACACAATCCGGCGCCGGGTCGAGATGCGCAGGCAGGTAGCCTTCATTCAAGGCAATACCCTGGCTGGCCAGCTGGGTACTCATCGGTGGATAGACATTGGCATCCGAACCGCTCACCTGCACACCTTGCTCGCGTGCCAGCAACGCGATCCCTCCCATGAAGGTTCCACAAATACCCAGGATATGTATGTGCATGGCGGCCTTGTGTCGGTCCAGGAGTTATTGCCCGGCGAGTTGCGGGAAGCTGGTCATAATAAATTGCGTACTGACCAGGGTATACAGCAGGGAGACACCCAGGCCGATCACCAGCGAACTCGACAGTGCATGGCGCATGATATGGGCAGTGACCAGCAGATTCCATATCAACAGCAGCAGCCAGGCCACTGATACCGGCTGCGCTGTCCCGCTCTCTGGTGCCGCCACCATCACCAGTAACAGTGCAGGCAGTCCAAGCAGCGCACCGGCACCGGTCAATGCCGACAGGGTCTGCCCGATACGTGCCGGCTTGTTCAAAAGATAAAGCAGCATACTAACAAAGACAGCCAGCAGACCCAGCTCCAGCAACGCCACACGCACGCCATCCGCAAACCCGTAGGACAGCGTCATGGCCAGCACGGAGACTGTGGCATAGCAGATGATGGAAAATCCAAGCAGCCAGCGCGAGGCCGGCAAATCCTGGGGAGCGGCGCGCAACAGACAGAGCCCCAGCCAGAAACGTAGTAGCTGCGCCATTATTCTTGTCTTGATGAAATGCGTTAAGGCCGCGCAATAGCGAACGGGTAACTAGCGCTTCCTGGCAGTGGATTTTTTCTTCTTCGTCGCCGCAGTCTTGCGCACCGGTTTTCTGGCCGGCGCCTTTTTACCGGCAGCCTTCTTCTTGCTGACAGTTTTCTTTTTACTCACGGTTTTCTTCTTGACGACAGCCTTCTTCTTGCTGACGGTTTTCTTTTTACCCACCGTTTTCTTCTTGACGGCAGCCTTCTTCTTGACGACAGCCTTCTTCTTGCCACCCGCCGCTTTCTTCACGGCCGGCTTTTTCTTCACCGCACTTTTCTTTGCGGTTTTCTTCTTGACGGCCTTTGCCTTTACCTTACTGGCAGCGGCCTTCTTCACGGCCGCCTTTTTTACGGTCTTGCCGGCAGCCTTTTTAGCTGCCGCCTTTTTCCCTGCTGCTGCGCCGCCTGCCTTCTTTTTGGCAGCCGTTTTTTTCTCAGCCTTCTTGTGTGTCGCACTGTGCTTGGCGATAGCCGCGCGGATAGCATCCGAACGACGGGCTTCCTTTTTAACACTGGCCCTGACGCTCTCGACGATGCGCATAATAGCGCTGAAGATATCCGCAATCTCGCCCACACCCTGCACGGTGCGCAGCTTTTCATGTTCCTTGTAGTAATCCAGCACCGGCAGTGTCTGGGTCTCGTAGACACGCAGGCGGTTGCCGATGGTTTCCTCGTTATCGTCACTGCGGTGCCGCAGCCGGCCGCCACACTCGTCACAGCGCCCGTCCATGTGCGGCGGAGCGTAGAAAACGTTATACATCTGCCCGCAATTCAGGCAGGTACGTCGCCCCACCAGGCGCTGGATGAGCGCATCCACGTCAACTGCCACCAGCAGCGCCAGATTGAGAGAAAGCCCCAGCCCGCCCAGTAGCTGATCGAGCGCCTCGGCCTGCTGCAGGTTGCGCGGGAAACCATCGAGAATAAAGCCGCTGCGGGCATCCGGGCGGGCGATGCGCTCATGGATAATGCCCAGTACGACCTCGTCACTGACCAATTGGCCAGCTTCCATGGCAACCTTGGCCTGACGGCCCAGTGGAGTGGCTTCGGCAACCGCCTCGCGCAGCATGTCGCCGGTCGAGATCTGCGGCAATTTGAATTTCTCTGCGAGAAGTTTTGCCTGGGTACCCTTGCCGGAGCCGGGAGCACCCAGCAGTACAATTCTCATAGTGGTATGACGTTTCCTATTCCGTTGATTTTATTAACTTCATGTTCTGTAGAAGATTTTATCAATACAGATATACATATTTTTGCGTGGCCGCGACGCAGAACAGCGTTTAAGCTACCCTCTGCACATGGTAGAAGTCAACGAAGTTCATGAAATAAATCAGGTTTTGAGCTAGAATTCCGCCTCATTTTAACGCTACCCCGCAACCGGCCAACGACCTCGAAGCTACACTATGAGCGCTATCGAAGACTACACGGACAGCGAATTGTGGATTATTCGCACCACGCTCGAAGAGCGCTATGGTGAAAAAATCGAGCCCCAGCTGGCAGACACCGAACTGCGACTCAATCCCTACGACACCGAACTGACCCACTGCCCGGCCGCCTACTGGGAGCACGAAGGCTGTCACTTCATTGTCTGCAAGACCGGTGAGCCGCGTTACCGCTGCCAGTTCTACTATCGCGTGCACCAGATGTACGGCACCGGCACCGAGGAATACGATGACCTGTCGGAATGCATGGTGACCCTGCTGCAGGTGCAGGCAGACCACGTGGCCAACGAGCGGAATGCCGACGCGTAAACCCACAACAGAATTCAACACCCGGTAACGGAAAATCCTTTAAAGGGGAAATAACACATGGCTAAAGCAGGAAAGAAAAATGCATTCTACGCCCAGTCCGGCGGCGTAACCGCGGTCATCAACGCCTCCGCGTGCGGCGTGATCGAAACCGCGCGTCAACACAAGGACAAGATCGGCAAAGTCTACGCCGGTCGTAACGGCATCATCGGCGCCTTGACCGAAGACCTGATCGATACCAGCAAGGAGTCCGCACGCGCCATTGCCGCACTGCGCCACACCCCGTCCGGCGCATTCGGTTCCTGCCGCTACAAGATGAAGAGCCTGGAGGCCAACAAGCGCGAATATGACCGCCTCATCGAGGTGTTCGAGGCCCACAACATCGGCTACTTCTTTTACAACGGTGGCGGCGATTCCGCCGACACCTGTCTGAAGGTCTCGCAGCTGTCCAAGGCAACCGGTTACCCGATCCAGGCAATCCACGTACCCAAGACAGTCGATAACGACCTGCCGATTACCGACAACTGCCCGGGCTTCGGCTCCGTGGCCAAGTACATCGCGGTAAGTACCCGTGAGGCCAGCTTTGACGTCGCCTCCATGGCCAAGACCTCCACCAAGGTGTTCGTACTGGAAGTCATGGGCCGGCATGCCGGCTGGATTGCCGCCGCCGGTGGTATGGCCGCCACCGAGGACTGCGACCTGCCGATCGTCATCCTGTTCCCGGAAGTACCGTTCAGCCAGACGAAGTTCCTCAAGCTGGTACGCGAGAAAGTGAAGAAATACGGCTATGTCTCGATCGTGGTCTCGGAAGGTGTCGCCGATCGCAGTGGCAAATTCCTGGCTGACCAGGGGCTGAAGGATGCCTTCGGTCATTCCCAGCTGGGTGGTGTTGCCCCGGTGATTGCCAACCTGGTGCGCGACAAACTCGGTTACAAGTACCACTGGGCCGTGGCTGACTACCTGCAGCGCGCCGCTCGTCACATCGCTTCCAAATCCGATGTCGAACAGGCCTACGCAATGGGCAAGGCCGGTGTCGAACTGGCACTGGCCGGCAAGAACTCGGTTATGCCAACCGTGGTGCGCACCTCCAACAAGCCCTATCGCTGGAAGATCGGCGAAGCAAAGCTGTCACGCGTGGCCAACGTCGAGAAGATGATGCCGAAGAGCTACATCACCAAAGACGGCTTCGGCATTACCAAGCGCTGCCGTGACTACCTTGAGCCGCTGATCCAGGGTGAAGATTACCCGCCGTATGGCAAGGATGGCATGCCGAAATACGTGCAGCTCAAGAATGTCGCCGTACCGAAAAAACTGAAAGGCTTCAAGGTTAAGTAATACAAACCACCCATGACACTGGCCAAGGCACATGAACTGCTCGCCGTACAGGCAAATATGGGTGGCGGTTACAACCGCAACGCGGCAAGACTGATCCTTGCCGAGATACAGGACGAACACGGCCAGGCGGCCGTGGACAACCTGATCAGGGAATTTGACCTGGAAACGCTGTTCGGCCTGAAAGCCGGCACTACATTCAGGAAACCGTAACCGTGGATCAAGTTCATTAGCACAAGATTAATGGAGACAGGCCCGATTGATCGTTGCTGGAGGAATACGGGAAGGGTGTGACTGACATCCTGAGTTGTGAAATTGACATAGATCAATGGGGTCATGCACTAATGTGGTCAAACTTGGTTGATTCGATTGATCTACAAATAACCGATCCGAAATAAAGGAGAATCCTGATGTCGACTGAACTGTTGTTTGCCCTGGCCTGCGGCTTTGGTGCACTGGTCTATGGCGCCATATCCGTGAAGTGGATCCTGGCCAAGCCCACCGGCAATGAGCGCATGCGCGAGATTTCCGCGGCCGTGCAGGAAGGTGCCAAGGCCTACCTGAATCGCCAGTACGCCACTATCAGCATGGCAGGCATCGCGCTGTTTGCGGTAGTCGGCCTGTTTATCGACTGGCCCACGGCGTTCGGATTCGCCGTCGGCGCGGTGTTCTCCGGGCTGACCGGCTACATCGGCATGAATATCTCGGTGCGCTCCAACGTCCGTACTGCAGAGGCAGCCAACGAGGGCATTAACGCCGCCATGCAGGTGGCCTTCCGTGGCGGCGCCATCACCGGCATGCTGGTGGTTGGCCTCGGCCTGATCGGCGTGGCCGGTTACTACGCCATCATGCTTGCGATTGGCGCAAGCGACCCGATCCATCCGCTGATTGGACTCGCCTTTGGCGGTTCGCTGATCTCCATCTTCGCGCGACTCGGCGGCGGCATCTTCACCAAGGGCGCCGACGTCGGTGCCGACATCGTCGGCAAGGTCGAGGCCGGCATCCCGGAAGACGATCCGCGCAACCCGGCAGTGATCGCAGACAACGTCGGCGACAATGTCGGCGACTGTGCCGGTATGGCCGCCGACCTGTTTGAGACCTACGCCGTCACCGTGGTCGCCACCATGCTGCTGGGCGGCCTGCTGATGGAAAATGCCAGCGCCTCCGCGCTCTACCCGCTGGTACTGGGTGGCGTGTCCATCATCGCTTCCATCATCGGCACCTTCTTCGTCAAGACCACCGAGGGCGCCAAGATCATGAACGCGCTGTACCGTGGACTGATCGTCTCCGGTGTGCTCGCCGCCATTGCCTTCTACCCGGTTACTACCTGGGTGATGGGCGACACCATCATGCTCGACGGCAGTGAAATCAGTACGCGCATGCTTTACTACTGTGCACTGATCGGGCTCGCATTGACCGCGGCCATGGTGGTCATTACCGAGTACTACACCGGTACCGAGTTCAAACCGGTGCGGCATATCGCCGAGGCCTCCACCACCGGTGACGGTACCAACGTCATTGCCGGCCTGGGCGTCTCCATGAAGTCCACGGCACTGCCGGTACTTGCCGTATGCGCCAGCATCTGGGGTGCCTATGAGCTGGCCGGCCTGTACGGCATCGCCATTGCCGCCACCTCCATGCTGTCGATGACCGGCATCATCGTGGCGCTCGACGCCTACGGCCCGATCACCGACAACGCCGGCGGCATCGCCGAGATGGCCGATCTGGATGAAAAGATCCGCAACATCACCGATCCGCTGGACGCCGTGGGCAACACCACCAAGGCCGTTACCAAGGGTTACGCCATCGGCTCTGCCGGTCTCGCCGCGCTGGTGCTGTTTGCCGACTACACGCATGCGCTCGGCGAGCACAGCGATATGGCCCTGAACTTCTCACTGGACAACCACATGGTGCTGATCGGCCTGCTCATCGGCGGCCTGGTACCGTTCCTGTTCGGCGCCATGGCGATGGAGGCCGTGGGCCGCGCTGCCGGTGGCATCGTCAACGAGGTGCGCCGCCAGTTCAAGGAAATGCCCGGCATCATGGATCACTCGCAGAAGCCGGACTACTCGAAGGCCGTGGACATGCTGACCCGCGCCGCCATCCGGGAGATGATCATACCGTCACTGTTGCCGGTCGCTGTCCCGGTGGTGATTGGTCTGACGCTGGGCGCGGAAGCACTGGGCGGCCTGTTGATCGGCACCATCGTCACCGGCCTGTTCGTCGCCATTTCCATGACCACCGGCGGTGGCGCATGGGACAACGCCAAGAAGTACATCGAGGACGGCAACTTTGGCGGCAAGGGCAGTGACGCACACAAGGCCGCGGTCACCGGCGACACGGTCGGCGACCCCTACAAGGACACCGCCGGTCCGGCCATCAACCCGCTGATCAAGATCATCAACATCGTCGCACTGATGATTGTGCCGTTGCTGTAATAACAATAAACTGTAGGAGCGCCTTGCAGGCGCGATTGAAAATTAATCGCGCCTGCAAGGCGCTCCTACAGCCTCATTTAAACCATGAAAATCTGCATCGTCTCCGACAGCCATGACAACCGCGCCTACCTGGAGGCCGCGGTCGCCACGGCACAGGCTGACGGCGCCGAGGCCGTACTGCATTGTGGCGACGTGGTTGCCCCCAGTACGCTGGAAGTACTCCGGCCCTTCAACCTGCCTGTTCATGTTATTCACGGCAATAACAGCGGTGACCTGTACATGCTCGGCCGCATTGCCTCGAAGCCGGCCAACCGTACGTATTACTACGGACAGGATGCCGGCATCGAACTGGCCGGGAAAAAAATCTTCCTGGTGCACTACCCGCACTACGCCGAGGCCATGGCCGCCACCGGCGACTGGGACCTGGTGTGTTGCGGCCATGACCACAAGGTCGAAATACACACTGTGAAAAACCTGGCAGGATCCTACACCTGGCTGGTCAACCCGGGGACTGTCGGCGGCATCAAGGCACCGGCCACCTGGGTCATGGGCGACCTCGATACCATGCAGTTCAGCGTGCACGAGGTCGTGCTGCCGGCCGGCCTGGAACAGACATCATGAAAGACATCGACCCGGATCAGCTGGTTATGGGTGACAAGAGCGGCATCGACCTGTCCGAGTCGCGGCCCTCACTCAAGGCACAGCTTAAGGAACAGCAACAACACCTTGCCGAACTGCCGGCCGATACCCGTCCACTCGACCGCGCCCGACTGGAGCTTGATATTGCCGAGACCCTGCTCGGCCTGCAACAGCAGCAGGACTGCTGGCAGATGGCGCGGTCTGCCTTTGATGTTTTTATCGAAACAGCATCGTGGGCTGATGCCATCGAGGCCTGCAACATACTGTTCCAGTGTGAGCACGATGAATCACTGGCTGCGCTGGGTAACGGTGTCTGGCTGTCGATTACCTACCCGGTCCCCGCGCAACTGACCGTTGCCATGCTGCAGCACATCGTCGATGAGACCCCGGAGGATTCGGACGGTGCCGCGGTGGCGGCCATGACGGCACATTACATCGCTGACCTGCGTACCGAGGGCAAGGAACACGAAAGCCTAACCTTTTTCACCAACCAGATGGTGGCCAGCGTGGCCAAGCGCCATCGCGGCATCGAGAACGACCCCGACATGATCAAGATGTGGACGGAAATCCTCGGGCTCAATGAGGTACCGGAATTACTGGCCCGGCTGGCCGAAATGCTCGATGCCATCGTCGGTGACAACTGGTGGGTCGACCGCGACGCACTGCGTGAACGCCTGCCGGTGAACTAGATCTACGCTATACAGTCTCACGCTGTATGACTGGCCGCAACGCGGCCGGGAGGTTGCAACCGTGCGTATTTTAAGCATTTTCCTGCTGATTTTATCCCTTTTCGCCTGCACCGCGGGTAGCGGCTATCGGCCCGAAACCGGTTCTGCGCCGTTTCCGGGGCTCTCCAGCGTCACCCTGAACAGGGAGTTTCATATTCGCCCCGACCGGGCCAGCGAGTACATCCAGTACGGTGAGATCAAACCACGTAACAAGGTGGTCGAGTATTACCCGCACTGCATCTTCGAGTTACGCAGCGTTTCTGACCAGTCCAGGACTGTCAAACCGGAAACATTTACCGTGACGGGCTTACACCGCGACCGTTACATGGCCGGGTTCCGGGAACTGAAGCTGGCATTTTCCGGCGGTGGCGACTACAACATGGTGATGTCAACGACGACGATTTCACTTGGCTCCACACAGCAACCGGACGTATTCCGTCTGAGCTGTAAACAACTGGATGAACCCTACCTTGCCCGCCACGTCAGCGTTAAACAGATGCGCAAGACGCTCGACGATTTATTTACGCTGGAATAACCGGGATCGGGCTCAGTGCTGCCCCCCGCGAAGGCAGGGGGTGAGGGGATATAGATTCAGGTCGTTAGCATTCAAGGTGTCAGAGTGCTTGAAAGATATTTCAGGCACTCTGACACCTTGAATGACCTGGAGTAGCCGGCGGGTTGACGGGCACCCTCAATCGTCCTGGTAGTAATAGTCGTACGTCGTCAGAATGTCCTGGGTAAACGTCCAGGCCTCATTATAGGACAGCCCGCTTTTCTCGGGGATGATCACCTTCACGTACAACAAGCCCGGGTGCTTGTCCTTCAGTCGTGTCAGGCGCTCATCCAGCTGCTGGCGGCTGAGTGACTTGTATACGCCCTGCTCGCTTTCCTTAAATTCCAGCCGGTACTTGCCGCCTTCCTTGCGATAGCGCACGGACACCAGGCGCTTGCCGCTGGCCGTGCGCGCCGGTTTGATCAGCTTGCCGTACTTGACACTGAGTTCATCGTAATTGCCCTGCAGGGTTGCCATCTGATGTTCCGAGTCGGCATATTGCTGGCGCAGTGCCACAAGTTCGCGGCCGCTTGACTGCTCCTGGGTACGCATTGCCGCCTCGGCCTCACTGAGTTGTTGCTGTATGGCGGTATGGCTGGTTGTCAGTCGCTTGAAATCGGTCTGGACCTGTTGCAACCGATCCTCGAGCCGGTTCCGCTCACGACCGGACTGCTGCAGGCGGGCCAGCAGCTCCTGCTTGCCGGTTTCGAGTTCCAGCACCTGTTGCCGGGCCTGTGCCAGTTGCCTGCCGGCTGACTGATTCTGCTCACTGGCACGCAGCAACTGGATCCTCAACTCGGAAATCTCGCTCTGCGCCTGCGCCAGTCGCTCTTCCAGAGTGACGCTGGTGCGGGTGGCGGTTTGCGCCAGCGCCTCGGCCGCACGTTCCGCCTCCAGGGTGGTGCGCAGCTCACGCACCAGTTCCCAGTTGCGCAGCATCAGGATGGTACTGGTGATCATGAAGATCATCACCACGACCATCATGATATCGGTAAACGATGGCCAGAAGCTGTCGCTGCCGGAGCCATGATCTCCGGCACGCCTGAGATCGATAAAACCCTCATCCATGCTCAGTTACCGGCAGGCGGCAAGCGGAATCCGTCGCGCAACAACTGCTTGACCTGGCTGATATCGGCAGTGACCCTGGCGACACTTTCGGCAAGACCGCCGATTGTCGCGTCCAGGCTGTCGCCGGCCGCAACGAAGTCCTGCTGTACCTGTTTTATGCCGACGGCCGCCTCGCGCAGGCCGCTTACCAGGCCGGTGACCTCGTGCAAGAGGCTTTCACTGTCACGGGAGAACCGCGGCAACAGGTAGACCGAGGTGATCTCCTCCACCTTGCCGAGCACATTGGTCTGGGCATCACCCAGCTTGAGATAGAAATAACCGTAGAAAAGATAGCACAGGATGGCGGTAAAAGTGGTCGACAGTGCTGTGGACATGCCGTGAATCACCATGCCCATGCTGCTGCTGGCCTGGATATCCTCGAGCAGGTTGGAGGCACCGGCCAGCGCGATCGATAACGACACGATGGTGCCGAACACGCCGGTCAGGATCAGGATGTTGCTGACGTACTTTGCGAAGCTGCTACGGGTACTCTCGACCGCGAGCAGGATGGCGGCCAGCGCGCTGTGATTGATCTTCGCATACCGCTCGCTCAGCCGGCTGAGCGTTTGGTAGCGGCGCGCGATAATGGAATGAGCATTGACGCCCTTGAGCGGATTTTCCTCGCCGCTCGCAAGGCGCGTGGCAATACGTTCCAGCGCGACCTCCTCGCGCATGTAGCGCAACAGCGACAACACGATCTTGGCCAGCCCGAGCAGAAAAATGACCACGATGCCACCATTAATGACATAGCCGACAGTGGTCAGCTGGCGGGTGAAATACAGCTCGCTGATGAAATTGACGTTCGCAATCAGGACAATCGCCACGATTACCCCGAGTACCAGCATGCGCAGTAACATGCGGCCGCTGAAATTTACATTTGATTCAGCCATTGCAGATCCTTGCAACAAGTTAAGAAATTGCTGTGCCAGTCAGGCGCCGTCCCTTAAGCCTCACCGCCCGGGCCGGAACCCGACTCCCCGGATCTGAAGCCGCAGGAAATCCCTGCCAATCCTCCAGCTACTTCTGTTCCAGCCATTGAGTATCATACAGGGCGGACAGGATGTGTTCTGCAGTCAGTTGGTGTCCGCCTTCATTCCAGTGCCTGTCGCTGTGTCGAAAAAGGCTGTTGCCACTGCCTTGTGCCGCTTTCCTGAATACCGGTAACAAATCAATGAATTCGACTTCTAATTCCTCAAGTATCCCGGCCAGTCGCGCATAACCGGGTGCTTCTTCCAGGCACAGCAAGCCACTCTCCGGGGCATCTTCTTCAACCTTGTTCATCCTGTCTATATCAACATCATGCATTGCCGGGACAGAAAATAGCATTAGCTTACTGTGCCAGGTATAAATCTGGCCTTGCACTTCAGGCCTTTTTGTAAATCTCGGAATTGCCCTTTTTGAATTCCTCGGCCTTTTCATTCATACCCTGTT
>JAOUBY010000141.1 GCA_029860045.1 Gammaproteobacteria bacterium | reverse complement strand
ACGCGTGCTGAGCCAGCTGGCGGTGCAGATGGGAATCAGCGCCAGCGAGGCTGCCGAGGGGGTAATCGCGATCGCCAACGAGCACATGGCCCAGGCCTTGCGCGTAATATCGGTGCAGCGCGGTGTCGATCCGCGCCAGTTCGTACTGACCTCGTTCGGCGGTGCCGGTGGATTGCATGTGTGTGCGCTGGCCGAGGCGCTCGGCATGACGCGTGCACTGGTGCCGGTTCATGCCGGCGTGCTGTCGGCGCTGGGTATGCTGGTGGCGCCGCCGTCACGGCAGCTGTCACACACCCTGACCGGGGTGCTGGATGGTTTTGCCGGTCCGGAGCTTGAAGCGCAGTTGCAGGTGCTTGCCGGGCAGGGTCGTGACGAGCTGCAGGCCGAGGGGGTTGCCGCGGGCGAGATCGAAGCAACGTTCAGCCTCGATCTGCGCTACCAGGGACAGTCATACACCCTGAACCTTGCCTGGCAGGGTATCGAAAAGACCCACGCGGCCTTTGAAAGGCTGCACGAACAGCGTTATGGCCATCGCCTGGAGATGCCCGTGGAACTGGTGACGTTGCGTTGCGGGCTGCACAGCCGGCCGGCCGAGATTCATTTGCCGGCTGTCGAGGAGGGTGTACGGGCCGAGCCGCGTCATGTCACGGTTGCCGGATATGACAAGCCGGTGCCGGTCTTCGTGCGTGCCACCCTGACCGCAGGCCAGCATCTGGATGGCCCGGCGCTGGTTACCGAGACCGTTGCCACCAGCTGGCTTCCGGCCGGCTGGCGCTGTGATGTGGACAGTGTGGGGAATCTGTTGCTGGACTGCGTTTGAATCGCGCCTGCAAGGCGCTCCTACGACAACAAGAAAGTTTTGCAGGAGCGCCTTGCAGGCGCGATCTTTCCAGGGCTAATAGATCGCGGATGCGGTCCGCTCCTACAGGACCATCTTATTGGTGTAGGAGCGCCTTGCAGGCGCGATTATTTTTCTTCGCCCAACAAAAAACCCGGCAATGCCGGGTTTCTTTTTTGAATAGCTAATCGGGAGCTACTTGATCTTCGCTTCCTTGTACGCCACGTGCTTGCGTACGACCGGGTCGAACTTCTTGATTTCCATTTTCTCCGGCATGCTGCGCTTGTTCTTGGTCGTGGTGTAGTAGTGACCGGTGCCGGCGCTGGAGACGAGCTTGATCTTGTCACGCATGGTAGTTCTCCTTAAACCTTCTCGCCACGTGCGCGCATTTCAGCAAGCACGGTGTCGATGCCCTTTTTGTCAATGATACGCATGCCCTTGCTGGATACGCGCAGCCGTACGAAGCGCTGCTCGGCATCTACCCAAAAACGGTGGGTGTGCAGGTTCGGCAGGAAGCGACGGCGGGTCCTGTTCTTGGCATGGGAAACATTATTGCCGCTTTGCGGGCGTTTTCCCGTGACCTGGCATACTCTGGACATTGCAATAAACCTCGTAAAATAAAGCCCGCCATCAGCGGGAAGGCCGCATTTTATACCAGAAAGCCGACCGTGTTACAACCCGCCCTTGCGCAGGCTCAGGGCCTAATATCTAGATAAAACAACGGGTTGTCAAATAAGGCCGCGCTCGGCAAAGGAAACGCCGCTGCCTTCCCCGACGATGAAGTGGTCCAGCACCCGCACATCGACCAGCGCCAGCGCATCCACCAGGCGCCGGGTAAGCCGCACATCGGCACGGCTCGGCTCCGCTACCCCGGAGGGATGATTGTGGGCCAGGATGACGGCTGCGGCGTTGAAGTGCAGTACGCGACGCAGCACCTCGCGCGGGTGCACGCTGGCCCCGTCGATGGTACCGCGGAACAGTTCCTCGAAGGCGATTACGCGGTGGCGGTTATCCAGAAACAGGCAGGCGAACACCTCGTGCGGCAGATGGCGCAGGCGGCTGGTGAGGAAACGCCGCGTGGTATCCGGGTTCTCCAGTGTGTCTTCGCGATGCAGCTGTTCCTGCAGGTGGCGGCGCGCCATCTCCATGACAGCCTGCAACTGGGCAAACCTGGCATCTCCCAGCCCGGCATGGGCGCAGAAGGATGCATGCTCGGCATCCAGCAGTAGCCGCAGTCCACCAAAGGCCGTGAGCAGTTCGCGCGCAAGGTCGACCGCCGTCTTGCCGCGCAAGCCGGTGCGCAGGAACACCGCCAGCAGTTCGGCATCTGACAGCATGCCCGGTCCATGCTGCAGCAGTTTCTCACGGGGTCGTTCGCCACTCGGCCAGTCGCGGATGGTGTGCATCCGTGTTTTTTGCCATGGGAACTACCGGTGGGATAGCAGGAAAATACCCCTATCATTGTAGGAGCGGATCTCATCCGCGATGGTTTTCTCTACCGGCAGCATCGCGGATGAGATCCGCTCCTACAATCAAATTCCGGGGAATAACCTGTCGTCCCCGCGAAGGCGGGGACCCAGCCAGCAATACAGCACTGATCTATCGCGCCTGCAAGGCGCTCCTACGGGCTTTCCCTTTGCGCTCTGCGACAGGTTTTTTTGCCGTAATGCTCTGTTAAACTGACCGGATATGAATACCTTAACCGGCAAGCACATTCTGCT
>JAOUBY010000033.1 GCA_029860045.1 Gammaproteobacteria bacterium | reverse complement strand
CCACTGGTACGGTTATCGGTGATTGCCCGGTCAACGTCGGCCATGGGAAATTCGGCCACATCATACCGGATTCCCTGTGCCTCGGCTTCTGCCTTGCTCAAGCCGACCGTGGCGACCTCCGGGTCGGAGTACACCACGCGCGGGACGACGCGGTAATCGGTTTTCTTCGGGATGCGGAATGCGATGTTGGCCAGTGCAATACCGGCCTGGTATTCAGCCATGTGGGTGAATGCCAGCGGGCCACACACATCACCCACGGCATAGATGTGTTTTTGCGTGGTACGCAGCCTGCGGTCTACGTCAATACCCCCGCGACTGAAGGTCACGCCGGCCTCCTCCAGTCCCAGGCCGTGTACCACCGGCCGGCGTCCGGTGGCCACCAGGATGCGCTCGCACTCGACCGTGTTTCCATTGTCCAGCTGCAACTGGCGACTGTCACCGTCACGGCGCACGGATTGCGCGCTGACACCTGTCAATATTTCGATTCCCTCGGCAGCCAGGCAGCGTTGCAGTGCTTCGGATACGGCCGGGTCATTCGTGGCCAGCAGGCGATCGGCCATTTCGATGATAGTGACGCGACTGCCGAGTCGGGCAAAGGCCTGTGCCAGCTCGACACCAATCGGACCACCGCCAAGCACGGCGAGTCGTTCCGGTAACTGGTGGCGCTGGAAAATGGTTTCATTGGTATCAAAGCCCGCCTCTTCCAGACCGGGGATCGGCGGGATAGCCGGCGTCGAGCCGGTAGCAATAACAAAACGCCGTGCCCGGATGATATCGCCCTCGACGGCAAGCTCGCGTGGGCTGATAAAGGCCGCCTTGCCAAACCGTACATCGCAGCCATACGCACGGAAGCGCTCCGGGTCATCGTGCTGCTGGATGGTATCGATGACCTGGCTGACACGCTCAATCGCCTTGCTGAAATCGATGTCCGGCATCGACGAAAGCAGGCCATCGCGCACCCCTTCACGGGTGGTCTGTGCAATGTGCGCCATGTGCAGCAGGGTCTTGCTCGGCACGCAACCGGTATGCAGGCAATCACCGCCAAGCATGGCCTCTTTCTCGATCAGGCTTACCTTGAGGCCCAGCTGCGCGGCCACACTTGCCACGACCAGCCCGCCGGGGCCGCCACCGATGATTGCAAGATCCTGTTTTCTCATTATCGCTGTCCTATCCGTTTGTGATGAATATACCGGAAGACATGTCCAGGCGGATTGCCGTCTCGTACCTGGAAACAGGATTATCCATGTTGCTGACGGTTATCTTTTGTGGGTGTCATGTTGTTATTGAAGTTCTGGATTATTTGTAGCGCCTGCCGAACGACATCAATTCCGGCCCCCGGCTGGACTGCATAATGGCTCAGGTGGCGGCGCCAGTGGCGTGCCCCCGGCATACCCTGGAACAGCCCAAGCATGTGACGCGTGATGTGTTTGAGTGATGTGCCGTCAGACTGTTCCCGTTCGATATAGGGCAGCATGGCCACGACCACCTGTTTGCGCGAGAGTACCGGATGTGAATCATCAAAGAAACGCCGGTCAACATCCGCAAGCAGGTACGGGTCATGATAGGCGGCACGGCCGAGCATGACACCGTCGGCATGCTGTAGTTGCAACTCAGCCGCGTCCAGGTCGTTGATGCCACCGTTGACGACGATCGTCAGCTGCGGGAAGTCTGTCTTCAGTTGCCAGGCATACTCGTATTTCAGTGGCGGGACGGTGCGGTTCTCTTTCGGACTGAGCCCCTTCAGGTAGGCCTTGCGCGCATGGATGATGAAGGTGTTGCAGTCGGCCGCCGCGACCGTGTCGATAAAGTTCGCCAGCGCCGCGTAAGAATCCATGTCATCAATGCCGATACGCGTCTTGACAGTAACCGGAATGCTAACGGCGCTTTTCATTGCGGCAACACACTCCGCGACCAGCCCCGGCTCGGCCATCAGGCAGGCGCCGAAACGGCCTGACTGAACACGGTCGCTGGGGCAACCGATGTTCAGGTTGATTTCATCAAAACCGAAGTCGGCGCCGATACGTGCGCACTCGGCCAGTTCGGCCGGCGCACTGCCGCCGAGTTGCAGGGCCAGCGGATGCTCGGTTGCATCATGATGCAGGTGTCGGGCGTGCCGGCCGTGCAGGATAGCGCCGGTGGTGACCATCTCGGTATACAACAGCGCATGCCGGCTGATCAGGCGCAGCAGGTAGCGGCAGTGCCGATCGGTCCAGTCGAGCATGGGGGCGACGGCGAACCGGTGTGCGGGAATCTGCGGAATGCTGGTAACTCCAGTGTGGTTTACAGAATTCGGGCTGCCCTGCCGATAATTTGCACAGTGGAAGGCAGCCGGGTGATATCCGTCACATTATATAGACGTCTGCTTCTGTATTTTAATCGTGAATGCTATAGTGCAGTTGACACGTAGCATTATGTGAAATATCAAGTACACCAAGGAGTTAGCTATGAACCGTATCCGCTTAACCCTGCTTGGCCTGGCGCTGGCCCTGCCGACTGCCCTGCCGGCAAGCGCGGATGTGCTGCTGGTCGACAGCCTGTCGGCATCAGCATCGATCTCGACCCCTGCCAGCGGCGTGAACATGCCCCAGGTGCGCCAGCAGTTTGGCAACCCGCTGACCGAGCACCCCAGTGTCTCTGTCTCGGGTGGCCCGTTACAGCCACCAATCACGCGCTGGGACTACGCCGGCTTCTCCGTGTTCTTCGAGCATGACCGGGTGGTCCATTCTGTCACCCACCGCGCGGCAGGCAACTAGCCCCAGACTTTCTGCTGTATCATAGCCGGTCACTACGACCGGCTATGGATTTTCTTTCCCGTGTTGATCCCTGAATTCGCGCCCCAGTCCGGGGTGTTAGTGACCTGGCCACACCAACAAAGTGACTGGAAAGACCAGCTCGACAGCGTTGAGCCGGTCTACCTGGAAATCGCGCGCGCGGTGACCACCCACGAACAGCTGCTGGTGATTTGCCATGACGCGTCACATCGTCAGGGAATCATTGAGCGTCTGGCCGGTGCGGCCATTTCAACCCGCAATATCAGCTTTGCCTGTGTACCTTCCAATGACACCTGGGTGCGTGACTACGGCCCGCTTGCGGTGCGCCTCGACGGCAAGATGATCCTGCAGGACTACACATTCAACGCCTGGGGCGGTAAGTATGCCGCCGCACTGGATGATCAGGTTACCGGCGCCCTGTACCGGGCTGGCGTGTTTGGTGAGCCGGGCTACCAGCGCTACGGTCTGGTGCTGGAAGGCGGCAGCATCGATGTCGATGGATGTGGGACGCTGCTGACCACAACGCGCTGCCTGCTGGCAGCAACGCGTAATCCCGGGCTGGGCAAGGACGGACTGGAAGACTGCTTTCACCGGCAGCTGGGGATTGAACGCGTGCTCTGGCTGGAGCATGGCGCACTGTCAGGTGACGATACCGATGCACACGTCGATATGCTGGCAAGGTTCTGCAGTCCCGACACCATAGCCTATTCGCAATGCCCTGACCCGAATGATGCACATAACCTTTCGCTGGCCGCAATGGAGCAGGAGCTGCTGGAGTTCCGGACTGTAAGCGGAGAACCGTACCGCCTGGTGCCATTACCCATCCCGCAGCCAATTCACGATAAACAGGGACAACGACTGCCCGCCAGTTACGCAAATTTCCTGGTCATCAATGATGCTGTGCTGTTGCCGGTTTATGACGACCCGGCCGACCGCATTGCTCAACAGGCACTGGCCGCCTGTTTCCCGGAACGTGACATTATCCCGATCAATTGCCTAGCACTGATCCGGCAATACGGTAGCCTGCATTGCGCTACAATGCAGTTGCCCGCGGGTGTGCTGCCAGCAGCGAGTGACTGACATGAGCGCAAAGAAGATAAAGGTTGGCCTGGTGCAGCATGCCTGCACCGATGATCCTGATGCCAATCTCGCAGCCAGCATTGCCGGTATCCAGCAGGCCGCAGACCAGGGAACACAACTGGTGCTGCTACAGGAATTGCATCGCAGCAGCTACTTCTGCCAGACCGAAGACACTGCAAACTTTGACCTCGCAGAGCCTGTGCCCGGCCCGACCACCAGGCGGTTGGGCGAGCTGGCGGCTGAGCTTCGGCTGGTGATTATTGCCTCGCTATTTGAGAAACGCAGCGCGGGCCTCTATCACAATACCGCCGTTGTACTTGATGTTGATGGCAGCATTGCCGGCTGTTATCGCAAAATGCATATCCCGGATGATCCGGGCTACCATGAAAAATTCTACTTTACGCCCGGTGACCTCGGTTTCCAGCCGGTCACCACGTCACTAGGCAAGCTGGGCGTGCTGGTATGCTGGGACCAGTGGTACCCGGAGGCGGCACGCCTGATGGCACTCGCCGGGGCTGAACTGTTGCTCTACCCTACGGCGATAGGCTGGGACAGCAGCGATACAGCCGACGAACAGGCGCGCCAGCGTGAGGCATGGGTCACCGTGCAGCGTGGACATGCCATCAGCAACTGCCTGCCGGTACTGGCCTGCAATCGTATCGGTCATGAGGCTGATTTTTCCGGACAAACCGGCGGCATTCAGTTCTGGGGCAGTAGTTGCGTAATTGGTGCGCAGGGCGAAGTACTGGCACAGGCCGCTACCGACCAGGCAGAAACACTGCTGGCCGAGCTGGACCTTGGACGGACCGAGCAGTTAAGGCGTACCTGGCCGTTTCTGCGCGACCGTCGTATCGATGCCTACCAGGGTTTGCTTGACCGCTTTCGTGACTGAGCACCCGCAAGTTCTCTATGCTAGGCAGCATGGCGTTGTTCATGCTAGTGTTTCTATGATCTTCAGCAACAGGAAAACTACACCATGATCCTGATCCTGGCCCCGGATACCGACAAGGACGGCACGGAATACCGGCAACTGCTCGAATTCCTGTCCAACCTGGAGAACATCCAGTCACGGGTGCATGATGAGAAAGGCACCCAGCAGACCCTGACCGAGATTTACCTGGTCGGTGACACGGCCTCGCTGCAGACCGACGAGATGGCCAGTCTGCCCTGTGTCGAGCGCGTGGTGCGCATATCAGAGGAATACCGCGTGCTCGGGCGTCACCATGATGACAACCGCCCGACGCATTTTGATTACAAGGGTGTGCGCTTCGGACAGGATAATCTGAATGTATTTGCCGGGCTATGTGCGGTTGATGTCCCGGAGCACGTCGAATTAATGATGAAGGCACTCAAGGAGCACGGCCAGCAGTGCACGCGCATGGGCGCCTACAAACCGCGCACCAATCCCTACTCCTTCCAGGGTCACGGCAAGAACTGCCTGCCCTGGGTGTTCGAGCTGGCCGGCAAGTACGACATCAAGGTCATTGCCATGGAGGTCACGCATGACTCGCATGTGCAGGAGATCCATGACGCACTCGACCAGACCGGGCACCCAACCGGCGTGATGCTGCAGATTGGCACTCGCAATACCCAGAACTTCGAGTTACTCAAGGTAATCGGTCGTGAACCGGAATTCCCGGTACTGCTCAAGCGCGGTTTCGGCATCACGCTGGAAGAATCACTGAACGCGGCGGAATACCTGGCCAGCGAAGGCAACCGGCGCGTGGTATTCGGGCTGCGTGGCATGAAGACCAACATGGGTGATCCACACCGTAACTTCATCGATTTCGCCCACGTACCTGTAGTGCACCGGCTTACGCGCATGCCAGTCTGCATTGATCCGTCTCACTCGGTCGGGACGCGTGACACCACCAGCGAAGGAATTCTCGATGTCTTTCACGTCACCGCACAGGGTGTGATTGCCGGAGCCAACATGGTACTGGTCGATTTCCATCCCTACCCCAGCAAGGCGCTGGTGGACGGCCCACAGGCCCTGCACATGGATGAACTGGGCTACTTCCTTGAGGATATCCGCATTGCCCGCAAGGCATATGAGGACCGTGTCACGCTCTGTGCGAAGCACCAGAAAAGTATTGAAAAATAGCGGCAAGCTATCTTCCCATATGTGCGCGGTGCCGGTTCAACCGTTCTAATTCTGGTAAATAATTAACTCCGAGCTGCACCAATTTGCTCCACATAGCGTGATACCCGCTACTGGTCTATGCTGATGACTGGATTGTCTTGTGCGGGAGACGGCCGATGAAAATCATTGGAATCTTTAACGTGGCACTGTTGCTGGCCATTTCAAACCAGCAGGTAATGGCAGCAGAACCTGTCTCGCGCGTTGTTCAGACGCCCTATTCCGAACAGCAGGTGGTGTTTGATTTTTATTTTGACGAGCCGGAGAAGATCAATTCGGCATTGTACTGGATACGTTCACTGATCAACCCGCTGATGGAGGAACCGTACGGGCTGGCACCCGAGTTTCTTGACATCAAGGTGATTATCCATGGCACGGAGATCGTCACGGTAGCACGCAAGAATTACAAAAAGTACCAGGATGCCGTCGAGCGCATGCGTTATTACGCCAGCCTTGGTGTGGAATTCAAGGTGTGCGGGCTGGCGGCGCAGGACTATGACTATGCCACGACAGATTTTTACGATTTTATCGAGGTGGTGCCGTCAGCCATAACCGAGCTGGCGCACTGGCAGCTACAGGGGTACGCGCTGATTGCCCCGGAGGTGAAGGAAAAGAAACACGCTGTCGAGGAAATCCGCTAATCAGAGGCTAACTGGATTATTTCCGATCAGCCTTCATCAGTAACGCCGGCAGGAGCAGGAAGTCGGCCATCAGGGCAAGTGAGATGGTGACTGCAGTCAGTAGCCCCATGTCGGAGTTCATCTTGAAGCCGGACTGGGTGAGTACCAGGAAGCCCGCGACCAGCACCACGGTAGTGACGAGCAGTGCAATGCCGACCGTGTGGAAGGCATAGCGTACCGCGTCAGCTGCATCCAGCCCCTGCTCGCGGCGTGCCCGCAGATACTTGCTGAGAAAATGCACGGTGTCGTCGACCACGATACCCAAGGTCAGGCCCATCACGATAGAAAGCCCCAGGCCAACCTGCCCGTTGAGCAGCCCCCAGAGTCCGAAGCCCATGGCAGCCGGCGCCAGGTTTGGCAGCAGGCTGATCAGGCCTATTTTCAGGGAGCGCAGGGCAAAAATCAGGATCAGTGAAATCAGCACCAGGGCGATACTGGTACCGGTAATCATGCTGCGTATGTTGCGCTGACCAATATAGGCGAACATGACCGACGGGCTGGCACCGCTGGATTGCAATTGTGGCGTATTTTCCACCAGCCAGTCCTCGGCCTTTTTCTTGATGGCCAGCAACTCGTTACTGGAAACGTTCTCCAGAGTCACGGTCAGCCGGGTAGCCGACTTGTTGATATCGATCTGGTTGTTAAGGTCCAGTCCGTAGGGCAACGACATCTCGTAAAGTAACAGGTACTGTGCGGCCAGCTCACGCTGTTCCGGTAGTCGGTACCAGTCCGGGTCATCGGCGTGCATGCTCTTGTTCAGGCGGCGCATGGTATCGGTCAGTGTATTGACGTGCAGCACCCGTTCCTGCTGCCGGTACCAGTTGGCAAAGGCGTCGACCTCCCTGAGGAACTTCGGCTCGTTGATGCCGCCGCTGGCGCCGTTACCGAGCGAGTAGTCAATGGTGTAGATGCCGGTCAGGTTTTTGGTGGCAAATTCAGTGGCATTCCTGAAGTCTATGGTCTTGTCAAAATACTTGACGAACTCGTCATTGAGTTCATTGCGAGGGATAAAGGAAACAAGCACGATCACCACAATTCCCATACCCCAGAACAGGATGTTGTGTCGCGCCACGACGAAATCGGCAAACTTGTCCACCGTCCGGGTGCTCTTTGCAGCCGCCGGGTTGACGCGCACCGGCAGTACCGACATCAGTGCAGGCAGAAAGGTAACGGAGTAGATGAACGCGGCACCCACACCCATGGCGACAATATTGCCCAGATCGCGGAACGGGGGCGCATCACTAAAATTCATGCTCATGAACCCGATGATCGTGGTCAGGGATGTCAGGAAGATCGGTTGAATATTGATGCGCAGGCTCTCCACGATGGCCGCCTGCCTGTCCATCCCCTTGCGCATGCCGTGCAGGAAGGTGACCAGCACATGCACGCAGTCGGCAACTGCCAGCGTCAGGATAATCGTCGGCGATGACGCCGATGGCGGGGTCATCGGGATACCCATCCAGCCCGCCAGGCCCATTGCCGTAAGGATGCTGAAGACAATCACGAGGAAAGTGCCCAGCATTGCCGGTAACGAGCGCAATAGCAGCATCAGCATCAGCAGCACGATGGCAAACATGATCGGAATCAATGTGCGCATATCACCCAGGCTGACTTCCGGGAAGGTGTTGTTCATGATCACCATGCCGGTGAGGTACACGTCGATGTCCGGGTGCTGATCCTGCACCTGCCTGACCAGGTCCCGTGCGTAGGCGGCGATCTCCGGGACTTCCTTCCCACTGCCCTGGTCCGGAAGCTGGATGGTAATGTTGACGCCCGTAACGCGGGCATCCGGCGAGATCAGGCGATGCAGCAGTAATGGCTCATTGACCGCTATATCGTGAATGTTCTGCAATTGTTCCCGGGTAAGGGTGGCCGGATTCTCAACCAGGTCGGCTACAATCAGGTCATCACCCTCGGCACGGGTGTGCTGGTAGTTGGTCAGCGAATCAACACGCAGTGAATAGGGAGTCTGCCAGGACTGTTCTGTCAGCCACCTGACCGCCTCCAGCGTGGCCGGGGTGAACACCCTGCTGTCTTTTGGTGCCAGCACAAACAGCACATTGTCGGTCTTGGTGTAGGTATTTTGCAGCTGCTCGAATGCCTGCAACTGCGGGTTGTCCTTGCTGAAGAACACCCGGTAGTCGGTCTTGAAGGCAAGCGAGGGCACGCCGCTTGCCGCCACTCCAACCATTACCACGCAGGCCAGTAACACGAAATAGCGCCAGCGCAGCACCCATTCAGCGTATGACTTGACCATGATTGTTCCCTGGTATTATTTCTTTGTATGACGGGTGCAAGTGACGGATAATAGTGCCGCGTATACGGCAGACGGTGAATGACACCGTATTAACCGGATCCGAATACTTCCAGATAATACAGGAGATTGATACTCATGAGTGCTATCAGAATACTGTTTATTTTTATGGCCGCAGTGATCAGTACGGGTATCTGGCTAAGCGGGTATAACCAGGTTCACTGGCTGCTGTACATCCCGCCGGCGGCACTGCTGTTTGCCGGCATCACCGGCATTTGTCCAGGATACATGCTGTTCTCAAGGCTGGGGTTCAAGGGGGGCGACAAACTCTGATCCATCCCGGCGACAAGTGAATATCTGGCAGGCCCTGTGGCAACACAGGGCCTTTTTATTTGTCAGCTGAAGTGCCGGAATTGCTGCACGAATATGTGATAATAGCCCGCCTTGATAACGAACCCGCTTTCCCAGCATAACCCGCATGACATCAGCCAGCTCCCCTCACCACTCTGACAGTGCACCGGCCGGCATACTGGCGCCCCTGTTGCCGACAAAGGCTGGTCGGCAGCTCTGGAACGGGCTGAAGGGTGACAGCCTGGCACTGGCGATTGCCCGTGCCGTCAGCGCGCATGCGCACGGCCCGGTCGTGGTCATAACACCCGACATGCAGGCGGCCGAACAGCTGCTTGAACAGGTTGCCTTCTTCTCGGGGAATGATGAATTAGCGGCTGTCACCTTCCCTGACTGGGAATCACTGCCCTACGACATCTTTTCGCCGCACCAGGACATTATCTCCGAACGCCTGGCAACACTGTACCGCCTGCCTGACCTGCAGCGTGGCCTGCTGGTGATTGCTGCTTCCACCCTGTTACAGCGATTGCCGCCGCGTGACTTCATTGACCGCAACAGCCTGCTGCTTAATACGGGTGAACGACTCGACCTGGATGAAGTGCGCGGCCGGCTCGGCAACGCGGGTTACCACTGCGTGTCACAGGTCATGGAACACGGTGAGTTTGCAGTGCGCGGCGCGCTACTGGATCTCTACCCGATGGGCAGTCGCAAACCCTATCGCATCGACCTGCTGGACGATGAAATCGATACCATTCGTACCTTCGACCCGGAGACACAGCGCTCACTGGAAACGCAAGACAGTATCCGGTTGTTACCGGCGCGCGAATTTCCCATGGACGAGGCTGCGATCCGTCTGTTCCGACGGCGCTTCCGCGCCATGTTCGAGGGTGATCCGCAGTCCTGCAACGTATACCGGGATGTCAGCCAGGGAATCGCGCCGGCCGGGGTTGAGTATTACCTGCCACTGTTCCTGGAGCAGACCGGTACCGTGTTTGACTATCTCCCGGAACACAGTTGCATCCTGCAGCTGGATGGCAGTGAACGCGCCTGCGAGGAATTCCAGGACCAGCTACAGGAGCGCTACGAGTCACGCCGGTATGACCGCGAACGCCCGGTGCTTGAACCCTCCCGGCTTTTTCTCGGTGTTGATGAGCTGAACGACAGGATTGCCGCCTACCCGCTGATCGAGGTGGGCCTGTTCAAGACCCTGCAGGCAGACTCGCAGACCCGTGACTTTGCCGCCCGTCTACCGGGTGACGTACGCATCCGTGCGCGTGGCGACGAGCCGGCCAGCGCCCTGTTGACCTTTATCGACGGCTACTCCGGACGCATCCTGATCAGCGCGGAGTCGGCAGGACGCCGCGAGACCCTGCGTGAACAACTGGCCGGCTTCGGATTGCATCCGCAGGTGGTGCAGGGCTGGACAGAATTCCTGGCGGACGGTCCGGACCTGGCAATTACCATTGCGCCACTGGAACACGGTTTCATTCTTGATAACCCGGCACTGGCGATATTGCCGGAGACCCTGTTGTTCGGAGAGCGTGCGCGCCAGACACGGCGCCGCAAGCCGGCCCGCGACCCGGCCAGTATTGTTCGAAACCTGCAGGACCTTGAGATCAATGCACCGGTTGTACACGAGGAACACGGTGTCGGCCGCTACCTGGGCCTGGAGACACTCAAGGTCGGCGAGATCGAGAATGAATATTTAGCCCTGAGCTACGCCGGGGGCGACAAGTTATACGTGCCGGTGGGTTCGCTGGCATTGATCAGCCGCTACTCCGGCGCATCACCGGAAAATGCCCCCCTGCACAAACTCGGCAGTGACCAGTGGGAGCGTGCCCGGCGCAAGGCCACGCAACGGATTCACGACGTGGCTGCTGAACTGCTGGATATCTATGCGCGTCGCGCCGCACGCAGCGGCCATGCCTACCCGGTGGCGCGTGATGAATATGCCAGTTTCGCCGCCACCTTCCCGTTTGAAGAGACGCCGGACCAGGAACAGACCATCCACCAGGTGCTGGAGGACATGCAAACGCCCATGCCCATGGACCGGCTGGTATGCGGCGATGTCGGGTTTGGCAAGACCGAGGTTGCCATGCGTGCCGCATTCCTTGCCGTGCAGGGTGGCAAGCAGGTGGGACTGCTGGTGCCGACCACCCTGCTTGCCCAGCAGCACTACCAGAATTTCTGTGACCGTTTCGCAGACTGGCCGGTAAAAATTGAACTGCTGTCGCGTTTTCGCACCGGCAAGCAACAAAGTAGCGTGCTCGAGGGGTTGGCCGGCGGGACCGTCGATATCGTCGTGGGCACCCACAAGCTGCTGCAACCGTCGGTGAAGTTCAAAAATCTCGGCCTGCTGATTATAGACGAGGAACACCGTTTTGGTGTGCGGCAGAAAGAAGCGGTCAAGAACCTGCGCGCCGAAATCGACATCCTTACCCTGACTGCAACGCCGATCCCGCGCACACTCAATATGTCCCTGTCCGGCATGCGCGACCTGTCCATTATCGGGACCCCGCCGCCGCACCGGCTGGCGGTAAGGACTTTTGTCTGCGAGTGGGACAAGGCCATCATCCGCGAGGCCTGCCTGCGCGAGATCAAGCGTGGCGGACAGGTGTACTTCCTGCATAACGAGGTGGAAAACATCGACAGGATGGCAGAAGACCTGGCCGGGATTGTGCCCGAGGCACAGATTGCCGTTGCTCACGGCCAGATGCGTGAACGCGATCTTGAGAAGATCATGCTGGATTTCTACCACCGACGCTTCAACCTGCTGGTGTGCAGCACGATTATCGAGAGCGGTATCGATGTGCCGACCGCCAATACCATTATCATCAACCGGGCGGACCGGCTGGGGCTGGCGCAGCTGCACCAGTTGCGGGGCCGCGTCGGGCGCTCACATCACCGTGCCTATGCCTACCTGGTGACACCGCCGCGGCGTGCACTGTCGGCGGATGCCGAGAAGCGTCTAGCCGCAGTGGAATCAATGGAGGAACTCGGCGCCGGCTTTACCCTCGCCACGCATGACCTGGAGATACGTGGTGCGGGTGAACTGCTGGGTGAAGACCAGAGTGGCCAGATTCACGAAATAGGCTTCTCACTGTACACCGACCTGCTGGAGCGTGCCGTCAAGGCACTGAAGGAAGGCCGCACGCCGGACCTGGACAAGCCACTGCACCAGGGACCGGAAATCGATCTGTTGCTGCCGGCCCTGATACCGGACGATTACATCCCTGACGTGCATACCCGGCTGGTGTTGTACAAGCGCATCGCCGGCGAACAGCAGGCGCCGGATCTGCGCGACCTGCAGGTGGAAATGATCGACCGCTTCGGGCTATTGCCGGACGCGGCGAAGAACCTGTTTCGCGTGACTGCGCTCAAGCTGCAGGCCGGCCCCATGGGGATTCTCAAGATCGAACTGGGCGCCCAGGAAGGCCGCATCCTGTTCGATGAAGAGCCGGACATCGATACAGGGAAATTGATCGAGCTTATCCAGACGCAACCGCAGCATTACCGTTTCGACGGTGGAAAAACACTGCGTATGTACGGTGACTTCGCGACAGAAGCGGCGCGTTTTGATAAAGTCGCCGAGATACTGAAGCTGCTGTCCTGCGCTCCATGACCAACACCCGTAACAGGTAGATATGATATGAGCCGAGCGACCCGCATTCGCATACCCGCCGTACTGACAGGGTTTGTCCTGTTGCTGTGCATGACAGGCCAGGCCGTATCCGCCCGCCTGTATGACGTCGAAGTGATCGTCTTCAGTAACCATGCCAGTGTGAATGATGGTGAACAGATGAGTACGCCGGCTGCGGATGCTGTACGTCCCGGGGGTGTTTTCCCGGAAAACCGCTTTACCGAGCTCGCGCCGCGGTTATATACGATGGGTAACATCCGCGGCGGGCTGTCGGCCGCATCCGGCTATAGCGTGCTGTTTCACCGCGCCTGGCGGCAACAGGCCTATGACCGCGCACATGCAGTGGATTACCCGGTGCATTCGTTTGCGGACAACGGCCGGGACAGTATCGAAGGCACCATCCGCTTGATCAAGGAACGCTACCTGCACCTGGATATGGACCTGTTACTGATGGCTTCGGGCAGCGGCAGTCCGGTGCTGTATTCAGACGGGCCCGGCAGTGTGCCGGCCTTCCGTCTGAGCGAGAAGCGACGGGTCCGCAGTCACGAGATACATTATTTCGATCACCCGAACTTTGGCGTGATTGCGCGAGTGACACCGTACAATCCGCCAGAAGAACCGACAGTGATGGTGCCGGTTGAGGAAGTCACGGTTGAAGATGGACAGGCGCCGGTTGACGAAGCAACAGCAATCGTACCGTCGGATGACCAGCTGACACGTTAACCTGCTGCGCCGTTCTCTATCAGTCGCCTGGTTTAACGTCCTGTACAGTACTCCCCGTACAGTAAAACACCTTTATCAACCGGTCGCGGCGATGGCCTGCTCGAGAATGGCACGCACCCTGTCATGGCCCGTCTGCAAGCTGGCTTCAATGTCATCCATCGTGATCGGACCACTGCCACGCCCGGCGGCGGCATTGGCGGATATCGCGCATACCGCGTAACACAGCCCCAGTTCACGTGCGAGGCCCGCCTCCGGCATACCGGTCATGCCAACCATGTCGCAGCCGTCGCGTTCCATACGGTCGATCTCTGCGGCCGTTTCCAGGCGCGGCCCCTGGCTGGCACCATAAGTCCCGGAAGACAGTATATCGACCTTCGCCTTGCCGGCACTTTCGATCAACACCTCGCGCATTTCCTGACAGTACGGCTGGGTGAAGTCGATATGCGTCACCGAGGCCAGCTCGGTTTCGAAGAAGGTGTGGTTGCGCGACCAGGTGTAGTCGATGATCTGGTCCGGAATCACCACGCAGGACGGGCCAATGTCGGCGCGGATGCCACCCACTGCACAGACCGCAATAATCCACTCAACGCCCTGCTCTTTAAGAGACCAGAGGTTGGCACGATAGTTAACCCTGTGCGGCGGGATGGTATGGCTATCGCCATGGCGGGCCAGAAACACGACGTCCTTGCCACACAGGGTGCCAAAGGTAAGCGCACCGGACGGTTCGCCGTAGGGCGTGTGCATCACTTCCCGTCGCTCAATGTGAATATTTTTGAGCCGGGTCAGGCCGGTGCCGCCAATAATTGCCAGTTTGGGCATGCAGATTCCTGTCAGTGTTTCCGGATTCAATCAATAAAATACCGGTTACAAATAGTGGCTGAAGCTGTAACGCAGCAGCTACTCAGTCCGGTTTTCCCAGCGCGAATATTCCGTTCAGGTTACGCAGGTAGCCCTTGTAGTCCATGCCAAAACCGAACACGTAACGGTCGTCCACTTCCAGACCAACAAAATTTGCCTGTACGGCGGGATCGCGCCGGTCGTGACGCTTCTGGATCAAGACGGCGCTGAAGATACTTGTGGCACCCGCCCCGGCGCAAAAACGGATGACATCGGCCAGGGTGTTGCCTTCATCAAGGATGTCATCTACCACCAGCACGGTACGTCCGGCCAGCGAGATATCGGGTTCAGATACCCACTGCACGTCCTTGCCGCCGGTCTCACCACGATAGCGCGTGGCGTGCAGGTAATCACTTTCCAGTGGAAATGCCAGCCGGGTCAGCAGGTGCCCGGTCGGAATAATCCCGCCGGTCAATACGCACAGCACCACCGGCAGGGTGTCGGCCATGGCGATAGTGATTTCCTTTGCCATGCGGTCGAGCGCGCCATGGATCGCCTCCGGGCCGTGCAATTCCACCGCCTCGGCGCGGATCCGGTTCAGGTCAGTCTGAGTCAGCGGCATTGGCGGACTGCTGCTCCAGTTCCTGTATATGGAGTGTCGAGGTGGGATAGGCAATCTCGGCGCCGTGGCCCTGGATAATCCCGCTGATTTTGAACAGCACATCCTGCTTGATCTGGTGAAACTTGATCCACTCCGTGGTGTGGGTAAAGGTATAGATGAAGAAATCCAGCGAGGATGGTCCGAAGCTGTTGAAGTTCACCATCAGGGTTTGGCTGTCGTCGATTTCAGCATGCCCCAGCAACATCTGCTTCACGTCGTTGATGATTGCGGGCAACGTGTCCACGTCGTCATAGCGTATGCCAATGGTTTCGTAGATACGCCGGCGTGTCATGCGTGACGGGTTGACGACGGTAATGCTGGAGAAGATGCCATTGGGGACGTAGATCGGTCGCTTGTCAAAGGTGCGAATGCGGGTGAGGCGCCAGCCGATATGCTCAACCGTCCCCTCGATCTCTCGGTCATCGGAGCGAACCCAGTCACCCACGGAAAACGGGCGGTCCAGGTAAATCATCAGCCCACCGAAGAAATTGGCCAGCAGGTCCTTGGCGGCAAAGCCGATAGCAATACCACCGATACCGCCAAATGCCAGCACACCGGAAATACTGAAACCCAGCGTCTGCATGGCAACCAGTGCAGTAGTGATCATGATCGAGGCGCTGACCAGTTTGCCTAGCGCTTCCACGGTTGTGGGGTCGATGGGTTCTTCACGCTGCTGGTTGCGTGCCAGGATGTTCTGTTGCGCGTTTCGCGTGAGCCGTAACAGGAACCAGGCAAAAGTGGCAATGACACCGACGTCGCGAATCGGCGCCACGGCATTGAAGATCGCGGCCTCGGTCTCGACGCGCACGATGTCAGCTGCAAACGCGATACCGACGATCCATACCAGCAGTTTGAGTGGGCGCCGCAATGCGTCCACGATGGCATCGTCCCACGGCGTTTCTGTGGCCTGCAGCTTCCGGTGCAGGCGGTTGATCAGTACCCGCAGTACAAGGTTGAGCAGCAGGGCCAGGAAGACAACGATGAACACCTGCACTATCCAGGCATTGTTACCGGTCCAGTCAGCAATGGTTTGGAAGAATGGGTTATCCATTAAGGTGATCCCGAATAATCATGTTATATCTTGATGTAATAAAAAGAGAATATTGTCATGTCTGAGGTGGCATAGCGCCCGCCCTGCTACCCATCTCCCTGCGGGGAAAGGGACGTAACAGCCAGGCGCTTGTCAGGATTCCAGTTCCAGTTCCGGATTTTCCTCATAGCCTTTTACTGCCGCTACCGCCTGTTCCCAGCGCGGGTCCTGGTGCAGGGTATCCCAGTCAGGCGAATGGCGCCCGTGCATGCGTGCAATACGGGTATGTGCGACCGGGTTCTGGTAAGTCGTTAATGCCTCGGCCACCTGCACGGCTTCCGCACGATGATTGCACACCAGCACCATATCACAGCCGGCCTCAAGCGAGGCAAGTGCACGGGTTGCATAATCACCGATACCGGCTGCACCTTCCATGCTGAGGTCGTCACTGAATACCAGCCCGTTGAAATTGAGCTGTCCACGCAACACGTCCCGAATCCAGCGCCTGGAAAACCCCGCCGGTTGCCGGTCGATCTGTGTATACACCACGTGCGCCATCATGACCGCGGCGAGGCCGGCATCGACCATGCGCCGGAATGGCACCATGTCCCATTGTTCAATATCCTCGAAGCGCCGTTCATCGACCGGCAGGTCGACATGTGAATCTGCCGCCACGGCACCGTGTCCGGGAAAGTGTTTCCCGGTTGCGGCCATGCCGGCGTCATGCATACCACCCTGGTAGGCCGCGGCCAGTTCGGCAACAATTTCAGGGCGTTTATGCAATGCACGATTACCGATAATCGTCGAGACGCCGTAGTCGAGATCCAGCACCGGCGCGAAACTGATATCCACACCAACAGCACGTAACTCTGATGCCATCAACCATCCGGTCACCCTGGCCAGGTGTTTTGCACGCGGTTTATCTGTGTCGTAGATCCTGCCAAGACAGGCCAGCGGCGGGAGATGGGTAAAACCTTCACGGAACCGCTGTACGCGACCGCCCTCCTGGTCTACAGCAACCAGCAGCTGCGGATCGCGCAGCGCATGTATCTCATCCACCAGTGCGCGTACCTGTTGCGGGGATTCAAAGTTGCGCGTAAACAGGATTACGCCACCAACCGCGGGATGCTGCAGCAACTCGCGGTCCTCTGCGCACAGTTCGCAGCCAGCCACATCCAGCATTAACGGTCCCAGTGTCATCATTCCCTTCCTGTTTCATTGACCAGCCGGGTATCGAGCCGGTCGCGCAAGCGGTCCCCCAGCAGGTTGACCGCCAGTACCACGGCAAAGATCGCCGTACCCGGGGCCAGTACCATGTGCGGTGCAACCAGCATATAGCGCGTGCCGTCACGAATCATCGCGCCCCACGAAGCCGCCGGCGGCTGTACGCCCAGGCCGAGGAAGGACAAGCCTGCCTCGGCGATGACGACGGCGGCAATACCGAAGGTCGCCTCCACAATCAGCGGTGCTGCCATCAACGGCAACAGGTGGCGGTACAGAATATGCCAGTGACTGCTGCCAAGCGCCTCGGCCGCCTGTACATGTTCACGGTGTTTCAGTGACAGGACCTGTGCACGCGCCAGACGTGCATAGCCTACCCAGCCGACCATGGTGAGTGCAATCACGACGTTGCCGATACCCGGACCGAGCAATCCTGCCAGCGCAATGGCCAGCAGGATACCGGGAAAGGCGAGAAAGATATCCACCAGCTGAACGGCTACCCGGTCCCACCAGCCGCCGCGGTAGGCGGTCGCGGCGCCGAACAGGGTGCCGACCATTACCGACAGACCAACTACCCAGACGGCGACCAGAAACGAGGTACGCGCACCGATGACGAGACGTGCAGCAATATCGCGTCCGAGATCGTCATGGCCCAGTACCGCCTGCGCAGACGGTGAGTCGAGGATATGTTCCAGCTGGAGCTGGTTGGGCGACAGCGGTAGGGCCTGTGCGGTCAATGCCAACAGCGCCCACACGGCAAGAATCAGCAGCGGCAATCGACTGCGTATCATGCAGCACCCGCCAGCCGAATGCGTGGGTCGATCCATGCATAGGCAAGATCGGTCAGCAGGTTCACTACCACGTAGGTTACGCTGATCAGCAGCACACAGGCCTGTACGACCGGGTAGTCGCGTGACTGGATGGATTCGATGGTCAACAGACCGATGCCGGGCCATGAAAATACCGTCTCGGTAATGACGGCACCGGCCAGTAGCGCACCGAGTTGCAGACCCAGCAGCGTAATCACCGGCAACAGTGCATTACGCAGCGCATGGTGCAGGATGACGCGCATGGGCGGCATGCCCTTGGCACGCGCGGTGCGCAGGTAATCCTCGTGCAGCACTTCCAGCATGCTGCTGCGCACCATGCGTGACAGAACCGCAGCCAGCCCGGTGCCCAGTGTCAACGCCGGCAGCACCACCGAGGCAATACCGCCCTGCCCGCTGACCGGGAACCAGCCCAGCCACAGCGAGAACAGCAGAATCAGCAGCGGCCCCAGCCAGAAATTGGGAATGGACACACCCAGCAGTGAGAAGCCCATTGCAGACGTGTCCCAACCGCTATTGCGCCGGACAGCGGCAACCAGGCCCAGAGGCAGTGCCAGCAGCACACTCACCAGCAGCGCGGCCATTGCCAGCAGGCCGGTGGCCGGCAGGCGCTCCAGCAGCAATTCGATAACCGGCTGGCGCTGGTGGATGGAAGTACCCAGGTCCAGCTGTGACAGGCCACCGAGATAATCGAGGTACTGCACAGCAATGGATTGATCCAGACCGAGGGCCACACGCAGTGCTTCCCGGTCAACGGCGGAGGCCGATTCGCCCAGCATGACCTCCACCGGGTCACCCGGCACCAGGTGAATCAGCAGGAACACGATGCTCACCACCCCGAGAATCACGAGGCAGGCACCGGCAAGCCGCTGGAAGAGATAGGAAAGCATTGCTGCCGGATTATAGGGGAAAGCCGTGATTAGCGGGATAGCGGGAATGTGCGCCGGTTCAAGGATCGTTGGACGCTGCCGTATACATACTGGATACGGATTCATTTTTTCAGCAACCGGCACCACCGCCGGCCCAGGCAGGTGAAAAAGAATGAAAATGCGAGCGAAATCTGTCCATTCACTATTGCTGATAGTGCCGCTCCTCACTCTCATGGCAGCAAGCGCCCTGACTGCGGGCAAGAGTCCCGCGGTGGTGGCGCCAGCTGCCTCATCAGCCGAGCGGCAGGCCGCGCTGGCGGCGGCGATTCGCAACCAGGTGCCCGCCTTTGCTCCCGATCGGGTACTGATCAGGTTCCGCCCGGGAACTGCGGCTGCAGAGACCGGCAAGGCACACCGACAGGCCGGTGGACGCCTGCTGCAGGAAATCCCCGCCATTGGCGTGCATGTGGTCAAGGTACCCGGGGGCAAGGTCAACGAAAAGATTGCGCGCTATGCACGCAACCCGAATGTGCTGTATGCGGAGCCGGACTACAACCGGGTGCTCGTTATTCCGAACGAGGGTAATGACCCGGGGCCGGCAGCTGGCGGGATTATTGCCGGCAGGGAATATTTTACCGAGCAGTGGGGGCTGAACAATACCGGGCAGCCACACACATCGTCTGATCTTCTTGGCAATCCGATACAGGTCAATGGCATACCCGGTGCCGATATCGATGCACCCGAGGGGTGGGACATCACAAACGGTGATCCAGCAGTAAAAATCGCCATTCTTGATACCGGTATCGACTGCGACAGTATTGAACATGCCGGCAAATGTGTCGAGGAAATCAGTTTTGTCGGGAGTTACAGTGATTACCTCGATGATCCTGAAGACTATGTCGGGCACGGAACCCACGTAGCTGGCATTGCCGCTGTTCACACAAACAATGGTATTGGTGTGGCGGGGGTTGGCTGGAACTCGTCTCTTGGCAATCTGAAGACCTGCTTCGCCTATCAAATCGATTTATTGCCACCAATAGGTTATTACGTGACTGTCGGCGTGTGTCCGGTCTCGGCTTCAGCGGCGGCCATCACCCATGCCGCCGACAACGGTTATCACGTTATCAACATGAGCTATGGCAGTGACCTGGTCGACACCAACGGTGATCCCGCCGGTGCGCCCGCACAACCCAATACAGAGACCGATGCAGTTGCCTACGCCTGGAGCCAGGGCGTGGTACTGGTCGCAGCAGCGGGCAACGACAACAATACCAACCGGCTGTACCCCGCGGCCAATGATGATGTCATTGCCATCGGCGCAACCGATCATATTGACGACCGTGCATCTTTCTCCACCTTTTCCATACCTGGCGATCACTGGGTCGCGCTGATGGCACCCGGGGTAGATACCCTGTCTACTGCTCCTGTTGCGAATTGTGTTTTTCTTGCAGATATACTCGGTTATCCCTTTGACCCGCTAACCGAGGGCTGCCTGACCTGGAAAAGTGGCACCTCCATGGCCAGCCCACATGTTGCTGGTGCGGCGGCGTTGGTATGGGCGCACCTGTTTCCCGGCCAGTCTCCGCAGGGCTGTACCAGCCCAAGCGGCGTCCCCTGCAATGCGGTGGTGCGCAGCCACCTCGAGTACGGTGCGGATACCTCGGGCGCAATCGCACAGAATTTCCTGTCCTGGAGCCAGTACGGTCGCCTGAATGTGCAGGGTGCACTCAGCGTGGTTGATACCGATCTGGATGGCCTGCCGGATGCGGTGGACAATGATGATGACAACGACGGCCTCACCGACAGTTTCGAAATTAATTACGCGCCCGTCCCGCCCGGCACCTATACACCGGGGCAGGATCTCGATCCTTTGTCTGCGGATACCGATGGCGATGGACTGAATGACGGTGATGAAGTCACGTTCGGGTCAGATCCAATGGTTCCTGATACGGCTGACGGTGACGTCAATCTCGATGGCACCGTGAATGCAGCAGACATTCTGCTGGCAACGCGCGCCCTGACCGGCACCCTTTCACTGAATGTTGTACAGTTACTGCATGCCGACATGGTCACCGATGGTGCGCTCACCGCGGGCGACCTGGTGCGCATCCAGCAGACTGCATTATCCAACTAGACCCGTTGCCGAGGAGTAATCTACTTTGTCACGCCTTCTCCTTCCAGATCTGAAGAGCTTATTGCTCAGTGCGTTATTGCTGTTTACAACGTATGCACAGGCCGACCCCGGCCTTATCGCCGCCGAGCAGGTTACCGGCACCTGGATCAGCAGTGAACAAACTCCAGGGCAGGGTCAGGTCGATACCCTGATGACCATCAAGGTGGACGGCAGCTTCAGCGGTTCACTGCTGGTCAACAACGAGACGGTCTGGACATTCAGCGGTAACTGGACGCTGGATAAAAACGCCATCAACTGGGAATACACCGAAAGCAGCCTGGTGTTGCTGGTTGAAGACCGTTCCGAGGTGGATACCGTCCTGTCTCTTGGACAGGATGAAATGACATTGAAGTCGGGACGCCGGGATGGCGTACGCACATTGCGCAGGGTGCAGTGAAACAGTGGCAACAAGCAGTGTTTACTAATCGATTTATCTAAGATTTTCTAGTTGTTTAGATACTTGCCTGGGTTCACTTGTTTGCCATTGTGCATGACCTCGATGTGTACATGCGGGCCGGTTGAACGCCCGGTCGAGCCCATCAATGCGATCGCCTCGCCCTTTCTGACCGTATCGCCAACCTTGACCAGTTGTTGCTTGTTGTGCCCATAGCGGGTGACATAACCATTACCGTGGTTGATTTCCACCAGTTTTCCATAGCCTGTGCGTTCTCTGGACCAGGTCACGACACCGTCAGCGACTGCCAGGATACTGGAGCCTTCCTTGCCGGCAATATCGATACCCTTGTGATGACCCTGCTTGCCGGTAAACGGATCAATGCGCTTGCCGTATTTAGACGACAGCAAACCGTGTTCAACGGCGCGGCCTGACGGGATGATGCGCTCTTGCAGATTCCGTTTCATGATTAGCTGCTCCAGTACCACCAGCTTGGTTTCATGGTCTTCCGCAGTCATGTCCAGTTCTTCGAGCATTCCCAGGAAGTCCGGTACCGTTATGGTAGAGAGGGTGGCCGCATTGTGCGGTCCACCCACGGGCGGCGGTACGTTGAAATCGAATTCAGCCGCATCAAGATCGGCCTGCATTACCAGACGCTCACCGAGTATATCCAGACGCAGCATTTGTGCCTGCATCCGGCCGAGACGCAAGGTCAGGGCATCCAGGTTGTCATGGGCTGCTTTGCGAACCCGGATAATTTCCGTCTGCTGTTGCTGTAACAGTGTCCTGAGTACGGCAACCTCGGATAACTGCTGACGGGCTTCAGTGTTGATCCCGGCACGAAAGCCGCTGAAGAGGATGCTGCCACTGATCGCTATGATACCGACCAGGACCAGCAGGCCGGTGTGCAACGGATTGAACGCCACACTGCGTATTTGTCCGTAGCGATTGGCAAGCAACAGGGTGTTCGACGCTTGTTTCATATGACTACCTTCCTCAGGGCGCATGGGTCCGCTGGCATAGTCCCGGTCCGTAACTGTATTGCTGCTCAGGGTAGCTGTGGATGCAGGCAGGGTATATTGTCCGGAAGTACAGGGAGCATGAATCATGCTATGAAAAACAATAGGATATAAATCATTTCCCTGAGGATATTTTTGGTAGTAAGCTCGTTTCTGCCTATGAGCAGTGGGCCGGTTTTGATATGTGTGGCGCCCCCACATCAGTCGCGCCTGTCTGGAAATTGAAGCTGAAGAGTACGAGTAGATGGTCTCAGGTCGCAGTTCTTGCCTGGTAGTGAATGCCAGCTTTTGGCTGAACCCAGGCCTTCAGCTGAAGGAATTCTTCTACATGGACTACAGTGCCGCTTCCTGTATTAATACCTTTGTACCCACCGGTACACGGTCGAACAACTCAATGACCTCATCGTTGCGCATCTTCACACAACCGTGCGAGGACGGCTCACCCATGGCATCCTCCTCGGGGCAGCCGTGAATGTAGATGTAGCGGCGCATGGAATCGACCTCGCCCAGCCGGTTCCTGCCCGGCTCCAGACCGCTCAGCCAGAGGATGCGGGTCAGCATCCAGTCGCGTTCGGGTTCGGCCGCCTTTAGCGCCGGGTTATAGATTTCACCGGTCGGACGCCGCCCGACAAAAACCGTATTCGGCGCGCAGCCGGCGCCGATACTGGCGCGCACCCTGTGCCAGCCACGCGGCGTGCATTCGCTGTGCTGAATCTCACCCGGACCGTTGGCAGCAGTCGCCACGGCGACATCCATCACGATCTTGCCCTGTTGCAGTAATTGCAGGCGCTGCTCGTCAATGCTGACCTTGATGAGGAAGTCTTCCGGATTCATGGCGTGATTATACCGATATGGTTTCAGGGGATCTCTTTACTGATGTTCTGTAATGCGTCGAAATTTCCGTCGCTGGACAAAGCGTAGCCATCAATCCCGCTGCGTGCCGCGAACACGTGGTCTTCATACCAGAGCGGCACATAGGGTAATTGCTCCAGCAGGCGGGCCTGTAATAGGTGCCATGCGGTGGCCTGTGTTGCCAGGGTTGTGCCCTGCTCCGCTACCGTGATCAACCGATCAGTATCGCGGTCACTGAAGCGCCCCCGGTTGGCCCCTTCCGGTGGCAGCGAGTCACTGTGGAAGGCATAGCGAAAGATATCCGGTGTCTTGATGCCAACCCACATCAGGCTGTAAAGCTGAAAATTACCGGCCTTGATGTCACCGAAGAAGGTGCCCCAGTCATAGCTGCGCAGGTCAATGTCGATACCGACCTCGGCAAGCTGTTGTTGAATGATGGTAGCAATACGTACCCGAACCGGGTCGGTCGAGGTCTTGTAATTTATCTGCAGGGGGTGATCCCGGCTATAACCGGCCTGCTGCAATAGATCGCGTGCGCGCTCCGGGTCAAAGTCGGGTGGTTCCAGCTGTTGATTGCCTGCCCAGTGTTCAGGTGGCAACAGTGCTGCGGCCGGACGCGCAGCACCTCCCAGCACATGCTCGACAATCGCGTCCCGGTCAATGGCATGGGCTATGGCCTGCCTGACCCGGATGTCACCGGTCAGCGGGTCGGCCAGGTTGAAACCCAGGTAGGCATAATTGCTACCCGGCCCGCGCACGACCCGAATGTCGGGCTGTCGTTCAAGGTAATTCAGCAATTCGGCCGGCAGGTCATTCTGCAACAGGTCAATCTCGCCGCGCAGGAGTTTCAAGACGCGCACGGTCGGGTCGGCAATACGCAGGAACTCGATCCGCTGTTTATCCGTGCGACGGGTCAGCTGCAGGCGTCCCGGTTCCGGCCAGTCGTGCAAGCTGAACGGGCCACTGCCCAGTGGGTGCTTGTGGAACGGGTGCTCTGCCGTAATGGCGGCAGCCGGCAGGATGCCAATGACCAGGTAACCCGGGAACAGCGGGTCCGCCCGCTCCAGCAGAAAGTCCAGCGTGTCATTGTCAACAACCCGGATATCACTGATCAGGCGCAGGGTGCCGGCATGGGGGGAAGCGCTGGCCGGGTCGAGGATGGAACGGTAGGTCGCCGCCACATCATGGGCCGTCAGTACGGTTCCGTCATGAAAGTTCGCCCGCCCCGCAGCCAGGTGAAAGCGGTAATGCTTCAGTGAGATCTGCT
>JAOUBY010000032.1 GCA_029860045.1 Gammaproteobacteria bacterium | reverse complement strand
TCGGTAAGTACATCCATGCCGGTGGCAAAGGAGAAGCGCACATAACCGGGCGCGCCAAACGCCGAGCCGGGCACCAGCGCCACACCGGCAGTTTCCAGCAGGTGTTCGGCCAGTTCCACGTCATTGTTGACGTCATCCAGTCGGTCGATGACCGGTTGCACGTGGGGGAAGCAGTAAAACGTCCCGTCTGCGGGCAGGCAGTTCACACCCGGCATTTTATTGAGCTCGGCGACCACGTAATCATGGCGCTCGCGAAAGGCCTTGAGCATGGGTTGAATGCAGGACTGGTCGCCATCCAGCGCCGCCTGTGCCGCGACTTGTGATATAGAGGTCGGGTTGGACGTGCTTTGCGACTGGATCTTCTTCATCGCCTTGATGAGACCGGCCGGGCCGCCGGCATAGCCGATGCGCTAGCCGGTCATGGCATAGGCCTTGGAGACGCCGTTCAGTACGATGGTCTGCTCGTACAGGTCGGGGCAGGCGTTGAGGATGTTGCAGAACGGTTCCTCGCTCCACAGGATGTGTTCGTACATGTCATCGGTTGCGATCAGTACCTGCGGGTGCTTGCGCAGCACCTCGCCCAGCGCCGCAAGCTCGGCCTTTGTATAGGCTACACCGGTCGGATTGGACGGGCTGTTCAGTACCACCAGCCGGGTGCGCGCCGTGATGGCGCCATCCAGTTGTTCGGGTGTGATCTTGAAGCGGGTGTCGGCGCCGGTTGCGATGATGACCGGTTCGCCGTCGGCCAGCAGTACCATGTCCGGGTAGGAGACCCAGTAGGGCGCCGGGATGATCACCTCGTCTCCGGCATTGAGCAATGCCTGGCACAGGTTGTAGAAACTCTGCTTGCCGCCGCAGGACACCAGGATTTGTTCCGGCGTATAGTCCAGCCCGTTGTCGCGTTTGAACTTCGCTATAATCGCCGTTTTCAGGCTGGGCATGCCGTCGACTGCCGTGTAGCGCGTGAAGCCTTCGTTGATGGCCGCGATCGCCGCTGCACTGATGTGCTCCGGTGTGCCGAAGTCCGGCTCGCCGGCGCCGAGGCCGATGATATCCTCGCCGGCAGCGCGCAATTCCGCGACGCGTGCGGTCACGGCCAGCGTGGGGGAGGGTTTGACGCGTTGTACCCGGTTGGCAAGCGTGATTTCGTCCACGACGGTATCCTGTTTAAATACGAGCCCGTTTATCATACTCAATGTGCAGCGATAGAACATACCCGTGAGCGAACTATTCCAGCTGAAGGCGGAGGTAACACCCGCCGGTGACCAGCCGCAGGCAATTGCCGGTCTGGTTGAGGGTCTGCACGATGGCCTGGCGCACCAGACCCTGCTCGGTGTGACCGGTTCCGGCAAGACCTTCACCGTCGCAAACGTCATCGAACAGGTGCAGCGCCCGACGCTGATCCTGGCGCCCAACAAGACGCTGGCCGCACAGCTCTATGGCGAGATGCGCGAGCTGTTTCCGGGCAATGCCGTCGAGTATTTCGTGTCCTACTACGATTACTACCAGCCGGAGGCCTACGTGCCGGCCTCGGATACCTATATAGAGAAGGACGCCTCGGTCAACGAACACATCGAGCAGATGCGCCTGTCCGCGACCAAGGCGCTGCTGGAGCGCCCCGATGCCATCATCGTGGCGACGGTGTCGGCGATCTACGGCCTGGGTGATCCGCGCGCCTATCTGAAGATGCTGCTGCACCTGGTGCGTGGCGACCGCGTGGATCAGCGCATCATCCTGCGTCGCCTGGCCGAGCTGCAGTACACCCGCAACGAGCTTGATCTGCACCGTGCCACCTACCGGGTGCGCGGCGAGGTGATCGACATCTACCCGGCCGAGTCTGACAGCGAGGCGATGCGGGTTGAGCTGTTCGACGACCAGGTCGAATCGCTGGCCTGGTTCGATCCGCTGACCGGCGAGGTGTTAAGGCGTGTGCCACGCGTGACCATCTACCCGAAGACTCACTATGCGACTCCGCGCGAGGTCATCCTGGCCTCGATTGACCGGATCAAGGATGAGTTGAAAGAGCGGCTGGAACAGCTGCGCGACAACAACAAGCTGGTAGAGGCGCAACGGCTGGAACAGCGCACGCTGTTCGACCTGGAGATGATGCACGAGCTGGGTTACTGCTCCGGTATCGAGAATTACTCGCGCTACCTGTCCGGGCGTAAGCCCGGCGAGCCGCCGCCCACCTTGCTGGATTATATGCCGGACAATGCGCTGATGGTCATCGATGAATCGCATGTCACTATTCCACAGCTCGGTGGCATGTACCGTGGTGACCGCTCGCGCAAGGAAAATCTGGTCGAGTACGGTTTTCGGTTGCCGTCTGCGCTGGATAACCGACCACTGCGCTTTGACGAGTTCGAGGCGCTGGCGCCGCAGATTATCTTTACCTCGGCGACGCCCGGGCCCTATGAAGCAGAGCATGCCGGCGCGGTGGTCGAGCAAGTGATCCGGCCAACCGGGCTGGTCGACCCGGAAATCGAGGTGCGCGAGGCCACCACCCAGGTGGACGACCTGCTGTCCGAAATCCGCACGCGCGTAGCAGTTGACGAGCGTGTGCTGGTGACGACGCTCACCAAGCGCATGGCCGAGGACCTGACCGAGTACCTGGCCGAGCACGGCGTGCGCGTGCGCTACCTGCATTCGGATGTCGAAACGGTGGAGCGCGTGGAGATCATCCGTGATCTGCGCCTGGGCGAATTCGACGTGCTGGTCGGTATCAACCTGCTGCGCGAGGGGCTGGACATGCCGGAAGTGTCGCTGGTGGCCATCCTCGATGCCGACAAGGAAGGCTTCCTGCGTTCCGACCGTTCGCTGATCCAGACCATTGGCCGTGCCGCGCGTCACCTGTCGGGCAAGGCAATCCTGTATGCCGACAAGGTCACCGGCTCGATGCATCGTGCCATGGACGAGACCGAGCGCCGTCGTGACAAGCAGTTGGCCTTCAACAGGGAGCATGGCATCACCCCGCGCAGCGTGCGCAAGGCGGTCACCGATATTATGGAAGGGGCGCGTGGGTCAGGGCAGGGTACGCCGGCGGGGTTTGCGAAGGTGGCCGAGGAGCTGCTGCAATACGGCCGCATGAGTCCCGAACAGCTGGCGAAAGAGGTCGGCAAGCTGGAAAAGAAGATGTACGAGCATGCCCGAAACCTTGAGTTCGAGGAGGCGGCACGGCTGCGCGACCGTATCCAGCACATCCAGCTCGGCAACCTGGGGCTGGCGGACTGAGGGCCCGGGGCCCTTGTCGATCTGGCTGCATCTGTAGGAGCGCCTTGCAGGCGCGATAGAATCGCCAGCCATGACTAGTGCGCAGGGTTATCGCGCCTGCAAGGCGCTCCTACAGCTAATATTTACCGCAAGTCTTGCAACCAGACGGCGCTCCCGGTATCGTTTTCCGCCTCGCAGGCGCGTAGCTCAGTTGGTTAGAGCACCACCTTGACATGGTGGGGGTCGGTGGTTCGAATCCACTCGCGCCTACCAAATATTTCTTCGTCATTCCGGGCGAAGCGTAGCGGAGACCCGGAATCCAGTGGTTGTATGCAGGCTGGGTTCCCGCCTTCGCGGGAACGACATCCGTAACAAATACAAGAAAAGCATCCTCGTCGATGCTTTCTTTTTGGATAAAGCATGTGGCCCCTCGTATCGGTCACCACTGGAGACAAGTATGCCAACCGTTACCCTTCCTGATGGCAGTACCCGCGAGTTCAACCAGCCAGTAACCGTTCATGACGTCGCCGCCGACATCGGCCCCGGCCTGGCCAAGGCCGCGCTGGCCGGCAAGGTCGACGGGCACATGGTCGACACCAGCTTTCTGATTGAGCAGGACACCGAACTGGCCATTATCACTAGCCGCGATGATGAGGCGCTGGAGCTGATGCGTCACGATGCCGCGCACGTCATGGCACAGGCGACGCAGGAACTCTATCCCGGCACCCAGGTGACCATCGGGCCAGCTATCGAGAACGGCTTCTACTACGATTTTGCGCGCGAGACCCCGTTTACCCCGGACGACCTCGAGAAGATCGAGCAGCGCATGAAAGAGATCGTCAAGCGTGACCTGCCGATTCAGCGCGAGGTATTGGAGCGCGACGAGGCAATCCGGGTGTTTGGCGAGATCGGCGAGACCTACAAGGTTGAGATCATCGAGGACATCATTCCGGAAGGCGATGAAGTGTCCGTCTATCGCCAGGGTGAGTGGTTCGACGTTTGCCGCGGTCCGCATCTGCCCAGCACCGGCAAACTCGGCAAGGGTTTCAAGCTAATGAAACTGGCCGGGGCTTACTGGCGTGGCGACTCCGACAACGAGATGCTGCAGCGCATCTACGGTACCGCCTGGCGCGACAAGAAAGAGCTGAATGCCTACCTCAAGCGCCTGGAAGAGGCCGAGAAGCGCGACCATCGCAAGCTGGGCAAGGTCATGGGCCTGTTCCATACCCAGGAAGAGGCGCCGGGCATGGTGTTCTGGCACGACGCCGGCTGGCAGGTCTACCTGGTGATCCAGGACTATATTCGTGACCAGCTGCGCAACCATGGTTACCAGGAAGTGCACACGCCGCAAATCATCGACCGCTCGCTGTGGGAAAAGTCCGGGCACTGGGAAAAATTCCATGCCGACATGTTCACTACCGAGTCGGAGAACCGTACTTACGCCATCAAGCCGATGAACTGCCCGGCGCATATCCAGATCTTCAACCAGGGGCTGAAGAGCTACCGCGACCTGCCGCTACGGCTGGCTGAATTCGGTTCCTGTACACGCAACGAGCCATCCGGCACTCTGCACGGGCTGATGCGGGTGCGCAATTTCGTACAGGACGATGCCCATATTTTCTGTACCGAGAACCAGATCGAGGGTGAGGTATCTGCCTTCATCGACCTGCTGTACCAGGTGTACGCCGATTTCGGTTTCGACGCGGTCAGTGTGAAATTCTCCACCCGGCCGGAAAACCGTGTCGGTGAGGATGTTCTCTGGGACAAGGCCGAGGCCGCGCTGCAGGCGGTACTGGACGCCAAGCAGCTGGACTGGGAGCTGCAGCCCGGGGAGGGCGCCTTCTACGGGCCGAAGATCGAATTTAACCTGAAGGACTGCCTGGAACGGGTCTGGCAGCTTGGCACCATCCAGCTGGATTTTTCCATGCCGGACCGGCTGGGGGCCCACTTCATCACCGAGGATGGCAGCAAGCAGGTGCCGGTGATGTTGCACCGGGCCATCCTGGGTTCGCTGGAGCGATTTATCGGTATTCTGATCGAGCACCACGCCGGCGCGCTGCCGCTGTGGCTGGCCCCGGTACAGGCGGTGGTGCTGAATATCACCGATAACCAGGCCGACTACGCCCGAAAAGTGGAAGAATCCTTGAGAAATCAGGGCATGAGGGTCAAATCGGACTTGAGAAATGAGAAGATCGGCTTTAAAATCCGCGAGCACACGATTAGACGCGTTCCCTATTTGCTGGTAATCGGCGATCGGGAAGCGGAAGCAGGTACCGTGGCCGTGCGCACGCGAGGCGGTAAGGATCTGGGCAGTCTGCCACTGGAGCAGGTGGCCGAGGGTCTTAAAACCGAGTCAGCGAGCCACGGCCGTACTGTTTTGGAGGGTTAGAGCATCGCCGCAAAAAAACCGCTACATCGGATAAATGAGAGAATTACCTCGACCGAGGTTCGCGTCATCAATCAGGAAGGTGAGCAGGCCGGGATTCTTCCCATCGATGAGGCAATGAACCTGGCCGGTGAAGTCAACCTGGACCTGGTGGAAATTTCTCCGAATGCGGAGCCGCCGGTTTGCCGGATCATGGATTACGGCAGGTACCGGTTTGAAGAGAGCAAGAAAAACCAGAATGCGCGCAAGAAACAGAAGCAGACCCAGGTCAAGGAAATCAAGTTCCGGCCGGGTACCGATGTTGGCGACTACAACATCAAGTTGCGCAAGCTGATCGACTTCCTTGAAGAGGGCGATCGAACCAAGGTCACATTGCGGTTCCGTGGCCGGGAAATGGCGCACCAGGAACTGGGTATGGAGTTGCTGATGCGCGTTAAGGCTGACCTGGCGGATTACGGGGTCGTGGAGCAGGAACCGAAAATGGAAGGACGCTTGATGGTCATGGTGCTTGCACCAAAGAAGAACAAGTGATCCACAACGACAGAATTGAAGTTTTATCTGGAGAAGTACGGAAATGCCAAAACTGAAAACCAATCGCGGTGCTGCCAAGCGCTTCAAGAAAACCGGCTCCGGCGGGTTCAAGCGTGGCCAGTCACACCTGCGTCACATCCTTACCAAAAAGAGTAGCAAGCGCAAGCGCCAGCTGGGTTCCCCGGCACAGGTGCATGAGTCCGATGTGGCGATGGTTCGCCGCTTGCTGCCGTTTATCTGAATTCATTTTTTGAGGTCGTAGCAATGCCAAGAGTAAAACGTGGTGTTACCGCCCATGCCCGGCACAAGAAGGTGCTGGAAAAGGCGAAGGGTTATTACGGTGCACGCCGCAAGGTATACCGTGTTGCCAAGCAGGCGGTCATCAAGGCCGGCCAGTATGCCTATCGTGACCGTCGCCAACGCAAGCGCCAGTTTCGTGCGCTGTGGATTGCGCGTATCAATGCAGCGGCACGCGAGAACGGCATGTCCTACAGCCGTCTGATAAATGGGTTGAGCAAGGCCAATATCGAGGTCGACCGCAAGGTGCTCGCCGACCTGGCCGTGTTTGATGCGGCAGGCTTTACAGCGCTGGCGGAAAAGGCCAAGGCCGGATTGTCTGCATAACCCCGCTTGCAGATAGATGCCAGAAAGGGGAAAGGCGCAAGTCTTTCCCCTTTTTCATTTGAGATGTTCGTGGTGGCGTAGAAATACCAGGCCTTCTCTCTCCGGGAGAGGGAGTACGGCGGAATAAATAACAGGGAGCACGTCGGGTGAGCAGCCTGGACGAACTTGAACAACAGGCAGTACAGGAAATCGCGGCGGCGGCGGACCCGGCGGCACTGGATGATGTGCGTGTGCGTTACCTTGGCAAGAAGGGTTTGCTGACCGCACAGCTAAAGCAACTCGGCGCACTGCCGGCGGAACAGCGCCCGGCAGCCGGCCAGGAAATCAATCGCGTCAAGCAACGGGTACAGCAGCAACTGGATGCGCAACGTGTGGTCTTGCAATCCGCTGTAATGGATCGGCAGCTTGCCAGTGAAAAGATTGACGTAACGCTGCCGGGGCGCGGGCAGTCGCACGGTGGCCTGCACCCGGTCAGCCTGACCCTGCGCCGCATCGAGCAGTTGTTCCGGCCGCTCGGCTTCACCGTTGCAGAAGGTCCCGAGATCGAGGACGACCACCATAACTTCAGCGCGCTGAATATCCCGGATCATCATCCGGCACGCGCCATGCACGATACTTTCTACTTCGATGCGCATACCCTGCTGCGCACTCACACTTCGCCGGTGCAGGTGCGCGTAATGGAAGGCAGTGCGCCACCACTGCGCGTTATCGCGCCGGGCCGTGTGTACCGCTGTGATTCCGACCTGACCCATACACCGATGTTTCACCAGGTTGAGGGGCTGCTGGTGGACGAAAATGTCAGTTTTGCCAACCTGCGTGGCCTGATCGATGATTTCCTGCGTGCGTTCTTTGAACGCAGCGACCTTGCCGTGCGTTTTCGGCCGTCTTATTTTCCGTTCACCGAACCGTCCGCCGAGGTCGATATCCAGTGCGTGATGTGCTCCGGTGACGGCTGTCGCGTGTGTAGCCAGACCGGTTGGCTGGAGGTGCTGGGCTGCGGCATGGTGCACCCGAGCGTGTTTGAGAATGTCGGTATAGATAATGAACGCTACACCGGTATCGCGTTTGGCATGGGTGTAGAGCGTCTCGCCATGCTGCGCTATGGCGTGAACGACCTGCGACTGTTCTTCGAGAACGACCTGGCATTTCTCGAGCAGTTTAACTAGAGAATTTAATGAAATTCAGCGAACAATGGCTACGCAGCTGGGTTGATCCGCAGGTCTCGACTGACGAGCTGGTGGAACAACTGACCATGGCCGGTCTGGAGGTCGACTCGGTTGAGCCGATGGGCGTCGGTCTCGCCGACCTGCGCGTGGGCGAAGTGCTCACGCTTGAGGCGCACCCCGATGCCGACAAGCTGCGCGTGTGCCGTGTCTCCGTCGGTGAGGATGAACCGCTGCAGGTGGTGTGTGGCGCAGCGAATGTCGAGGTCGGCGGCAAATACCCGCTGGCCCCGGTCGGCGCAAAGCTGCCGGACGGCATGAAGATCAAGAAGAGCAAGCTGCGTGGTGTTGAGTCCTTCGGCATGCTCTGCTCGGCGAAGGAACTGGGACTGAGCGATGACAGCCAGGGCCTGATGACGCTGCCGGCGGAAGCCGATACCGGGCAGGGCCTGGTCGAAGCGCTGGGCCTGGATGACACGGTTATCGAAATCGACCTGACGCCCAACCGTGGCGATTGTCTGGGTATCGAGGGCGTGGCGCGTGAGGTGGGTACGCTGACACGCACGCCGGTCACCCCGGTTGAAGTACAGACGGTACCGGACAGCAGCAAGGACACCTTTGCGGTCGACGTGGAGGCCCCCGCCGCCTGTCCGCGTTACCTTGGTCGTGTCATACAAGGAGTGGATGCAACGGCAGGCACGCCACTGTGGATGCAGGAGCGCCTGCGCCGCAGCGGGATACGCAGCCTGGGGCCGCTGGTGGATGTCACCAACTACGTACTGCTGGAGCTCGGCCAGCCCATGCATGCCTTTGATCTCGCCAGGCTGTCCGGCGGCATCCGGGTACGTTACGCGGCGCAGGGTGAATGTCTGACACTGCTCGATGAACGTGAGATCAATCTGGACGGCGAGACCCTGGTGATAGCCGATCACGACAAGGCACTGGCGATTGCCGGCGTGATGGGCGGCATGGATTCCGGCGTCACGGATGCCACGACCGACCTGTTCCTGGAATGTGCATTTTTCCAGCCCGAGGCCATTGCCGGCTGTGCGCGCAAATATGCCATGCATACCGATTCGGCGCATCGCTTCGAGCGCGGTGTCGACCCGTACCTGCAGGCGCGTGCGGTCGAGCGCGCCACGGCGCTGTTGCTGGATATCTGCGGAGGCAGCGCCGGACCGGTGATCGAGCGGCTGGCGGCGGAGCAGTTGCCCGCGCGCGAGGCCATCAGCCTGCGCAAGGCCCGCATCCAGCGCGTGCTCGGTCTGTTGCCGGAAGATGCGGAGGTTACGGAAATGCTTACCCGACTGGGGATGCAGGTTGAAGCGCAGGATGACGCCGGTTGGCAGGTGTTACCACCAAGCTTCCGCTTTGATATATCCATTGAGGCCGACCTGATCGAAGAGATCGGTCGCATCTACGGTTACAACCGCCTGCCCAGTGTTGCCATGCAGGGCAGCCTGGAAATGCAGCCGCTGGTTGAAAGCGATCGTTCCATCGAGCAGTACTGCGATACGCTGGTGGCGCGCGGTTACCAGCAGGCGGTGACCTATAGCTTTGTCGATCCGCAGTTGCAGCAAACCGTCAATCCCGACAGGGAGGCAGTAGCACTTGCCAACCCGATCTCGTCCGAGATGGGTGTCATGCGCACCAGCCTGTGGCCGGGCCTGCTGAAGGCCGTGCAGCATAACGTCAATCGTCAGAAATCACGGGTACGTTTTTTCGAGCACGGTCTGCGTTTTTACCGTGCCGGCGGCGACATCCAGCAGGAGCCGATGCTGGCCGGTGCAGTGACCGGATCACGTTTACCGGAGCACTGGGACGGCAAGGCCGAGGCGATTGGTTTCCATGATCTCAAGCGGGATGTCGAGGTACTGCTGAAGTTGGCCGGTGGCGCATTCCGGTTTGTTGCAGAGACACACCCGGCGTTACATCCAGGGCAGTCGGCTGCCATTATGCAGGGCGACAATATCGTTGGCTGGCTCGGGCGCATTCACCCGCAACTTGCACAAACACTGGATCTGGATTCGGACACCTGTGTGTTTGAGCTGGAGTATGCCGCGCTCAGCCAGGGGCAACTGGCGCGCTTTGCGCCAATCTCGCGCTACCCATCGATTCGCCGCGACCTCGCCGTGGTCGTGGACGCGGATATCGAGGCGACTGCCCTGCGCGCGGTCACCGAAGAGGCTGCCGGCGAGCTGTTACAGGAAGTGGTAATTTTCGATGTCTACCAGGGAAAAGGTGTAGAAACGGGGCGAAAAAGCATAGCTTTAGGCTTGATTCTACAGGATTATTCCCGCACACTAACCGAGCAAGATATCGAGAGTGTGGTCAGTCGGGTGACGGACCGGCTCGGTGAAAAACTAGGGGCATCACTGAGAGACTAACGCTATGGCACTTACCAAAGCCGATATGGCCGAAAGGCTGTTTGAAGAACTGGGTTTGAACAAACGCGAGGCCAAAGAACTGGTCGAGTTGTTCTTTGAAGAAATTCGCGCCGCACTGGAGAACGGACGCCAGGTGAAACTTTCCGGGTTCGGAAATTTTGACCTGAGAGAAAAAAACGAACGTCCTGGCCGCAATCCCAAAACAGGGGAAGAAATACCGATCTCTGCACGTCGCGTCGTTACCTTCCGGTCTGGACAGAAACTCAAGGCGAGGGTAGAGGCGTATGCTGGAAGCGAGCAATAACGACGAACTTCCAGTCATACCGGGAAAACGTTATTTCACGATCGGAGAAGTCAGTGAACTGTGCGGGGTAAAGCCGCACGTGCTGCGTTACTGGGAACAGGAATTTCCGCAGCTGAAGCCAGTCAAGCGTCGCGGCAACCGCCGTTACTATCAGCGCCAGGATGTGCTGATGATCCGCCAGATCCGCAGCCTGTTGTACGAGCAGGGTTTCACCATCGGTGGAGCGCGTCAGAAGATGTCCGGCGAGGACGCGAAGGAAGACATCACCCAGAGCCAGCAGATCGTGCACCAGATCCGCGTCGAGCTCGAGGACGTACTGCAACTACTGAAGCGTTGAAAGAACTTCCGTGTATCTCGTCATTGCGACGACTACATGGACGATGTACATGGATGTGCAAGTGTCGTGGCAGGCAGGGATGCCGTAAGCGACCGTAGGAGGTAGAGTAACGCATGGAGCAGTTACCGAGGAACGGAGTGACGAAGCAATCTCTAAATTAACGAATACCCTGTCAGGAGATTGCCACGCTTCGCTCGCAATGACATGAGCGTTTTTTTATCAGAGCGAGCTGTACTTTTTCAAGTTAAATCGGGGCGTAGCGCAGCCTGGTAGCGCACTTGACTGGGGGTCAAGTGGTCGGAGGTTCAAATCCTCTCGCCCCGACCAATAATTACAGTAATTTCCAGATTCAACCCCACACAAAAGCAAAGCCAAACCGAAGGGTGGTCCTGCGTGTTCCTGCTTCCCGGTGCCGGTACGGGCGCGGTTGGTCTGCGGGGTAAAAAAACAAGGTGACCAGCAGATGAGCCGGGGCCTCTCCCAGCCTGCAGGGTGCTTTGCCTGGCCCGACAGCTGATGCAATCTGTCCGTTGCAATGCCTTTTCTTTAACATAGAAGAAAATCACCCGGCTGTCCCATACAGTAACCATGACAGAAGACCCGCAATGGACCGCCTTCCTGCAGTGGGTACTGCCACAGCTGCGCATGCGCTGGCCCGGTTTTCGCAAGGTCCGCACGCAGGTGCGCAAACGGGCGCACAGGCGCATGCAGTCACTGCAACTGGACGGTCTGAATGATTACCGTGACTACCTGCAACAGCATCCGGATGAGTGGCGGGTACTCGATACACTCTGCCGGATCACCATTTCCCGTTTCTACCGTGACAAGGGGATCTACAGGCTGCTGGCGGACCGGCTCATCCCCGGCCTCGTGGAACAGATCAGGCGCGAAGGGCGCAGCCAGCTGCACATCTGGAGTGCCGGCTGTGGCTCCGGCGAGGAGCCTTATTCACTCGCAATCCTGTGGGCGATGCAGTTGCAGCAACGTTTTCCGGACATCACGTTGCGGATCCTGGCAACGGATATCGAACCGCACCTCCTCAATCGCGCACGGACGGCCTGTTACCCGTTCAGCAGTCTGAAAGAACTGCCGGCGGCCTGGCGGGAGTCGGCCTTTACAGCATCCGATGGTCGCTACTGCTTGCAAGAAACATTCAAACGCCAGGTATTGTTCGTGGAACACGATGTCCGTTGTCCGGTGCCGGCCACCTCCCTGCAGCTGATCCTGTGCCGGAACCTCGTGTATACATATTATGATGAAGGCCTGCAGCGCGAGATCACGCAACGGCTGGTTGATGCCCTGCAACCTGGTGGCCTGCTGGTGGTTGGCAGCCACGAGACATTGCCCGACAATATTCCGGTGTTCACGCCCCTGTCCTGCAACCGGGCGATCTATAAAAAGCCTGTCTGATTTATTTCATCCGGAAACAAATCAGGGTTTCCAAAAACCTGAACACGCAATCGAGTAATATATCGTAGGTATGCCGCCACGTAACCTGCTGCTGTTACTCTTCCTCGTGGTCTTCCTGGTGATGATTATCCAGCTGGGAGTGCTGTCCATCGCATTTCAGAAGCTCGGTCTGTCGCCCCGGGGGGCGTTGTTACTGGTACTGGGTACATTATTCGGCAGCAGTATCAATATTCCGGTGACCACCATCGACAGCGCACCTCCGTTCCGGCCACCATCGGACATGTCACGCTGGGGCCGGCTCTGGCAAACCGGTGCACCGGAGTATATGGGAAAAACGATTCTCGCAATCAACCTGGGGGGTTGCATCATACCGGTGGGCTTGTGCCTGTATTTGCTTGTCCGGCAACTGGTCGATCCATTCGACCTGCTGCCGGCCCTGCTGATCGTAACCGCGGCCAGCTATGTATTCAGCCGTCCCATCTCCGGTATCGGTATCGGCATACCGGTTCTCATTGCACCCGTGGTGGCTGTGATTACGGCCCTGCTGCTGGAACCCGCGAATGCTGCGCCGCTTGCCTTTTCCAGCGGGGTGCTTGGTGTCCTGCTGGGCGCCGACATCCTGCACCTGGCCGATATTCGAACAATGGGAGTGCGGGTCGCCTCGATCGGCGGGGCCGGCACTTTTGACGGGATCTTTCTGACCGGCATCATTGCTGTGCTGCTGGCATGAAAGTGTTTCTGTCATTACCGGGACATAAAATCCATTCACGTCCTCGACGCAGTGCTGCGACCCGTGCGTGGCTGCCAGCTCTTTTTATAACCCTGCTGATGCTTGCGGGGTGCGACCCGCTGCCGGACGATGAGGCGGCGTGGGTGCTGGAGGACCTGGGGGCAGGCGTGGGCCCGAGCAGCCTCAAGGAACGCGCCCCGGATCCAGCGCGCCTGCCGGTCGACTATCAAGTACAGGGGCGCAGTCACCAGGGTGACCTGTACCGGCCCGGGGAGCCGCCTCTCGCCGGGATCGTATTGGTGCCGGGGGTGGCAGCGCGCGGCAAGGACGACCCCCGCCTGGTGGCTTTTGCGACCACACTGGCCCGCGCCCGTTTTCTGGTGCTGGTGCCTGATATCCCCAATCTGCGCGCGCTCAGGGCGCGGGCAGAAGATGCGCAGAATGTTGTGGACGCCTTTTCCTACCTGCTGTCCCGACCTGAATTCCCGACACGCGGCCGGGTCGGCATAGGAGCATTCAGCTATGCGGTGGGGCCTGCGGTGCTGGCGGCGCTCGATCCCGGGATCCGCGAGCGGGTGGACTTCGTGCTGGGGATCGGTGGCTATTACGACTTGCACCAGGTGGTCACCTTCTTTACCACCGGCTATTTCAAAAAAGAGGGACAGTGGCACTACCTGGAGCCTAATCGTTATGGCAAGTGGATGTTTGTTTTCGGCAACGCCGAGCACTTGACTGATCCTGTTGACCAGGCGGCGTTCCGTCGTATGGCTGAACGCAAGCTGGAGAACCCGCGTGCCGGTGTCGATGATCTGACCCGTCACCTCACGCCCGAGGGAGAGTCGCTGCTGGATTTGTTGGAGAACCGTGACCCGGCGCGCAGTCCGGAGCTGCTTGCCCGTTTGTCGTCGAGGATACGCGCCGAGCTGGATGCCCTGAATCTCGCGACCAGGGATCTTTCTGTCCTTGAGGCGCGGCTGATCCTGCTGCACGGCACGGACGATAGCATCATTCCCTATAGCGAAAGCCAGGCCCTGGCTGCAGCCATGCCGCCCGGCCGGTCCGAACTGTTTCTCATCGACGGCCTGGCCCATGTAGACGCACAACCTTTCGGGCTGGACCGCCGTGCGATGTGGCGCGCCATCGGGAGCTTGTTGGCGCAGCGGAAGCAGTCCGGCGAGGGGCGGCAATGAGCGGCGGATATACCGACATACACGTGCACTGCGTGCCGCGGGATGGCGCAGTGCGCTTTCGCGGTTGGAGGCGGTTGCTGGCACCCTTTCTCGCACGCAGCGCGGGTTCGCGCGGCAGTGGTCCGCAGGCTGCACGCCGTTATATGGATCGGTTGGCAGACCGGCTGCGAACAGCCCGCCATGTACGCCGCGCAGTGCTGCTGGCGCTGGATTGCGCACATGATGCCCACGGCAATCCCACCGACCATATGCAGGGCTACACGGTCCCCGACGCGGACGTGCGCGCCTGGTGCGAGGAGGCTCCCGACCTGTTCCTGTACGGCGCCTCGGTCCATCCCCACCGCCCGGATGCGCTAGACGCCCTGGAGCAGGCTGCTGCGCAGGGTGCGGTGCTGGTCAAACTGATCCCCAACAGCCAGGGAATCGATCTCGCCGAGGGCCGGCATCAACCGTATTTCCGCAAGCTCGCCGAACTGGGTCTGCCGCTGCTGTGTCATGCCGGCACTGAGTGGGTGTTGCCGGCGCAGCGTCAGGCCTGGGGTGATCTTGCGCGGCTGTGTCCGGCGCTGGACGCGGGGGTGACAGTGATCGCCGCCCATGGCGGCTCCAGCGGCTGGTTCTACAATCGACATACCCTGCGCCGTTACGCCGCCTTGCTGGCAGACTGTCCGAACCTGTACGGGGATACGGCGGCGCTTGGGCTGGTTAACCGCATGGGGGCGTTGCTGTGGTGGCGAAGACACACCGAGCACGTCGGGCAGCTCCTGTTCGGCACCGATTATCCGGTGCCGGTGCCGGCGGTCGCCTGGCGGCCCTGGCTTGCTGAGGTGGACTACCGGCGGTTAACCTGTGAAGCGAATCCCTTCGATCGCATGGCACTCCTGCTGGAGGCGCTGGGTATTCATCCACCGGAGCAGGGATTTGAGGCGCTGTTGGCAGGATCAGGGCGTTTGAGAGAGGAGAGAGCGTGATGGAAGAGGCCGAACAACCCGACATTCGTCTTGTGGCGCGCCACAGTTTGCCGGGCAGCACGGCGGCGCATGCCCTGTGTGAAATGTGCAGTGACGTGCTTATGGTCCGAGTTGGTGCGCCGCTGTTCGAATTGCCGTGATCCGCGAGAGCGTCTCACAGGACGGTGTCCTGCCCACGATGGAGCCTGGCTCCCCCTGCGGGCAGCGGGACAGGTAATCCGGTTATGGTAGCTAAAACTGGCTCAGTCGCCTGGGGCATTATCGTCAGTGTACTGTTCGTCGCGGGCATGCTAGGCGTGTTGCTGCTGTTCGGTGTCGACGAGCAGGTGCTGCGGCTGTTGACATGGCTCGATGCGCAGGGTGGCTGGGCGTCGCTGCTGTTTATGCTGATCATAGCCGCGGTGGTCGTGCTGCTGTTGCCGGGGGTGCTGTTCACCCTCGGTGCCGGTTTCGTGTTCGGCGTGATGGAGGGGGCCGTCTATGTCGTGACCGGAACGACCCTCGGCGCGATGATCGCGTTCCTGATTGCGCGCTACCTGTTCGGCGAGCGGGCCACCCGTTTTGTGCTGCGTCATAACAAGCTGAAGTTGGTCAGCGAGGAGCTGGCACCCCAGGGCTGGAAGATCGTCATGCTGACCCGGCTGGTGCCCTTCTTCCCGTTCAAACTCTCCAACTATTTTTTCGGACTCATGCCTTTCACGTTGCGGGGTTTCACCGGCGGCACTTTCCTCGGCATTATCCCGTTCTCGGTGCACAATGTGTATCTCGGCTCGATCGCCGCTGATATCGCCACGCTCGGAACGCGCAACACCGACCGCACGCCGCTCGAATGGGGCCTGTACGGTGCCGGTTTTTTCGTCGCCGTCGGGGTCGTGATCTATTTCAACCGGCTGGCACGCCGCGCCCTCACCAGGTACACCGAGGCAGGCGGGGAGGGAGAAGAGTGATGCCGTGGTTAAAGTGGTTGCCCTGGCGGTTTCTTATTCGCCGCATCGCCAGTGCCCATGGCTTCCTGGACCCGGTGGCGCTGCTGGCGCGGCTGCATCGCTTCGCCCAGCCTGCCGAGGTGGCGGAACCCGTCGAGCTGCTGCGCGCCGGGGTGGTGTTCCATGCCCGCGGGCTCATCAACGCCCGCGTTATCCAGCACAACCTGGACTGGGTCTGGCCCTACTGGATCGAGCGGCAGTTCGATCCAGAAGACGACGCCTTTGTCCCCCGGGCCTTTTCCATCACCCACGTCAATCTTACCCACCGCAACTGGACGGCCATCGGACTACCCGATGTGGACGAGCTGCCGATCGTCGATCCCCGCGGTCTGCTCACACCGGTCTACGACGGCTGGTCGCTGGACGCATGGGTGATGGGGGACGACGATGGTCACCTGTTGCCATCGCGTGCAGAGCAAGTCAGCCAGCGCTGGGAACTGAACGAGGGGCTGGCGGTGATTACCGAAACAGCACAAAGCGGCCTGACCCTGGTTAACCACGCCTCGGTCCAGCTCGAATCCAAGGCGCCGGTTTGCCAGCTGCGGCTCTGCGCCGGCAGTGACCAGGGCGGCTGGCTGGTGCTGGCGCTGCGGCCCTACAACCCCGAGGGGATCAGCTTCATTCACCAGGTCGAGCTCTCTTCCGAACGCACGGCCTGGACCATTGACGGACAGTGTGGCGTCACCTTCAGTGCGTCGGCGGAACGCCACCATGTCTCGGATTATCACGAAGGTGATGTGGCGATCCACCTGCAGGACCGGGAGGAGGAGACGGCGGGCGTGTGCGAGGTGGGCATGGCAACAGCGGCGGCGCTGTTTCGGCTCGCACCCGGTCAGGAGCGTGATCTGGTCGTGCGCACCCCACTCGCGCACAGCGCCTGCCCACAGCATGATGCCGCTGCCGCCTGGCAGGAAGCCCTGCATGGCTGTTGTAAACTTCGCGTGCCGGATGAAAAGGTGCAGTTTCTCTATGCAGCTGCCTTGCGCACCCTGGTCCTGCATTCACCCGGTGACGTCTACCCTGGGCCCTACACTTACAAGCGCTTCTGGTTCCGCGATGCGGCATTCATCATCCACGCCCTTTTGTGCGCCGGTCTGACAGACCGCGCCGAATGCGCGCTGGATCGCTTTCCGGCCCGGCAGACCGCACGTGGCTACTTCCATTCCCAGGAGGGTGAATGGGACGCCAACGGCCAGGTGCTGTGGATCATGCAGCGTTTTTGCGCATTGACGGGCAGGGCGCCCAGGCCCGGCTGGCGGCAGGCGATCCTGCGCGGTGCCCGCTGGATCGGCAGAAAACGGCTGAGCGGTGAAATTGACTCTCCTCATGCCGGGTTGTTGCCCGCGGGTTTCAGTGCCGAACATCTCGGGCCCAACGATTACTACTACTGGGATGACTTCTGGGGTATTGCCGGATTGCACGCGGCGTCGGCCCTGTGCAGGTCCCTGGGCGACGAAGCGGACAGCCGGGAATTCCTGGACGAGGCCAAGGCATTTCAGGACACTGTTGACCGGAGCCTGACGCGCAGCAGCGAACGTCTCGCGCGGCCTGCGATGCCGGCGGCGCCCACCCGGCGCCTGGATGCCGGAGCCATCGGCTCGCTGGCGGCAGGTTATCCATTGCAGCTTTGCCCGGCGGACGATCCACGCTTGCTGGATACGGCGGCGTTCCTGCTGGACAAGTGCATGGTCCATGGCGGCTTCTTTCAGGACATGATTCACGCCGGCATCAACCCCTACCTGACGCTGCATATTGCCCAGGTGCTGCTGCGCGCAGGCGACTCACGCTACCTGGAATTGCTGGATGCAGTCGCGGCGCTGGCCAGCCCCACCGGGCAGTGGCCGGAGGCGATCCACCCCCGCACCGGCGGCGGCTGCATGGGCGACGGTCAGCACGTGTGGGCGGCGGCTGAGTGGGTCATGATGGTGCGCCACTGTTTCCTGTATGAGGAGGGCGACAGCTTGATCCTGTGCCAGGGCGTGCCCGCGCGCTGGCTCAAGGGCGATGCGGTGGTGAGTTTCGGCCCCGCGCCGACCGCCTTCGGCACACTGACGCTTGAGCTCATTCCCGCCGGCAGCCAGATCAGGGTGGCCTGGGACGCCAGCTGGCACAAAGAATCACCACCTCGCATCGAGGTGCGCCTGCCCGGCTTCAGGCCCGTGATCGTTCAATCCGGCCAGACGTCCGTAGAAGTGAGCAAGGAAAGGGAATGAACATCGTCATGCTGACCAACACCTATTTGCCGCATGTGGGCGGGGTGGCGCGCTCAGTGGCGGCCTTTACCGTCGAGTATCGGCGCCGCGGCCACCGGGTGCTGGTGGTGGCGCCTGAGTTCGACAATCAGCCCGCCGACGAGATAGACGTGGTGCGCATCCCCGCCGTCCAACATTTCAACGGCAGCGACTTCTCCGCAGTGTTGCCGGTCTCCGGCCTGCTCACTGAGACCCTGGATGCCTTCAGACCCGACATCGTGCATACCCATCACCCTTTTCTGCTGGGCATGACGGCCCTGCGCATCGCGCGCTACCGTGAGTTGCCGCTGGTGTTTACCCACCACACCCGGTACGAGGAGTACACTCATTATGTGCCGCTCGACTCGCCGACCTTAAGACGCTTCGTGATCGAACTGGCCACCCGCTACGCCAACCTTTGTGATCAGGTGTTCGCTCCCAGCGAGAGCATGGCGAAACTGTTGCGTGAACGGGGCGTGGAGGCGCCCATCTCGGTGGAGCCCACCGGGGTGGATATGGCACGTTTCGCCCAAGGCGACGGCGCCGACTTTCGCGCCGCACAGGGCATTCCCGCCGACGCCTTCGTGGTGGGTCATCTGGGCCGGCTGGCCCCGGAGAAGAACCTGGAATTCCTGGCCATGGCGGTGGCCGGTTTCCTCAAGTCCGCACCCAACGCCCATTTTCTGCTGGTAGGCGAGGGACCGTCGGCTTCAGCCATTCGTGCCGTGTTCGAGCACAAGGGAGTGATCGAACGGCTGCATCACACAGGCATTCTAAAGTCACCCGAACTGATGGATGCCTATCATGCGATGGATGTGTTCGCCTTTGCCTCCAGGAGCGAGACACAGGGCATGGTGCTGACCGAGGCCATGGCGGCGGGCGTGCCGGTGGTGGGTCTGGATGCGCCGGGGGTGCGGGAGGTGGTCAGGGACCAGCGTAATGGCCGGCTGTTGGGCGAGGAGACCGTAGAGGCGTTCGCGGACGCCTTGCAATGGGTGGTCACGCTGCCGCCGGAAAGGCTGCAGCAGCTGCGGCGTAGCGCGGTGCAAACCGCCGAGGATTTTTCCCTGCCACGCTCGGCGGACAAGGCGCTTGGCTGCTACGAGGCGCTGTGTGCGAAGGTCTTTGTCGCACGTCCGCAAGAGTACAAAGAGTGGGAGCATCTGTTACATCTCATCAAGGGCGAGTGGGACATTATCAAGGGCATGGCGGGGGCGGCTGGCGCCGCCTTTAGCGAACCGGAGTCACCGGATCCGAAGCCCTCATGATCGGCCGCATCGAAGCCCTCGTGCGCCGGCTGCGCCGCTGGCTTAGCCGCAGCGAATGGTTGGCGACCCTGTTGCGGCTGCCAAGGTCAGAAGTACCGCCGTCTGCACCGGGCCTGGTACTGATCCAGATCGATGGGCTTTCCCATACCCAGCTGAACCGGGCCCTGCAGCGCGGCGAAATGCCATTTATGGACAGGCTCATCAAGCACGAGCATTACCGGTTGCATCGCCAGTTCGCGGGCGTGCCGGCGGCCACCGCGACCTTCCAGGGTGAGTTGTTCTACGGGGTGAAAGACGTGGTGCCGGGTTTCACCTTCAAGGACAGCGCGTCCGGCCGACTGGTGCGCATGATCGAGCCGGCAACCGCCGCGAGTGTGGAACGCGCACTTGAAGAGCGAGGGGGCGAGCCACTGCTAAAAGGGGGCAGTTGCTACGTTGATAACTACACCGGCGGCGCCGCTGAAGCCCACTTCTGCCCCGCGTCACTGGGCTGGGGACCGACCCTGCGTCGGGCGAATCCGTTGCTTGTGATGCTGCTGTTCCTGAGCAATGCCTACAGTTTCGCGCGCACTGCCGTGCTTCTGATGGTCGAATTATTGTTGGCCATTGTCGATTGCGCGCGCGGAATGTTCGCCCGGGAGGATCTCGTCAAAGAGCTGAAGTTCGTGCCGACCCGGGTGGCGATCTCCATCCTGCTGCGCGAGCTGGCCACCATCGGGGTGAAGATCGACGTCGCCCGCGGGCTGCCCATCATCCACCTCAACTTCCTCGGTTACGACGAACAGGCCCATCGGCGTGGACCGTCCTCCCGGTTCGCTCACTGGACCCTCAAGGGCATCGATGACGCCATCGCCCGCATCTGGCGGGCAGCGCACCGCTCGGCCCGCCGTCACTATGACGTATGGGTCTATTCCGACCACGGCCAGGAAGAGGTTCAGTCTTATCACAAGCGGCATGGCCGCAGCATTGAGGACGCCGTGTCCGAGGTTTTCGCCGAGCTCGGGATATGCGCAGGTCCACTGCCGGTGGACGGCCTGCACGGTATTCAGACCCAGCGGGTACGGCAGCTTGGCGGTAAAAAGATCCAGCGTCTGTTCGCGGTCAATGGTCTGGCGCCCGGCATACCGGATCGCACACAGGTAACCACAACAGGCGCGGGGCCGATCAGCTTTGTCTACTGTGATCACCCTTTGGAGCCGCCTGTACAGGATGCCGTGGCCCGCGCCCTGGTGGCCAGTGCCAAGGTTCCGTTGGTACTGACACCGGCTGGTTCGGGAAGTGTGACGGCGTGGACCGACAGCGGCGTGTTCGTGCTGCCCGGGCAGGGCGTCGAGGTACTGGGTGCCGATCATCCTTATCTGGAGGAGGTCAGTCGGGAGCTGGTCGCACTGTGCCACCATCCGGATGCGGGGAACTTCATCCTCTGTGGCTTGCGGCCTGGCGCGCAAGCGTGCAGTTTTGCCATCGAAAATGGCGCCCATGGCGGTGCCGGGCCGGAGGAGACCGGTGCCTTTGCGCTGTTACCCGGGGATGCGCCCTTGCCCGTAGACGGGCACGACTACCTGCGCGCGGCTGACCTGCGCCAGGCCGCCTTGCACCTGCTCGGTCGGGCCGAACGCCAATTCGCTGGAAGAAAAAAACGCACCTCCACACAGGACACGTTGCGCATCATGACCTACAACGTGCACAGTTGCATCGGCATGGACGGCAAGCTGTCGCCGGAACGCATCGCGCGTGTCATCGCCCGCCACGCACCGGACGTGGTGGCACTGCAGGAGCTGGACGTGGGCCGGGCGCGTACCGAAGGTATGGACCAGGCTCACATCATCGCCCGGTGTCTGGAGATGGATTTCCACTTCCATCCCGCCATGCACATCGAGGAAGAACGCTACGGCGATGCTATCCTGAGCCATCTGCCTATGCGGCTGGTCAAGACAGGAACGCTGCCGGGCTTGCCCGGTAAGCCGCAGCTTGAACCGCGCGGTGCGCTGTGGGTCGCCATCGATGTGCACGGGAGAGAGCTTCAGGTGCTGAATACCCACTTGGGTCTGCTGCCAAAAGAGCGCCGGTTGCAGGCGGAGGCGCTGCTCGGACCGGAATGGTTGGGGCACCCCGAGTGCAGCGGGTCGGTGGTGCTGTGCGGTGACTTCAACGTGCTGCCGGCATCAAAGGTGTGCCGCCGGCTGCGCACACGCCTGAACGACGCGCAGATCGAGCTGGAAAGCCACCGGCCCAGACCCACTTTTTCTGGGCGTTTCCCCACTGCCCGTATCGACCATGTGTTCGTTGATTCCGGCCTGACAGTAACCGACATCGAGGTGCCAGACAGCGAACTGGTGCGTGTTGCCTCCGACCACTTGCCACTGATCGTCGAGCTTCACCTCCCTGAATTGAAGGCTACCTGACTCAACCGGCCAGCGTCACTGGCATGAGAAACCTCCGGGCTTCACGGTCAGCAGATCACACGCGAGTATCCCTGTTCAACATCTAACCAATAGCAGCTCCCATGCACAAAAGCAAAGCCACCGATAGGGTGGCCATGCAGTCCGTTGGCTTCCCTGAATGTCTGAAAACGACCCGGGCCTCTGGCAACTCCCTGCCTGTTCGCGGGACATCGCCTATACTTGTATCAGCAACCGGGTTACGACAAGAACGAAAATGTTGTACAGGCATCCGTTATTATGGATTTGCGTTACGCTGCTGCTATTGCTGGCATCTGCGGCACTGGGTGACGAGTATGCGCAGGCCCGCCAGCAGCTGGTTGAAGTCATCGAGCAGGATGTGCGCGATACCAGCCTGTACCTCGACAAGGAGGCGCTGGACCTGCGCGTAATGGCGGCGATTGCCAAGGTACCCCGGCATGAGTTTGTCCCCGCGGCACAACGCCACCATGCCTATGACAACCGGCCGCTGTCCATCGGTCACGGGCAAACAATTTCGCAGCCCTACATCGTTGCCCTTATGAGTGACCTGATCAAGCCACAGCCAGACGACCGTGTGCTGGAGCTCGGCACCGGCTCCGGCTACCAGGCAGCCATACTGGCCGAACTCACCGGGCAGGTATACAGCATTGAGATCATCGAGGCGCTGGGCAAGCAGGCGAGCGAGCGACTGTCACGGCTGGGTTATGACAATGTAACGGCGCGCATCGGCGACGGCTATTATGGCTGGGAAGAACACGCCCCCTTCGATGCCATCGTGGTCACGGCCGCCGCCAGTCACGTGCCACCGCCACTGGTGGCGCAACTCAAACCCGGTGGCCACATGGTCATCCCGGTCGGGAGCAGCTTTCTCACCCAGCAACTGGTGCTGATCGAGAAAGAAGCGGGCGGGCAACTCATCACCAGGCAAATTGTGCCCGTAATGTTCGTCCCACTCACCGGGGAACACGATTAACCGGCAACGATTACCCTGGCTGTCCATCGCCCTCATCTCGGCGACCGCGCTTGCATACGAAGTGCTGCTTATGCGCCTGTTCTCGATCATCCAGTGGCATCACTTCGCCTACATGATGATCAGCCTGGCGCTGCTCGGCTACGGCGTCAGTGGCGCCTTTCTCATGCTGCTGCAGCGCCCCCTGTTGCAGCGTTTTGCCGCCAGTTACATCATCAACCTCACATTGTTCGGCATTTGTTCGGTCGGTTGCTTCCTGCTCGCGCAGCACATCCCCTTCAATGCCGAGGAAGTGCTCTGGGATGCCCGACAGACCGCCTGGCTGCTGTTTACCTACCTGTTACTCGCGGTACCTTTTTTCTTCGCTGCCAATGCAATCGGGCTGGCACTGATTCACTATCGTACCCGGCTATCGCGCATCTATGCTGCCGATTTAATGGGCGCAGGACTGGGGAGCATCGGTATCCTGGTGCTGTTGTTTGTGGTCCTGCCCCTGCAGGCACTGACGGTGCTCGGCCTGCTCGGGATCGGCGCAGCCCTGCTTGCCGCGTGGGAATTGCGGCAAAGATTAAACGCTGCCTGGCTGTTGCTGCCACTGGCCGCCGCACTGCTGCTGTTGCCCACCAGCTGGAGCACGCTGGAAATGTCGCCCTACAAGGGCCTCAGCCAGACATTGCTGGTCAAGGACACCCGCATTATTGCGGAACACTCCAGCCCGCTGGGCCTGCTCAGTGTGGTGGAAAGTCAGACTATCCCGCTACGGCATGTCCCCGGCCTGAGTCTGAATGCAACCACTGAACCGCCGGCTCAACTGGGCGTGTTCATCGACGGTGACGGGCTGTCCGTCATTACCCGATATGGCGGTGACAGGCAGACACTGGCACATCTCGACCAGCTGACCTCGGCACTGCCCTACCACCTGCGGCCGGTGAACCGGGCACTGATCCTCGGTGCCGGTGGCGGTGCCGATGTGTTACAGGCTCTCTACCATCACTCAACAAACATCGATGCGGTTGAGCTGAATCCGCAATTCGCCCGCCTGGTGACCACGGATTACGCTGACTTCGCCGGTCATCTCTACCAGGAACCGGGCATAACACTGCACATTACCGAGGCACGCAGATTTGCCGCCAGTAGTCCGGGTGACTATGACCTCATCCAGGTCTCGTTGCTGGATTCCTTCAGTGCCTCTGCCTCGGGGCAGTACGCACTGAGCGAAAGCCACCTGTACACGACCGAGGCACTGGCTGAATTCCTGCAGAAACTTGCACAGGACGGTTTCCTCTCCATCACGCGCTGGATAAAACTGCCGCCCCGGGACACGCTGAAGCTGTTTGCTACCGGCATCGCAGCCTTGCGTGCCAGCGGCATCAACGACCCGGGGCAGCAACTCATCCTGATCCGCGGCTGGCAAACCAGCACCCTGCTGGTCAAGAACGGTGCCGTCAGCGCACAGGACCTTGAGCGCGTGCGCGCATTTTGTGCACTACGTTCCTTTGACGTGGCCTGGTACCCGGGCATCACGCGTGGCGAGAGCAACCGCTACAATCGCCTGCGTGACGCCTGGTTCCATGACGCCGCCCAGGCATTGCTGGGCGGGCAGCGCGAACGCTTTCTGGATGACTACAAATTCAACCTGCGCCCGGCCAGTGATGACCAGCCATATTTCTTTCACTTCTTTAAATGGCGGACCCTG
>JAOUBY010000140.1 GCA_029860045.1 Gammaproteobacteria bacterium | reverse complement strand
TCGGCATAATCACGCACGCGGCGCAGCAGGCGATTGGCAATGCGCGGTGTACCGCGCGAGCGCTGTGCCAGTTCGGTGGCACCCGCGCTGTCGATGGCGATATTGAGGATGCCGGCGGCGCGTTGCAGGATCGAGGCCAGGTCAGTGGTGGTGTAGAACTCGAGGCGCTGCACGATGCCAAAGCGATCGCGCAACGGTGAGGTCAGCAGACCGGCACGCGTGGTGGCACCGACCAGCGTGAACGGTGGCAGGTCGAGCTTGATGGAGCGTGCGGCCGGTCCCTCGCCGATCATGATGTCGAGCTGGAAGTCCTCCAGCGCCGGGTACAGGATCTCTTCCACCACCGGGCTGAGGCGGTGAATCTCGTCGACAAACAGCACGTCGTTGGGTTCCAGGTTGGTCAGCAGCGCGGCCAGGTCGCCCGGTCGCTCCAGCACCGGGCCGGAGGTGTGGCGCAGGTTGGCACCGACCTCGTTGGCAATGATGTGTGCCAGCGTGGTCTTTCCGAGCCCGGGCGGACCGAAGATCAGGGTGTGATCGAGCGCATCCCCGCGCTTGCGGGCCGCCTGGATAAAAATATCCATCTGTTCAGATACTTGCGGCTGCCCCACGTAATCGGCAAGGCGTTGCGGACGCACCGTACGGTCCAGCACCTCGTCTTCTCGCGAGCCGTTCGGGGTTACCAGGCGGTCAGCTTCTATCATGGGGTAGTAGTGTCTGCGCAGCTCGCGTCGGAATCAAGTAGGAGCGCATCTCATGCGCGACTGTCGATCCGGACACGGACAATCACGCATGAGATGCGCTCCTATTGCACCCTGCCCTGCAGGGCCTGGCGAATAATCTCCTCGGACGACAACTCGGCGGCATTGATGGCGCGCACCATGCGGCTCGCCTCCTGCGGCTTGTAGCCCAGCCCCACCAGTGCGCTGACGGCATCCTCGACCGGGCTCGCCGTGTGTGAGGACTGCGCGGCCGCCAGTTCGTCCGTGGCCGCTGCCTTGGGCAGGCGGTCACGCAGTTCGATAATGAGACGCTCGGCGGTCTTCTTGCCAATGCCCGGCAGGCGCACCAGCGCCGTGGCATCGCCTGACTGGATGCAGGCAATGAACTGGCCGGCCTCCATGCCGGAAAGAATCCCCAGCGCCAGCCGCGCACCCACGCCATTGACCTTGAGCAGGTTGCGAAACAGGTCACGATCGGACAACTGCATGAAGCCATACAGCGTGTGCGCATCCTCGCGCACCGCGAGGTGGGTGAACAGCGTGACCTCCTCGCCAACGGCGGGCAGGTTGTAGAAGGTGGTCATCGGGGAATCGACCTCGTAACCGACCCCGTTGACGTCGATCAACAGTTGCGGCGGCTGCTTGCCGAGGATACGGCCGCGCAGCAGGCCGATCACAGCGTGACCTCGCCCTGCATCTGGCGCATGCCCTGCATGCGACGGCGCGTCTCGCGGTGATGCCCGTGACAGATGGCGACACCCAGCGCATCGGCGGCGTCGCTCTGCGGCCGTTTCGGCAGCGACAGCAACACACACATCATGTGCTGCACCTGTTCCTTGGTGGCGCTGCCGGTACCGACCACGGCCTGTTTGATTTCACGCGCGGCATACTCGTCCACGGGGACTGTCTGCTGCACACTGGCACAGATGGCCGCACCACGCGCCTGGCCAAGCTTGAGCGCGGAGTCCGCGTTCTTGTTCATAAAGACACGTTCGATGGCCATTTCCTCGGGCCGGAATTCGCTGATGACGCGACTGACGCCGTCGAAGATGATGCCGAGGCGCTCGGCAAGTGAATCGCCCTGTGCACGTATACAACCACTGGCGACATAGGCAAGTTGCTGGCCGTCCTGGTCAACAATACCGTAACCGGTAACCCGGGAGCCCGGATCAATGCCAAGAATGCGCGTCATGTGTGGCGGTAATGCCTCCGACTATTGCTACGTAACCCATCGCGCATGAGATGCGCTCCTACACAGATTGATGCCTCCGCAGGAGCGGATCGCATCCGCGATCCTTTCAACCTTAAAAGCTCGCGCTTGCAAAGCGCTCCTACACCCGATCGATGCACCCGTAGGAGCGGACCTCGTCCGCGATCCTTTCAACCTTAAAAGCTCGCGCTTGCGAAGCGCTCCTACACCCGACCGATGCACCCGTAGGAGCGGACCTCGTCCGCGACCCTCTGCATAGGAACGCCCATCGCGCATGAGATGCGCTCCTGCACCCGATCGATGCAGCGGGGCCTGCACGAACACATCTCAGCCCAGTTGCGCGAGGATCTCCTCGGAGATGTCCGCGTTGGAATACACTTCCTGTACGTCATCGAGGTCTTCCAGCCGTTCCAGCATGCGCAACATCTTTTCCGCATCGTCGCGGTCCAGGGCGATGGTGTTATCGGCACGCATGGTGACGCCGGCCTGCTCGGGCTCCAGCCCGGCCGCGACCATGGCATCGCGTACCTCGATGAACTGTTCCGGCTGGGTGAGCACATCAAAGGAATCGTCATCGTTGCCCAGCACGTCATCGGCACCGGCTTCCAGTGCCGCTTCCATGAGCTTGTCTTCATCCGCGCCCTTCGGGTAAATCAGCACGCCG
>JAOUBY010000002.1 GCA_029860045.1 Gammaproteobacteria bacterium | reverse complement strand
TTCTGCGACGGTCTGTTTGCCCAGTGCATGTGCAACCTGGTTCATCGATTCCACCATGGCCTGGTCGACCGCGCTGTGTGCCATGCCCTTCACGAAGCTGCCATCGATCTTGAGTTTGTCGACCGGCAGGTGTTTCAGGTAGGCAAACGAGGAGAAGCCGGAGCCGAAGTCATCGAGTGCAAACTGACAACCGATGTCCTTCAGTGCGGTGATGAATTCCTCGGCCGCGGCCAGGTTGGCAATGGCGGCTGTTTCGGTAATTTCAAACGTGACACAGGACGGGTCAAGCGCCAGTTCGTCGAGCAGTTCGTGAATCATGGGCAGCAAGGTGTCATCTTCGAAGGCCTTGCCGGACAGGTTGATTGAGAAGTTGGCCTGTTGTCCCCTGGTGTGCAATTCACTGAGCTGGCAAATGGCGCGGCGTACGATCCAGCGGTCCACGCTGTGGATCAGGCCAAAGCGCTCTGCTGCCGGCATGAAGCCTCCGGGGAGGATCAGCTGGCCGTCATCGCACACCATGCGCACCAGTACCTCGTAGTCCAGCACCTCGCCACTATCGGTGGCGACGATTGGTTGGTAGACGAGCTGGAAGCGGTCATGCTCCAGCATTTCGCGTACCTGTGTGGCCCAGTCCATGTCGGCAGCCATGTCCGCCTTGCCAAGGTCGGCCGGATCATAGAGGTTGACGCAATTGCGTCCCTGTTGCTTGGCCGTATTGCAGGCGAGGTCGGCGTGCGACAGCACTTCCTCCGCTGATGTCGTCTGCCGGTCGATCATGGCAATGCCAACGCTTGCGCTGACATTGTAGGATTTCTCGTCGATGTTGAAGCGATAGTCGTCACACAGGCTGCGGAAATTTTCTGCGGCACGCACGACGTCCTGCCGGTCGATGTTGTACAGCAACAGCGTAAACTCATCGCCACCGAAGCGTGCCAACAGATCGCCTTCGCGAACGTGCATGGACAGCAGGGCGGCGATGTCTACCAGCAGACGATCACCTGCAGCATGCCCCAGCGTATCGTTGACGTACTTGAACTGATCGAGATCAATATAGAACAGCGCGCAACTGAGACTGTTGCGTGCAGCACGTGCAACCGTGCGCTCCAGTTCTTCCTGGAAGTAACTGCGGTTGAACATGCCGGTGAGTGGATCGTGTTCCGCGTTATAGGACAGCTGGTGCTGGAATGCCTTTTGTTCGGTGATGTCGCGCGTGGTACCGCTGATGCGCGTTATAGTGCCGCTTTCATCCTTGTGCGATCGCGCGCTGAAGCTCAGGAAATGCGGCTTGTTCTCGCTGTCCAGGTGCACGGTTTCAAACTGTACATTGTCTTCACCGGCCAGTAGTGCGTCGATAGCTTCACGATCCTGCGGTGGATGATCGGGGGAGCGGAATTCGTGCAGTCGATGTTGCAGCATTTCATACGGTGTATAACCGTAGATATCCATGCAGGCACGATTGACATAAGTCAGTTGTCCCTCGGTATCCATGGTCCATACCATGTCGCTTGCTGTTTCCACCAGGTCGCGGTAGCGGCTTTCGGCCTCGCGCAGTTGTTGTTCCATAAGCTTGCGGCGGCTGATGTCGGCCACCATGCAGGTATACAGTTGCTGGCCATCGATGCGCATCGGGCTGACACGAATCAGCAGTTGCATCACGCCGCCGTTACGGTGCCGGCCTTCCAGTTCACGCTCGCCATTGCCGGTCTGTATGCGCTGGTTGGCTCCGAACAGTTGCGGCAGCAGGGGTTGCAGCGAGCGTTGTTTTATTTCGGCAGCCGGGTAGCCGAACAGTTTTTCCGCTGCCGGATTGAAGGTGGTGATGACGCCATCGGCATTCACCACGATGATGCCCTCGGCGGCGGTCTCGACGAGGGTGCGCATGTGTGATTCCTGTTCGCCGATCTTGCGAAACAGCTTGCCGAGCACCTGGGTCATGAAACCGATTTCGTCGGTGGACTGCGGTTTCAGCCTTGCCAGTTCCGCATGGAACGATGCGCCGCTACGCTGTATCAGCTGTTGAACCGGCTCCAGTGCACGTGTCACGCTGCGCACCGAAAACAGCGTGATGATGCCGCTGATACAGACCAGTGTCAGCCAGATCGCCATATGGCCGGGTGTCAGGGTGCCGGTCTGTTGCCACTGGTAGTTCATCAGGATGGTGTAGCAGAGCAGCGGGACGAAACCGCCCATCAACAGCAGTTTCGATTTCAGGCTGACCTGCACGCGATGCAGGCTGAGCTGACCGGCCAGTCTGCCGATCTGGTCGAGCGCCAGCTGGTAGGTGGGCAGGCCAACCAGCGTTACCATGGCCAGTTGCAGCAACATCAATTGCAGGAAGACGTCGGGTGCGGCAAGGATCGGTTTCTGCACCGCGAAGAAGAACAGCGGTGGTATCAGCAGCGCGTAAATCAGGAAGAAACCCCAGTAGTCACGGCCAAACCGCGCCAGCCGGCGTTGCTGGGGCTCGGGTAGCTCCCGGGTGCCATTGCCGAGCCCGGAAAACGCAGATAAGGGACTGAAATATCTTGAGAAATGGATTCCGCTCCAGACGGAAATAATGGCTATGAATACCCCCAGGGTCGTCACCGTACGGGTGTTTTGCAGCTCGTTCAGGCTGACCAGGTCAAATAACAGCGCGCTTGCCATGCCGGCGAGTGGCGCAAGCAGCAAACCGATCAGGATCAGGGTGACGAAACGCAGGCGTATACGGTAGAGCTCAGTCAACATGTGCTGCCCCGGACACTCTGCTGGCCAATTCCCGTGCAATCAGGCTGCGCGAGTGCCGTAGTAATATTTTTAGAAATTAGTGCGCTAGCATTGATACTGGAAGCGTTCGCTGAATATTATTCCATAACTATGTGTAACATCAAGACTACTTTTTGATTCCGTGGTCTGGCTGCGTTTTCGCGTGCAAGCGAACGGGTGCCATCCCACGTACAATGGCCGCCACATTTTTCCAGGAGACGTGACATGAAACGACGTGATTTCCTCGTTGCCGGCAGTGCAGGCGCGCTACTGGCCGGCTGCGGTGCCGAGCAGCAGCCCACGAACGCTGCGCCTGCCGGCAAGCAGCAGACGTTCCAGTGGAAGATGGTGACTACCTGGCCAAAGAATTTCCCCGGCCTGGGTACCGGTGCCAACAATGTCGCGCGACTGATCACGGAAATGAGTGGTGGGCGCATTCAGGTCACCGTGTACGGCGCCAAGGAACTGGTGCCGCCCTTCGAAGTTTTCGATGCAGTTTCCAGTGGCACGGCGGAACTGGGCCACGGTGCGGCGTATTACTGGAAAGGCAAAAGCGAGGTGGCGCAGTTTTTTACCGCCGTGCCGTTTGGCATGAATGCACAGGAGATGAACGCCTGGTTGTATTACGGTGGCGGCATGGAGCTTTGGCGCGAGGTATATGCACCATTTGGCGTGTTGCCGGCTGCGGCCGGTAACTCCGGGATCCAGATGGGCGGCTGGTTCAACCGCGAGATCAATTCACTCGACGACCTCGATGGCCTGAAGATGCGCATCCCGGGGCTTGGTGGCGAGGTGCTCAGGCGTGCCGGCGGTACACCGGTGAGTATGCCGGGCAGTGACATCTTCACCTCACTGCAATCCGGTGCCATCGATGCCACCGAGTGGGTTGGTCCCTACAATGACCTGGCATTTGGCCTGTACAAGGTGGCGAAACACTATTACTACCCGGGTTGGCACGAGCCGGGCGCCACGCTGGAGTGCCTGATCAACCAGACCGCCTATGACAGTTTGCCGGCAGAGCTGCAAAGTATCGTGATCAACGCCTGTCGCGTGGTTAACGGCGATATGCTGGCCGAGTACACGGCACGTAATAACGCTGCATTGCAGTCATTGGTCAATGAACACAATGTTGATTTGCGCGCGTTCCCTGACAGTGTGCTGGAACGCCTGCGTACCCTGTCGGAACAGGTGGTGGCCGAGATCGCCGACAGGGATGCGCTGTCCGCGAAGGTATTCGAGTCGTATCGTGCGTTCCAGCGCCAGGCAATGAGCTGGCATGATATTTCGGAGCGTGCCTACATGAACATACGTGGTGGGTAGGTGGCAAAACATTCGCACCCACAGGTGCTGTGATTATGTGTAGGAGCGGATCTCATCCGCGATCATTTTTCCGATGAAACCATCGCGCTTGAGAAGCGCTCCTACATGTTTGTTTTGATGTTGCAGGACTATTCGAAGTTGTAACCCAGTTTCAGCAGGTGCATATCAAGGCCGTCATTCGGTTTCTTGATGTCGGCGTTGGAGAAACGCGTGAAGCGGTAAGACAGTTCATATTGTCCTCTTCCACCAAAGCCCACACCAATACCAAGCAGTGAACCGAACTGGAATGCGCTGGACAGGTCGCTGGTGCCGATGTGCGTGTCGGACAACAGGTGAAACCCCAGACCAGCTTCTGCAAAGGGCGTGATGCCGCTGGACAGTCGGGCATCGCGCTGGTAACGCAACACGGGAGTAATGCTCAGTCCGAGCACCTCGTCCGTGTTGCCTTTCTCGGCTTCCATGATGGCCAGCTCGGAATCCCAGTAGCCGCCGAGATACCAGGCGCCGCCAGTGAACCAGTTGTGCCTCCAGCGTTTCTGAATGCCGGCCCGCAGCACATCGATGCCGTCCGCGTCATTACTTTCTCCCAGCGTAACCGAAACGGCGTCGACCAGGCGTCGTTCGCCGGCATTAACATGCAGTGCATGGCTAAACAGCAGTAAAAGTATGACCAGAAGTTGCGGTGTTGTTTTCATCGGCATGCTACCCGAAGTGCCATTCTTGCCGGCAATAATCGCACGAAGCAGGGTGTGCTGCCAAGTTTCGGGCACTAGTCCGCATAGACCCTGTCCGGTAGCCAGGTGGCCAGCTCCGGCCATACGGCAAGCAGTAGCAGCAGCAACAGTTGCAGGCCGATGAAGGGGACCACGCCCTGGTAGATCTGCGTGGTACGGATCGAGTCGGGCGCTACGCCACGCAGGTAAAACAGGGCAAATCCGAATGGCGGTGTCAGAAACGAGGTCTGCAGGTTGAGCGCAATCATGATGCCCAGCCAGACCGGGTCAAAACCCATGGCAAGCAATACCGGGCCGATAATCGGTACCACCACGAAGGTGATTTCGATGAAATCCAGCACAAAGCCCAGCAGGAACATCAACAGCATGACGGCAAGCATGGCGCCGAATTTTCCGCCCGGCAGTTCGTTGAGTAACCCGGCAACAACCGTGTCACCACCAAAGCCGCGAAACACCAGCGAGAATACCGAGGCACCGATCAGGATCAGAAATACCATGCTGGTAACACGCGTCGTTCCCAGCATGACTTCACGTAACACAGACAGTTTGCAGCGGCGCTGTGTCATGGCAAGGATGATGGCGCCAACAGCACCGACCGATGCCGCTTCGGTCGGTGTCGCAACGCCGCCGAGGATGGAACCGAGTACCGCCACGATCAGCGCTACCGGTGGTAGCAGCCCCGTGATGACCTGCCTGATCAGCTTGCTGTCAGGACCATGCTCAGTGGCGGCCAGTGCCGGCATGGCCTCTGGTCGTCTCCAGGCAATGAAAGCGGTATATATAAAGTAAAACATCACCAGCAACAAACCGGGTAACAGTGCGCCGGTGAACAGGTCGCCGACCGATACCGTGTCCGGTGAAAAGATCCCCATGTCGAGCTGGGCCTGTTGATAGGCCGATGACAACACGTCGCCGAGCAATACCAGCACGATAGAAGGCGGAATAATTTGCCCGAGTGTGCCGGATGCGCAGATTACACCGGCACTGATGCGCGGATCATATCCGCGCCGCAACATGGTTGGCAGCGCCAGCAGTCCCATGGTAACCACGGTGGCGCCGACGATGCCGGTACTTGCCGCCAGCAACATGCCGACAATGATGACCGAGAATCCCAGGCCGCCGCGCAGACCGCCAAACAGTGCGGACATAGTGTCGAGCAGGTTCTCCGCCACGCGGGAGCGTTCCAGCATGATGCCCATGAACACAAACAGTGGCACGGCAATCAGCGTGGTATTGGTCATGATTCCGTACAGGCGATTTGGCAAGGCCTGCAGAAAGGCGGGATCAAAGTGGCCGGTCAGTTCGCCAACAAAGGCGAACGCCAGTGCGGTACCGGCCAGCGACAGTGCAACCGGGTAGCCGGCCATCAGTACCAGGCAGACCACAACAAACAGCAGCAGCGGGATGAATGCTGACATCAGAGCTCCCGATCCACACCGGCACCGGGTTCCTGCGCATGTGTGTGCCCGGTAATGATCAGCAGCCGGTGCAGCACCAGTGCACAACCCTGTAACAGCAGCAGGCCGGCCATGACCGGAATCGCGGTCTTGAGCAGGTAAACGCCGTCGAGTCCGCCGGCCTCCTGTGAGCCTTCATGGATCGACCAGGACAGCGCGACATAATCCAGGCTGCTGATAATAATGAACACGCATACCGGCACTAGCAGCAGCAGCGTGCCGAGCAGGTCGACCCAGGCCCGCGTTCGTGCAGACCAGTGCTGATAGAAGATATCGACGCGCACATGCGCATCCTGCTTCAGGGTATAGGCGGCGCATAACATGAACACTACGGCGTGCAGATAGGTGATGGATTCCTGCAGCGCAATCGAGCCGGTTTCGAACACGTAACGCAGCACAACCACGGTAAAGGTGATGATGACCATGGCCAGTGTCAGCCAGGAGATGATGCGGCCGGTCAGCTCGGCAAGCCGGTCCAGTGCGTGAGCGAGTTGTTGCAGGCGGGCATACATGGCGGTACCGGCAGGTGGCCTGCGTCAGCTATCCAGTGTAAGCGGGGCCTGAATTTTCTGGCGCTGCATTATGATGCGACGAAACACGTTCGGATCCTTGCGGTGCGTGATCTCACCGGGGCGCGGGAAGTGCCAGTCATACAGTCGCGACAACCAGAAGCGCAGGGCGGCGGCGCGCACCACGGCTGGCCAGGCGTTGGCCTCCTGTTGCGTGATTGGCCGCACTGCGTGATAGGACGCAAGCAGTGCCTTGAAGCGGCTGTCCACAAACGCACCGTCCGCCTCGACGCACCAGTCATTGGCTGCCACGGCAAGGTCGTAGAGAAATGCATCATCGCAGGCGTAATAGAAGTCGATAATGCCGGTCAGGTCGTTGCCGCTCCACAGCACATTGTCGCGGAACAGGTCGGCATGAATGACGCCGCCCGGTAGCTGATCGAAACGGTTGGACTGTTGAAACGCCATTTCCGTGCGCAGCGTTTGCGCATCCTGGTCCGGCAGCTTGGCAAGCAGTTTTTCTGCCGTTGCCATACGCCAGTCATGGCCGCGTCCATTGCTGCGGGTGTCGCTGAAGCTGCGTGCGGCAAGGTGCAGTTTTGCCATGGTGCTGCCAAGTGTTGCGCACTGCGCGTCAGTCGGGTGGTCAAGACTGGTGCCTTCAAGCCGATCAACCAGTGCGGTCGGCTTGTCCTTGAACATGCGCAGGTAGTGACCGTCCCGGTCAGCTACCGGGTGGGCGCTGGGGATGCCGTGTTCGGCAACATGCGCCATCAGGTCGAGGAAATAACCCATCTCATCAAAGCTGTGTGTTTCGAACAGCGTCAGCACCATTTCCCGCTGCACGGTGGTGACAAAATAGTTGGTGTTCTCGATACCGTCACTGATGCCTTCGTAGTCGAGCAACTCACCGGTATCGTAATGCCGCAGCAAGGCAACGAGCTCGTCGCGCTCGACTTTGGTAAATACGGACATGGCTAGTGCCTGTGACGGTATGCTGTGCCGGTTACCACCGGAAGATCATCCAGCTGGGCACAACGAAGGCCGGATCAAGTTCGTTGCGACGTGCATTCAGGTCGCCGTCGCCGGTGGAATCGATCAGGTAGTAGGCCGGGCCTATGCTGGGAGTCACCTTGACCATGTACAGTTCGCCGTTCATGCGGTATTCCTCAACCACGGCATCATCGCGCTTGATAATGCTGACTTCCGGTTGCATGTCGTCATCGACACCGATTGACGGTGGTGGTGCCGGGTCCGGCGAGGGTTCAATGGCCGTCTGTGCGGCAGACAGCGACGGTACCAGCAGGATCAGTGTGAGAAGCAGTTTATTCATGTGTGTGCCTGTAGCTCCAGCAGCTTTTTCCTTTTCGGAAGGTTCAAAACTCGTGTGTTCATAATAATCGAAAATGGCATTGACCACTCCCTGCGACGTGTCGACGACCGGGTTGTCCCGACTGTTTCCCTGACCATGACTGCAGGCGAGATGCTCTGGTGTGGACCCCAATAATGATACCATGCTGCCTGCGGCCATTTGTTTCGGTGCGCAGTTCCATAGCGGACATCAATAATAGCAACAGACCACCAGGACAATCATGGCAACCATGCAAAGTGGACCCCTGCTGCTGGTAGACGGTTCATCCTACCTCTACCGGGCCTTTCACGTGCCCAACCTGCAGCAGCTGACCAATGCGCACGGGGAACCCACCGGCGCCGTTTACGGTGTGGTCAACATGCTGCGCAGCCTGCTGGCGGAATATGACCCGCAGTACATCGCCGTGGTGTTTGATGCAAAGGGCAAGACCTTTCGCCACCAGCTCTACGACCAGTACAAGGCCAACCGGCCGCCCATGCCGCCGGAGTTGTCTGACCAGGTGCCGCCCTTGCTGGATATGGTGCGGGCCATGGGATTACCGCTGCTGCAGGTTGAGGGTGTGGAGGCGGATGATGTCATTGGCGCGCTCGCAAAGCGTGCCGCGGCACTGGGCATGGAGACGGTGATATCCACCGGTGACAAGGACATGGCCCAGCTGGTGGACGAGCATGTCACGCTGGTCAACACCATGTCCCGCACCACGCTGGACACGGCTGGCGTGGAGGAGAAATTCGGCGTGGCGCCGGGGCAGATCGTCGATTACCTGGCACTGATCGGGGACAGTTCAGACAATATCCCGGGGATCCCCAAGGTGGGCCCGAAGACGGCGGCGAAGTGGCTGGGCAGCTGGGGTTCACTGGAGGGCATTATCGCGCATGCCGGCGAGATCAAGGGCAAGGTTGGCGAGAGCCTGCGTGACAACCTGGAGCAACTGCCGCTGTCGCGTGAACTGGCCACCATTCGTTGTGACATCGAGCTGGATGCCGGGCCGCAGGAGCTGGGGCGACAGCCGCAGGACACGGAGCGTCTGCGCGAGCTGTATGGTCAGCTTGATTTCAAGCGCTGGCTGGAGGAGTTGAGCGATGAAGCCGGTGTGGCAGACGCGCCGGAAGCGGCCGGTGCCGCCACTGCGCGCTATGAAACCGTGCTGGAGCAGGCACACCTCGATAGCTGGCTGGCGCGCCTCGAGCAGGCCGGGGAATTTGCCTTCGACACCGAGACCACCAGCCTGGATTACATGGCCGCGCGCATCGTCGGGGTATCGTTTGCCATCCAGGCCGGTGAGGCCGCCTATGTGCCGCTGGTGCATGACTACCCCGATGCCCCGCAGCAGCTGGAACGTACCGCCGTGCTGGAAAAACTCCGGCCATTACTTGAAAGTAGAGAAATCAAGAAAATTGGTCATCACATTAAATATGATCGTAATGTTCTGATTAATCATGGAATAAAACTGGACGGCATCGGTTTCGATACCATGCTGGAATCCTATGTATTAGCCAGCACGGCGACCCGTCACGACATGGATTCGGTGGCGCTGAAGTACCTGGATTACACCACGATCAAGTTCGAGGCGGTTGCCGGCAAGGGCAAGAACCAGCTGACCTTCAATGAAATCCCGCTCGAGACCGCAGCCCCCTATGCGGCCGAGGATGCCGATATCACGCTGCGCCTGCACGAGGCCATGTGGCCAAAACTGGTACGCGAACCGGGCCTGGAAACCATCTACCGCGACATCGAGATCCCGCTGGTGACGGTGTTGTCCGACATGGAACGCAGCGGGGTTGAGATCGACACGGCCATGTTGGCCGCGCAGGGCAACCAACTCGCCAGGCGCATCCTCGAAATCGAGCAGGAGGCGCACCGGGAGGCCGGCCAGCCGTTCAACCTGGCCTCGCCCAAGCAGATCCAGGAATTGTTGTTCGACAAGCTGCAGCTGCCGGTGCTGGCCAAGACCCCGACCGGGTTACCCTCCACCGCGGAGTCGGTATTGCAGGAACTGGCACTGGATTACCCCTTGCCGCGCCTGATCCTGGAGCACCGCTCGCTGAGCAAGCTCAAGTCGACCTACACCGACCGGCTGCCGGAACGGGTGTGCCCGGACACCGGGCGCGTGCACACCTCCTACCACCAGGCGGTAGCTGCGACCGGTCGGCTGTCGTCCTCCGATCCCAACCTGCAAAACATCCCGGTGCGCACCGGGGAAGGGCGGCGCATCCGCCAGGCCTTCGTGGCGCGCAAGGGATGTGTATTGCTGGCGGCGGATTACTCCCAGATCGAATTGCGCATCATGGCGCACCTGTCATCGGATGCCGGCCTGCTGGCCGCCTTCTCGGCCGGCGAGGATGTGCACCGGGCCACGGCTGCCGAGGTGTTCGGGGTCGAGCCGGCCGAGGTCAGCAATGACCAGCGCCGTTCCGCCAAGGCGATCAACTTCGGCCTGATCTACGGTATGTCGGCGTTCGGGCTGGCCAGGCAGCTGGGTGTCGCGCGGGGTGCCGCACAGGAATACATCGAGCGTTACTTCGAACGCTACCCCGGCGTCCAGAACTACATGGAATCCACCCGCGAGCTGGCCCGCGAACAGGGTTACGTGGAGACGGTGTTCGGCCGTCGGCTTTACCTGCCGGACATCAACGCGCGCAACGGTCAGCGGCGTGCCGCCGCCGAGCGCACGGCCATCAATGCGCCCATGCAGGGCACTGCAGCCGATATCATCAAGCGTGCCATGATCGATCTGCATGGTTGGATCGCTGCTCAGGATGCCTGCGATCTCACCATGATTATGCAGGTGCATGACGAACTGGTATTCGAGGTGGCCGATACGGATGTGGTGGCCGTACAGGATGCAATCAGTACCCGGATGTGTGCCGCCGCCGACCTGAAAGTCGAGCTGCTGGTCGATATCGGGGTCGGCGCCAACTGGGATGAGGCGCACTGAAAACAACCACTAATAAATTGTGGATTAATACGGCCTGTTCGGGGCTGAAATTATTAATCTATGCCAAACAATAGAATAGATACATAATTAGCCAGATATATATAAATAGTGAATTGCCTATAATTAGTTACTTGTTAATTAAATCGGTGAAATTCGGTCTGTTACATAACCCGCTATACTGGTGGTGACTGCAACGGAACCTTTACCGGGTTGACCAGTCGTATTGATCATGGAGGCGCAGTCTCGTTCCCCTCCCTGAGCGAGTTATCCTCCACCCAGTCCGGATTGGACAGGGTATTTGAAACCCCGGCGGGATCCCCCTTTCCGCCGGGGTTTTTTTGTGCCCAGGCATGCGCAAGTGCGATGGTTTTCTTCACCGACAGCATCGCGCCTGCAAGGCGCTCCTACATCAATGAGAAACTTCTGCAGGAGCGCGCGCAGGCGTTATTCCTGTGCTTGCTCGGTAAGCTCCAGCCAGTCATCCAGCACGGCCTGGGCCTGTTCAACCCCATCCCGGTTTAGCGAGGAGAAAAGTTGCACACTGGCGTCCGGGTGCAGGGTAGCCAGCTGCTTGCGCACTTCCAGTAGCGCATTCTTTGCCGGACCACGCTTGAGTTTGTCGGCCTTGGTCAACAGCACGTGGGTCGGCAGGCCGGCGACATGGCACCAGCCGAGTACCTGCCGGTCGATATCTTTCAGGGGATGGCGCACATCCATTAACAGAACGACTCCACCCAGCGACTTGCGAGTCTCCAGGTAGCGGGAGATATTCTTTTGCCACTGCACCTTGACCGTGCGCGCGACCTTGGCATAGCCGTAGCCGGGCAGGTCGACCAGCCGTCGGTCGTCATCGACACCGAAGAAATTGATTTCACGGGTGCGCCCGGGTGCCTTGCTGATGCGTGCCAGTGAGCGCCGCCCGGTGATTACGTTCAGGGCGCTGGACTTGCCGGCATTGGAGCGGCCGGCAAAGGCAATCTCGATGCCGGTATCCGGGGGCAGCTGGCGTGCGTCCGGGGTACCGAGGATAAAATAGGTCTGTTGGTAGTGATTATTCATGGCGGGTGTCCCAGCTGCATTAGACGCGAGTCAGGTGCGAATGAAAAGTGTCTTTGTTTTTATCGATTTAGCCGGTATCCACCCTGTTTGGCCAGTTGACCACCTGCCCTGCTGAAGGTATAAAAGACACCCTTTTTTCACTCGCGGGCAGGTCTGCCACCCGCCGCGCGCGTCCCGTTACTGCCGTTGTCCGGCAGGCGTTAATCAGGAGCAGGTTTGAAATGAAGAAATTCCTTGCAATAACAATCACTTTGATCGTGTCGAGCATCTCTATGCCGGCAATGGCTGGCGGCGACCCGGTTGCCGGCAAGGAAAAAGCCGCCCAGTGCGCATCCTGCCACGGCGCCGATGGCAACAGCCTCAACCCGGCCTGGCCGAAACTGGCCGGTCAGCATGCCGACTACCTGGTGAAGCAGCTGTGGTATTTCGAGCATGGTGAGCGTGAGAACGCCATGATGAAGCCGATGGCATCGGTGCTCGACGAGCAGGGTCGTGAGGACGTCGCGGCCTACTACGCCAGCCAGAAGGCCAGTATTGGCGAGGCCGCCCCGGAGCTGGTTGAGCTGGGCGAGAAGATTTACCGCAGTGGCAATTCTGATAGCGGTGTAGCACCTTGCATGGGTTGCCATGGCCCGAATGGCGCCGGCAACCCGGCCGCACTGTATCCGGCACTGCGCGGCCAGCATGCACAGTATGTCGAAAATCAGATGCATGGCTTTGCCGAAGGCAAGCGCGTCAATGAGAATGCCAAGAAGATGATGCAGATCCTGGCGGCGCGTATGACCAACAGGGAAATCCGCGCGGTCGCCAGCTATATACAGGGATTGCACTGATACGCGCTGACATCCGTCCTGCTTGCGGGTCGTGGCGTTGAGCGCCACCGCAACAAGGCAATCTTCCCGGAATCCCGGCAGCGGCCTGCTGCTGGGGTTCCTGGGTTCGATGAATCTTGCCATTACCCTGCTGGTCACGGTTGGCATCGCTTCCATCGTCGGTACGGTACTCAAGCAAAACGAGGCCTACCAGAATTACATTATCAAGTTCGGGCCGTTCTGGTTCGAGGTGTTCAACGCACTGGGTCTTTATGACGTCTACAGTGCGGCCTGGTTCCTGCTGATCCTGACCTTCCTGGTGCTGTCGACCAGCACCTGTATTTACCGCAATGCGCCGCAGATGCTGCATGACATGCGCAGCTACCGTCTGAACGTGCGCTTCAGTTCACTCAACGCATTTCACAACCGCCATGAGTGGCGGACAAACAGTACACCAGCTGCATTACTGGCCAGCCTGACACCGGTGGTGCAGGACTTTGGTTACCGTATCAGGAGCGAGCAGCAGGGCGATCATCTGATTGTCTCGGGCAAAAAAGGAGCGATCAACCGACTCGGTTACCTGTTCACGCATGTTGCAATCGTGGTGATCTGCCTGGGTGGACTGCTGGATGGCAACCTGCCGCTGAAGTGGCGCGCCTTTACCGGCGACATTGCCATCGAGACACGCGATATCCCGGCCTCCGAGGTGCCGCCGGCGAGTCGCTTACCGGTCACCAATCCATCGTTTCGTGGTTCGGTGAGCGTGCCGGAAGGGTCTGCGTCTGACATGGTATTTCTGACCCTGCGCGACGGCTACCTGGTACAACCGCTGCCATTCACAATAAGGGTGAAGGATTTTCGTATAGAACACTATGAAACCGGTCAGCCAAAATCCTTTGAGAGTGACCTGGTGATTGATGATGCGGAGCGTAACGAGCCACTCGAGGCCACCATCGCCGTCAATCATCCGCTGCTCTACAAGGGTTACGCCATCTACCAGGCCAGTTTCGGTGATGGCGGGTCGGAACTCGAGTTGCGGCTGTGGCCATTGCTCGGAGCCGACGGTACACCGCGGGACATTGCTGGCGCGGTGTTCAAAGATCTCGAACTCGATACCAGTGTCGGCAAGCTGCAACTGGAGCTGACCAATTTCCGGTTGTTCAATATCAACCCGGTGCAGGAAGAAGGCAAGGAGAAGACGTTACGCAATTTCGGCCCGAACTTCAGTTTCAAACTGCGTAACGAGCGCGGCGAGGCTGTCGAATATGAAAACTACATGTCCCCGGTAACGATGGATGGCCGCGATTTCTACCTGAGCGGGGTGCGTTACGAGCCCGCAGAGCCGTTTCATTACCTGTATATCCCGGTGGATGCGCAGGGCGGCATCGAACGCTTCATGCAGTTCAACACCTGGTTGCATGACCTGGAACGGATACAGCGTATTGCCGGTGAAACAGCCGCGCAAAGTCTGCCTGAATCGAAAGCCGATGCACCGGAACTTGCAGCGGGGCTCACGCAATCCATGGTCCGGCTGGTCACGCTGTTTGCCGCGCGCGGTTTTGATGGCGTGGTAGAGGAGGTCGAGGCCAGCGTGCCCGAGGCTGAGCAGTCCAGTGTACTGGATGCCTATCTAAAGGTATTACAGACCATGCTGGCGGTGATGTACGCGGAACTGCTGACGGAAAATGGTGTCGATCTAACACAAGGGATTTCCATGCAGGACAGTGTCTTTTTTGATGACGCGCTGACTGCCATCGGTGCGCTGGGCAGTTATGGTGCGCCGCTGTACGTGCAACTCGACTCGTTCCGGCATATCCAGTCTACCGGGCTGCAGATTGCCAGGGCGCCAGGCAAGACCATGGTTTATATTGGTTTTGCCTTGCTTATTGCCGGTGTATTCTGCATGTTCTACGTTGCTGCGAACCGCCTGTGGTTCTGGATCGACACGAAGGACGGACAGACGCGTGTGTTGCTGGCCGGTTCGGGTCTGCGCCATCAGCGCGATTTCGAGAAGGAATTCGTGCGGCTGCAACAGATACTGGATGCACGCTTCAGCTAGCCCTGGTAGGTAGTTGTAGAGACGGGTGCCGGGTTCCGGAAACCCGGAATAAATCAGAAACTGATTACATTATGTCAATGACACAGAATGAAATACTGGGTGAGTACCGGCGCCGCAGCTTCTGGCAGACGCTGGGCATGTTTGACTGGATCTGGGCATTGGCCGTGCTGGCCGGGTCCGGTTTCGTGTTCTCGCGTTATGGCGCTGTCATGGACAGCTATGAACTTGCAATCATGGCGGGCGTCACCCTTGCGCTGATTGCAACCGGTTGGTCGTGGAAGCCCCTGCGAATGCTGTCTGTCTGGGTGACAGCGCTGACGCTATTCGCAATCTGGCGTTACGGCAACACGCTGGTTGCCGGCGAGACTGATTTCTTCCTCAAATTCCTGTTTGCAAGCCAGTCTGCGATCATGTGGATGAGCGCATTGTTTGTCGCCGCCACGCTGACCTATTTCGTGGCCATGCTTGCGCGCGCCGAATTCACCGGCAAGGTCGCCAGTGCCATGACATGGTCAGCAACCACCATGGGCCTGGTCGGTTTGCTGGTGCGCTGGCGCGAGTCCTACCTGGTGAATCCGGACTTCGGACATATCCCGGTCAGCAACCTGTACGAAGTGTTTGTACTGTTTGCCGTCATTACCGCATTGATCTATCTCTACTACGAGAGACGTTACCGCACCCGCGCCATGGGCGGGTTTGTGTTGCTGGTGATTTCCAGCGCCGTTGCTTTCCTGCTCTGGTATGCGTTTACCCGCAATGCTGCGGAGATCCAGCCGCTGGTGCCGGCATTGCAGAGTTACTGGATGAAGATTCATGTGCCGGCAAACTTTATCGGCTATGGTGCATTCGCACTGGCCGCGATGGTGGGTGTCGCCTGGTTGCTGAATGATCGCTCCAGCTTTATGTCTGCGCGCATGCCATCGCAGGACATCCTCGAAGATGTCATGTACAAATCGATTGCGCTTGGCTTTGCCTTTTTTACCGTGGCAACCATTCTCGGTGCGCTGTGGGCCGCAGAGGCATGGGGTGGGTACTGGTCGTGGGATCCCAAGGAGACCTGGGCGCTGATCGTCTGGCTGAACTATGCGGCCTGGCTGCATATGCACCTGACCAGGGGCTGGCGCGGCGCCCCCATGGCCTGGTGGTCCGTTATTGGGTTGTTTGTCACCCTGTTTGCCTTCGTCGGCGTTAATATGTTCCTGTCAGGGTTGCACTCCTATGGTGAACTGTAGGCTGTTTCGGAAAAATATTTACAGGAGTTGTTAAATGAGAACTGTATCAAGATGGTTGTTGTTCGCACTGATCCCGTTTGTTGCATTCGGTACGGCGTTTGCCGAGCCCTTTACCGAGGGCAAGGAATACCAGAAGCTCAAAAAACCGCAAGCGACTGCAAGCAGTGAGAGCATTGAGGTGGTCGAGCTGTTCTGGTACGGGTGCTCGCACTGTTATCGTCTTGAGCCATTTATCCACAAGTGGCTGGAGAGCAAGCCCGAGGATGTAAGTTTCGTGCGCTTGCCAGCCATCCTGGGTGCCGGCTGGGAGCCGCTGGCCAGGGCCTACTTCACCGCCGAACTGCTTGGCGTGCTGGACAAGACACATGGTGAGATGTTTTCCACTATCCATGAAAAGAAGAAAAAAATAAAAGATGAAAAAATGCTGCGTGAATTTTTTGTCGGGCTGGGCGTGTCGGCCGAGGATTTCGACAAGACCTATAATTCCTTTGCGGTGGTCGTCAAGGTCAACAATGCGCGCATGATGACACGGCGCTACGCTATCAGTGGTGTGCCGACGGTCATTGTCAACGGCAAGTACAGCACCAGCGCCAGTCTTGCCGGCAGCAACGAGAACCTGATCGGTGTCATTGACCACCTGGTTACGCAGGAACGTTCGCTGGCGGCTGCGCCGGCTGCCGGCAGCGCAGGGAAATAATCGTACCGTGATTGCCCCGGTTACTGCGGCCCGGTTGTCATGAAGGCGGCCGAGCTGTTTGTACGTTGCCTCGAGAACGAGGGTGTTGAATACATCTTCGGCATTCCCGGCGAGGAAAACCTGGACGTGATGGACGCGCTGCTGGATTCGCCGATTCGCTTCATTACCACCCATCACGAACAGGGCGCGGCCTTCATGGCCGATGTATACGGCCGGCTGACAGGGCGGGCCGGTGTCTGTCTTGCCACGCTGGGTCCCGGCGCCACCAACCTGCTGACCGGTGTCGCCGATGCCAATCTTGATCGTGCACCGCTGGTTGCCATTGCCGGGCAGGCCGCGACCACGCGCCTGCACAAGGAATCCCACCAGGTGCTGGACCTGACGCGTATCTTCGAGCCGGTGACCAAGTATTCCGCCAGCCTGCTGGAACCCGACATCATTCCCGAGGTGGTGCGCAAGAGCTTCAAGGTTTCTATTACACCCAAGCAGGGTGCCGCCTTCATCGAGTTTCCGGAAAACATCGCATCGATGGAGTTCTATGCCACGCCATTGCCGGTTACCAATCCACACGACCCGGAGCCGCCGGCCGGCAAGGTTGAGCAGGCGGCGGCACTGATCAGCGAGGCAAGCAACCCAATAATTCTTGCTGGTAACGGCGTGGTGCGCACGCACGCATGGTCGCAGCTGAATGACTTTGCGGAGAAGCTGAATATCCCGGTTGCCAACACCTTTATGGCCAAGGGCGTGGTTCCGTTTCGCCATCGCTGTGCACTGGGCAGTGCCGGCCTGCAGGCCAATGACTACAAGAGCTGTGGATTCGACCGCGCCGACGTCATCATCTGTGTGGGTTATGACCTGGTGGAATATCATCCCTATCTGTGGCACCCGACGCGCGATCGCAAAATCATTCACATCGATAATCTGCCAGCCGAGGTGGATGCACATTACCCGGTAGCCGTTGGCGTGACTGGCGATATCAAGCACAGCCTGGCGCGCATTGCGGAACAGGCACGGCCTCACGAGGGGAGTCACATCCGCCCGTTGCGCGAGCGCCTGGTGGAAGAAATGAACCAGCACCGGGAAGACACCGGTTTTCCGGTCAAGCCGCAGAAAATTATCTGGGACCTGCGTACCGCCCTGGGGCTGGAGGACATCGTGGTGTGCGATGTCGGTGCGCACAAGATGTGGATGGCGCGCATGTTCCGCTGTGAATACCCGAACACCTGCATTATTTCCAACGGCTTTGCCAGTATGGGGATCGCGGTGCCCGGCGCCGTTGCAGCCAAGCTGGCCTATCCCGAGCGCAACGTGGTGGCGGTGACGGGTGATGCCGGTTTCATGATGAACTCGCAGGAGATCGAGACAGCGATCCGCTACCAATTGCCGATAGTGATCCTGATCTGGAGCGACAGCAGTTACGGGCTGATAGAATGGAAGCAGATGAACGAGTTTAAACGCACTTCCAACGTGCACTTTGACAACCCGGATTTTGTCAAATATGCCGAGGCATTTGGTGCCAGGGGCTACCGGGTGGAGAGTGCGGAGGATCTGCCGACTATACTGGAAGAGGCGCTTGCCAACGATACGGTGAGTATCATTGACTGCCCGGTAGACTATCGGGAAAACGTTAAACTTATGGAGCAAATGGGATCACTGGTATGTCCGACCTGACGGCCACCCTGCAAAGCGCAGTCGCCGACAGGACATCCATTGGTGTCGAACCGGAAATGGGACAGAAAATCCGGCTGCTGAGCTACAACATACAGGCGGGCATCAGCACGCGCCGTTACCGGCACTACCTCACGCACAGCTGGAAACATGTGCTGCCGCACGCGCAGCGTTTCGACAATCTCGACCGTATTGCGAAGCTGGTGAATGGCTATGACATCGTCGGCCTGCAGGAACTGGATGCCGGCAGCATACGCAGCGGATACGTCAACCTGACTGAATATCTCAGTGAAAAGGCTGGCATGCCGTTCTGGTCAGACCAGACCAACCGTCGCATCGGCCGCCTGGCGCGGCACAGCACCGGACTGTTGAGCCGGTTTCCCCCAACCGAGATCGTCGAACATCGCTTGCCCGGCCCGATCCCCGGGCGTGGTGTGCTGTTTATCCGTTACGGGACCAAAGAGCATTCGCTGATAGTGCTGATCGTACACCTGGCACTGGGCAAGCGTACCCGTATGCTGCAGCTCGATTACATCAGCGAGATGGTGAACAAGTACCGTCACGTCATATTAATGGGTGACATGAATTGCTACTCCGACAGTGACGAGATGGACTACCTGATCAACCGAACCCTGATGCGAGAGCCGTTCCATGGCGTGGATACCTTTCCCAGCTGGCGACCGCAACACAACATCGACCATATCCTGGTGACACCCACGCTGCAGGTGGATCAAGTCAGGGCGCTGAATTTCTCCCTGTCTGATCACCTGCCGCTGGAAATGGAGATCACTCTGCCGGCCTCGGTGCGCCTCGATACGGCAGGTGAAATGGACGCCAGGCCGTAGTAACGAAGAACAGATCAGGGCTTCCTCAGGTGAACAGGCAGATATCGGACTTCTGTGCGACCGGCAGGAACGAGGCGGCACCGACATAATCGCTGACCTCGGGAATGAAGTCGTCGGCGTCAAAGCCAAACACGTCCACCGTCATCTGGCAGGCCACCATCTTCACATCGGCCTCCAGACACAGGCTACGCAGCTCTTCCACCGTGGCCACACCCTTGTTCTTGAAGGTCTTCTTCATCAGCCCCGTGGCCACCTTCTCGAAGCCCGGCACACCCGCCATCAGCAGGTTCGGCATCGGCCATTCAAAGTCCTGGAACCACTGCGGCCCAAACGGCATCTTCATCGGCATCGCCGGGTTACCCAGCGGGCTGACGTCGGCCGAAATCTTCTTCTTCAGCAGCAACAGGCCGTAAAAGGTGAAGAACACCGTGACGTCCCAGCCCAGCGCGGCGGCGGTGGAGGCCAGGATGAACGGCGGGTAGGCCCAGTCCAGTGTGCCCTTGGTGGCAATGATCGACATGGAGGGGGTTTTGGAAGCGTCGATCTCTTCCAGTTTCGTCGGTAACAACTCGTCCAGCTTCTTGTCCAGCCACGCATCCAGCTGGGCGTTACCTTGTACATTCTCTGCAATTGCTGACATGGTGATCTCCGGAATCAGTGTGGGTTATGCCTGGACTCAGGCCTTCTCGATCATGAAGATATAACTGTTGTCCGCTTCGGTACTGGATACCAGGCGGTTGCCGGTCTGGGTACAGAAAGAGGCCATGTCCTTGACCGCACCCGGGTCAGTGGTGATGACTTCCAGTATTGCGCCACTTTCCAGCAGGTTCAGCGCCTTGCGTGTTCTCAGAATTGGCAGCGGGCAGTTCATTCCACGGGCGTCCAGTTTTTCTGCGATAACAGTCATAACAGTCTCCTTGGCGATAATTTACCGTTCAGTACAATATGTGTATATGCGATAGTTCTAATGCTGTCAAGGTAATATGTACCGTTCGGTACATTATTTGTATATAGTAATATTGGTGAAGTTATGGCGAGAACACGACAATTCGATGAAAGACAGGCGCTGATATCGGCGATGCTGGTGTTCTGGGAAAAGGGCTATGAAGGCACGTCCATCCATGACCTGGAACAGGCCATGGCCCTGAACCGGACCAGTATCTACAATGCCTTTGGCAACAAGCGCAGTCTGTTTGAGCGGGTGGTGTCCTGCTACAAGGAATCCGTCATGAGTGCGTTGTTTGAGGCGATGGACAAGGCGCCGGATATACGTACCGGCATCAAGCGATTGCTAAATGAAGTACTCGAGATTCATTTCAGCGAAGAGTATCCGGGTGGTTGCCTGGTGGTGCTGTCGGTGCTGGAGAGTGGGCAGCATGACGAGCAGTCCAGTGCAGAGCTGGCGAATACCATAAAGGAATTAAAGCAGGGTTTGCAGACGCGCCTTGCAAGGGCCAGGAAGCGGGGCGAGTTGCCCGCAGAACTGGATGCAGGCAGTACCGCGACCACCATTGCCACAACCATGGCCGGTATGATGGTGCTTGGCAAGGCGCACTTTAGCCGCCCCGTGTTGAAGAAGACAATCAACCAGGTCCTGCAATTACTTGACCAGCCCGTTTAACACCAGCGCTGAAAAGCCTACGATACCCAGCACCTTGTCATTATCGATCACCGGAACGTAGGTAAATTTCAATTTGTTTAACAGGCGTGCACAGTAGCGGATATCCATTTCCGGATTGACGCTGACCACCGGCTTGGACATGACCTCGTAGACATTGACGCGTTCCGGCGCGCGGTCTCTTGACAGTACTTCGCGTGCGACATCTGACAGTAAAGCGATGCCGTATTCATCATTCTCGTCGCGCTTGTCAATGATCAGCGCGCGCGCATCGTTTTCCTTCATTAATTTGAGCGCCTGGTCGACCATCATCAGTCCGTCGACTATCAGGAATTCGCTGGTCATGACGTGCTTGACGCGTACCGGTTCTTGTCTGTTCACAGTTGATCCTCCACGGCTTTGCTTAGTTCGGAGACCTGACGCGACACCCCGACTGCATCTTCGACATCAATCTGGAATGCAATGCCGGCACCCGGGTTACTTTCAAAATCCCCGATACTGGCGATACTTTCGAGAATGTGGCGGCTCATGTGTTCCTCGACCAGGAACATCAGCATGTCACGCTGACTTTCCAGGTTCAGTCCGAGAAAGGTGCGCGCCGCCTGTATGCCTTCTCCGCGCGCCTGGTTGAGTACGGTAGCGCCGGTGGCACCGGCTTCGCGTGCGGCATCCATGATGACATCGGTCTTGGCATCTTCGACCAGGGCAATAATAAGTTTGAAATGCATGGCTGTGTACCTCGTTTCGGTAGTTTCTCAGTTTAGTCCTGTTGTCGTCCGGTGTTCCGCTTTACCCACCAGGTACCCAGTTGCGCATAGGCCATTACAGATATGATGGGAAAAAGGCTGGCAAAGGCGATCAGGCCAAACCCGTCCAGCAGGGGGCTGCGACCGGGGATCGTGCTGGCCAGTCCCAGTCCCAGCGCGGCAACCAGTGGCACGGTAACGGTGGAAGTGGTGACGCCACCTGAATCATAGGCCAGTGCGATGATCATGCGTGGTGCAAACACAGTCTGAATAATGACAATGATATAGCCGGCAATAATGTAGTAGTGCAATGGTGTGCCGGTTACGATGCGGAACGCACCCAGTGCGATGCCGGTAGCCACGCCGATGGCGACGGCGATGCGCAAACCCCAGACGCCGATTGCGCCGGTCGACACCTGGTTTGCCTTGATGGCAACCGCGATCAGCGAAGGTTCCGCGATGGTGGTAGAGAAGCCGATGGCGGCGGCAAACAGATAGATCCAGAAATAGTCCTGCCATTGCAGTAGAGCCCCTGCGCTATCACTTGCAGCTCGTATGAACCCGGGATCCGTCAATTGCTGTGCCATGGCACGGCCGAGCGGGAACAGTGCTTCCTGCAGACCGACCAGGAACAGTGTCAGCCCGATCAGCACATACATAAAACCGATCAACACTTTCTTGAGGTTGGGTACGCGCTGACGCAGTACCAGTACCTGGAAACCGAAGATAATCGCCGCGATTGGCAGCACGTCCGTTATCGTTGACAGGCCTGTCTGCAGCAGCAGGGAGAGCAGTTCCATCACAACACCATCCCGTATGCCATGACAAAGATCATAGGTGTCAACGAGGCAAAGGCAATCAGACCAAAGCCGTCGATCATCGGGTTGCGCCCGCGAATACTCTCGGCCAGGCCCACACCCAGTGCAGTGACCAGCGGAACGGTCACTGTCGAGGTGGTGACGCCGCCCGAGTCGTAGGCTATACCGATAATTTCCGGTGGCGCAAAGGCGGTCATGATAACCACGCCGAGGTAGCCGCCGATAATGAAATACTGGATCGGCCAGCCGCGTACGATGCGGTATACGCCGGCAACGATGGCCACACCAACAGAGATCGCGACCGTAATGCGCAGGCCCAGCGCATAGCTGGACATCGCTACATCGTCACGCGCAATAACGCCGCCGTCCGCAGCGATGACCGCTGCCTCTGCGGCGACTGCGGTCAGTGCAGGCTCCGCAATAGTGGTGCCGAACCCGAGCGCAAAGGCAAACAGCAGCAGCCAGAACAGGTTGCCCTTTTTGGCAAAGGCATAGGCCAGCGATTCGCCAATCGGGAACAGGCCCTGCTCGAGTCCGCGCACGAAAAACGCCAGCCCCAGCACCACCAGGCCAGAGCCGACCAGGATGCGAGCGAACTCCGGGAACGGTTGCTGGATGACAACGATCTGGAAGAATGCCACGACCAGCACGATCGGCAACAGGTCGCGGGTGCTGGACAGCACGGAAGCCAGGAAGCGGTGTAGTTGTTCCAATGCAGACAGGGCCCTGTTTGATAATTGGCAGGGAAGACTAACACTTTTCGGTGTGCCGGTATTGACCTGGATTAAGCGGGACTCATTGCAGCTTCAGATGCGCGCCCTCCTCAGGCGCAAGGCATTCGTGATCACCGAGACCGAGCTGAAACTCATGGCTGCAGCGGCGATCATCGGCGACAGCAACAGACCGAATACCGGGTAGAGCACGCCGGCAGCAACCGGCACACCCAGCGAATTGTAGATAAAGGCAAAGAACAGATTTTCACGGATATTGCGCATCACCTTGCGACTCAGGCGACGCGCCCGGACTATGCCGCGCAGGTCCCCCTTTACCAGCGTAACGCCGGCACTTTCCATGGCGATATCGGTCCCGCTTCCCATCGCAATACCCACGTGCGCACGCGCCAGCGCCGGTGCATCGTTGATACCGTCTCCGGCCATGGCGACGATGCGGTGTTCGGCCTGGAGTTGCCTGACGATATCGGCTTTCTGCTCCGGCAGTACTTCGGCCTCGATGCGGTCGATTTCGAGCATTGACGCTACAGCCTCAGCGGTGGTGCGGCTGTCGCCGGTCAGCATGACGACCTTGACGCCTTCTGCCTGCAGGTCACGGATGGCCTCCGGCGTGGAGTCCTTGATCGGATCGGCCACGCCGATCAGTCCGGCGGCTTTCCCATCGATAGCCACAAACATGACCGTCTGCCCTTGTGCACGACCTGTTTCGGCCAGTTGCGACAGGTCAGCGGGTTCGATACCCAGACTTTCCAGCAGCCTGACGTTACCCAGCGCCACGACACGCCCCTCCACTATCCCGGTCACCCCCTTGCCGGTAATGGATTCGAAATCATCGGCCGGACTCAAGGCAATGTCTTTATCGCTTGCGCCGCTGACAATGGCCTCGGCCAGCGGATGTTCGCTGGCGCGCTCCAGGCTGGCGCCCAGGCGCAGGACCTCCGTCTCATTGAAATTATTGACAGCCGTCAGTGATACCAGCTTTGGCTTGCCTTCTGTCAGGGTGCCGGTCTTGTCCACGACCAGGGTGTCGACCTTCTCCATGATCTCCAGCGCCTCGGCATTCTTGATCAGCACGCCGAGGGTTGCACCCTTGCCGGTGCCGACCATGATCGACATGGGCGTGGCCAGCCCCAGGGCACAGGGGCAGGCGATGATGAGCACGGCCACGGCGTTGATGACGGCGTATGCCAGGCGCGGTTCCGGCCCCCAGAGGCCCCACACCATCAGCGTGACCACAGCGGTTAGCACCACCGCCGGCACAAAGTAGCCTGCGACGGTATCCGCCAGCTTCTGGATGGGCGCGCGGGAGCGTTGCGCCTCGCTGACCATGCGTACGATCCGGGCCAGCAGGGTATCCGTGCCGACTTTTTCCGCACGCATCAACAGGCTGCCGGTACCGTTGACGGTTGCGCCAATCAGGCGCTCGCCGGTGGTTTTCTCCGCCGGGATCGGTTCACCGGTGACCATCGACTCGTCCACCGCGCTGTTGCCGTCGGTCACCACGCCGTCCACCGGCACCTTTTCGCCCGGGCGTACCCGCAATACGTCACCCGGTTGAACCTGCTCCAGCGGGATGTCTTCCTCGCTGCCGTCCGCGCGCACGATACGGGCGCTGTTGGGCGCCAGCCCCAGCAGCAGCTTGATGGCGGCATTGGTCTTGCTGCGGGCGCGTAACTCCAGCACCTGTCCGAGCAATACCAGCACCGTGATGACGGCGGCTGCCTCAAAGTAGACCGGCACTGTCCCGCCCTCATGCTGCATATTGGGCGGGAACACCTGCGGCAGCAGCAGCGCCACGAGGCTGTAGCTCCACGCCACCGTTACACCCAGGCCAATCAGGGTGAACATGTTGAGGTTCCCTGTCACTACCGAGCGCCAGCCACGCACGAAGAATGGCCAACCGCCCCACAACACAACCGGTGTCGCCAGCACACATTCGATCCATTGCACCGACTTCATGGAAAGGGCGTCCGGTAGCCATGCAGGTACAAGATCAGCCACCATAGCCAGGGTAAAGACAGGTAGCGCAAGCACGGCGCTCAGCCAGAAACGCCGCGTCATATCGTCCAGCTCGCTGGTGTCTTCCTGCGGCGCCACGCTGCGGGGTTCCAGCGCCATGCCGCATTTCGGGCAGTCGCCCGGATGCTCCTGTACGACTTCCGGATGCATCGGGCAGGTGTATTCAACGCGTGCCGTCGGCATCTCTATACGCTCGGGTTCCAGTGCCATGCCGCATTTCGGGCAGGCGCCCGGCACCTGTTCGTGTACTTCGGGACACATGGGGCAGATCCAGGCATGTTCGCCCGGCACGTCACTGTGATTGCTGCGGGATTCTGCCGGTTCCGCGGCGGCAGGACTCAGATAGTGTTGCGGGTCACTGGCGAATTTATCGCGGCAGCCACTACAACAAAAAAAGTAATCGTGTTCCTGCCAACTGTAGCGGTGCTCATTGTCCGTGGTTACCGTCATGCCACAGACCGGGTCTTTCAGACCGGATGCCTTTTGCTGCCCGCAACAACCACCTTGTTCGTCGCCTGTCGATCCGTGGTTTGTCATGCAGATGCTGCCTCCGCCAGTAAATCCTCAGGCATGAGAATTTCCCGCAACAATAGACACGCTGCAGATAACCGGCAAGAGTTTTTCCCCGGCACCATGTGGGGCTGATTTGAGCCAATGCCCTGAGTATTTCTCAAATCATGCCGATAAGCGGATATATTGCCGTGTAATTATCAATATAAATTGACTCCAATCCGCAAGTCAGGTTATTTTTATCTCTGAATACAAATAAATAGCCATGAAATCCTATTTTCACAAAATTGCTTTGCACAAGAGAGCCATCAGCTGTTTGCTGATCCCGGCCTTTCTGTTTTTGACCCTGTTTCCATTCCACTATCATTTGCAGCATGTGGCTGATGCGGACGTCCACGAGTCGTCTATCTACAGTCATGCGATTGATCTGCATGTCCTTGCGGACATCGATGACCCTGCTCATCACACTGACAGCCACACGATCGATCCGGCTTCTTATGCCACACTGAAACTGTCAGTGCTCCAGCTGCCCCTGTTTATTCTGGCCTTTACCCTGCTGGTTTTTTCGCTGCCCGCTGTGCAGCATGTTCGCTACAACCTGGCATCCCTGGTACGCAGTTGTTCCCAGCATAACCGCTACACCACCCCCCCTCTGCGCGCACCGCCGCGCGCCTGATTCAAAACCGCACTATCGGTGCATTGCGTTCGTAGTCATCAGGCTACGTTAGTCGCGTGTACTGAATGTAACTGAATTTCCAAATGACCGTTGGTCGATCTGAGGAGCTGTATCCATGCGATCCTGGATGAGGGTATCTGTTTTTATACTGGTGATTTTCGCAGACTTCGCTGTTGCGAGTGCTGTTGGTTCGCCACTTACACTGGGTGAGTCCGTTGCGCGCGTGCTGGAAAACAACCCGCACTTGCAGGCAGCCGATTTCGATGCACAGGCTGCTGCAGACCGTATCCGGCAGCAGGGCCAGGCCAGGCCTTATGAGCTGGGCGTGGAGCTGGAGAACCTGGCAGGTACCGGTGAGGCCAGCGGGGTAAGCGAACTGGAGACTACGCTCAGCCTGGGTCGTGTACTGGAGCTCGGTAACAAGGCGCGGTGGCGCGGCGCGGTGGCCGAACTGGAAGCCGGTGTGCTGCGACACGAGCAGGACGCCAAGCGGCTGGACCTGCTGGCCGAAACGGCGCAGCGCTTTCTGACGCTGGCGCGCGTGCAGGTCGAACGCAAGCTCGCACAGGAAAGAGTTGATTTGATGCGGCGCACCCTGCAGTCCGTGGAGCGTCGCCATCGTGTCGGTAAGGCGCCTGCAGCGGAACGCAGCAAGGCACGGATTGACCTGGCACGTGCAGAACTTGCCCTGGAAGAGACCGATCATTTGCTGATTAACGGTCGTCGTGAATTATCAGTCATGTGGGGCGAGTTCCAGTCGGATTTTGAGACTGTACAGGCCGATATTTTCCATCTTGACGCAGAGCCTGACTTTACCTCTCTCGATCTGCGTATCGAACACAATCCGGCGATTGCCCGCCTGGCCACTCAGCAGCGCCTGTCGAAGGCGCGTTTGTCGCTGGCGAAGACACGCGGCCGTTCGGACCTTGATGTGCGTGCCGGTGTGCGCCATCTCAATGACACTGATGATGTGGGTGTCGTGCTGTCCCTGAGCATGCCGCTTGGCAGTGTCGGTCGTGCCAGCCCCTATGTGCACGAGGCCGAGGCGCTGATTGGGCGTGAGCAACTCCTGGCGCAGGACCAGCATCTTGTCCTGCGTGCCACACTGTCCGCCCTGCACCAGGAATTGTTGCATGCGCGCGACCGGTTTGAGATTTACAAAGACAGCATTATCCCAGAGGCAGAAAAGGCATTACTTGATTACAACAAGGGCTATGCCGCCGGACGTTACTCATTGCTTGAGCTGACGGTGGCCCAGGAGACCCTGCTGGAAGCTCGCCTGGAATCCTTGTCATCTGCGGCTGAACACCACAGTGCGCGTATCGAAATCGATCGTCTTATCGGCACTGCTCCCCTGAATGGAGTAACCCCAACAGGAGTTTCCCAATGATCCGCAATATTTTAACAAGCCTGCTTGTGTGCGGCGGCATACTGACTGCCTGGCCCATGGTAGGCATCACTGCCGATGAGAACGATCACGCAGACCATGAGGCCGTGCATGAAGAGTCTCACGATGGGCATGGTGATTCCCACGACGAGCACGAGGAAGTTCAAAAGGGTCCGCATGGCGGCAGGTTACTGGAACAGGACGACTTTACAGTCGAGCTGTCTCTTTATGAGACGGGTGTGCCGCCCGAGTTTCACGTCTATGTATACCAGGACGGCAAGCCGCTGGCGCCGGACAGTGTAGAGCTGGAGGTGGAGCTAGCCCGTGTCGATGGCCAGGTAGATCACTTCAGTTTCAGTCCCCTCAAGGATTACCTGCGCGGGCAGGGTGTGGTGAGTGAGCCGCATTCCTTTGATGTAACGGTACATGCGCAGCACGCAGACAAGTCATATGAATGGGGTTTCTCCAGCTATGAGGGCCGTACGGAAATTCCGGCAGCGCTGGCACAGGAAGCCGATATAGAGACCGGGGTCGCAGGACCTGCCCTGATAGCCAAAACACTGACCTTCACGGGGCGGGTGCAAACAGACCCGGCGCGCCTGGCTCAGGTGCGGGCGCGCTTTGACGGCGTCGTTCAGGGCATCGAAGCGCGGCTCGGCGAACAGGTAGACAGGCATGCCGTGCTGGCACGCATACAGAGTAACGAAAGCCTGCAAACCTACACAGTAAAGTCCCCCATCGGGGGCGTGATCCTGCGCCAGGACATACAGCTGGGCATGGCGACGGGTGACGACCCGCTGTTCATCATTGCGGACCTGTCAGAGGTGTGGGTGGAACTGGACATCTTTGCCCGCAATATCGAGCAAGTGAAGCCGGGTCAGTCGGTCATTATTGAAACACTGGGCGGTACCCGTATTCCCGGTCAGATCGACTGGATAGCGCCGCTTGCCGCCCACGCCAGCCAAAGCGTGCAGGCACGGGTAATTATCGAAAACCCTGACGGGAAGCTGCGCCCGGGGCAATTCGTGCGCGGCCGGGTTGTGGTTGCAGAACACGAGGTGGCGCTCGCCGTGCGACAGTCGGCCATTCAGCGCTTTCGCGATTTCCAGGTGGTATTCGCCCGCTTTGGGGACACGTATGAAGTGCGCATGCTGGAGCTCGGCAGGAATAACAGCGAATGGGTTGAAGTACTCGGCGGGCTGAAGCCCGGCACCGAGTACGTCACCGGCAACAGCTACCTGATCAAGGCCGATATCGAAAAATCCGGCGCCAGCCACGACCACTGAGGAGACAGGCGATGTTAAACCGTATAGTTGCCGCCTCACTGGCGCACCGCTGGCTGATAATGGTGGTCACCATCGGCCTGATGGCGCTGGGTGCCTGGAATTTCAACCGACTGAACATCGATGCCGTGCCTGACATCACCAATGTCCAGGTGCAGGTCAACACCGAGGTGCCGGGTTATTCACCGCTGGAGTCGGAGCAGCGCATCACGTTTCCGATCGAGACCGCGATGGCGGGCCTGCCGCGCCTGTCCGGGACCCGCTCGATCTCCCGCTACGGCCTGTCGCAGGTCACCGTGGTATTCGAGGACGGCACCGACATCTACTGGGCGCGCCAGCTGATCGGTGAACGCCTGTCCGAGGTGAAAGAGCAGTTGCCGGAAGGTGTCGAACCAATCATGGGCCCGATTGCCACTGGACTGGGCGAGATTTTCATGTACACCGTCGCCAACGCCGAGGGTGCACAACACACGCCCATGGATCTACGCACGGTGCAGGACTGGATCGTGCGGCCGCAACTGCGCCAGACCCCCGGTGTAGTGGAAGTAAACACCATCGGCGGTTACACCAAGCAGTTTCATGTGCTGCCCGACCCGGACAAACTGCTGGCCTTTGATCTGACATTTCAGGACCTGATGCGCGCCCTGGCACGCAATAACCTGAATACCGGTGCCGGTTACATCGAGCGCTTCGGCGCCCAGTACCTGGTCCGCTCACCGGGCCAGCTCGCCAACCTGGAGGAGATAGGCGGCATCACCGTTGCCAGTCGTGACGGGGTGTCTATCCGTTTATCCGATGTGGCGGAGGTGCAGCTGGGAAGCGAACTGCGCACGGGTGCAGCCACCCAGAATGGCGAAGAGGTGGTGCTGGGTACCGTGTTCATGCTGGTGGGTGAAAACAGCCGGATTGTGGCGCAGGCCACTGCCGAACGCCTGGAGTCCATCAAGCCATCGCTGCCGGAAGGTGTGCAACTCAACGCACTCTACGACCGCACTTCACTGGTGGACAAAACCATCGCGACCGTGAAGAAGAACCTGGCCGAGGGCGCCCTGCTGGTGATTGCCGTGCTGTTATTGCTGCTGGGAAACTGGCGTGCGGCGCTGGTGACGGCGGCGGTCATTCCGGTCGCCATGCTGATTACCGTTACCGGCATGGTGGAGTCACAGGTTTCCGGAAACCTGATGAGCCTGGGCGCACTCGATTTCGGATTGATCGTGGATGGTGCGGTCATTATCGTTGAGAACTGTTTACACCACCTGGGTGTTTACCAGCGCATGCACGGATCGCTGCCGGATATTACCCAGCGGTTACGCGTAGTGCGTGAAGCTACTGTCGAGGTGATTCGCCCCAGTGTGTTCGGCGTATCGATCATCCTGATCGTCTATATCCCGATCTTTGCGCTCACCGGCGTGGAAGGCAAGATGTTTCACCCCATGGCCTTCACGGTGGTTACCGCGCTGCTGGCGGCCTTGCTGTTGTCAGTGACTGCCGTGCCGGCTGCAGTGGCCCTGTTTGTCAGTGGCCGGGTGAAGGATGGAGAGAACCTGGTCATGTCAGGTTTGCGCACGCTGTATAAACCGATGCTGCTGCGCATGTTAAGGCATCGCTGGCTGGCGGTGATCGCTGCGACAGGCCTGGTGGTGATTGCCGGTTTGCATGCGACCCGGATGGGTACCGAGTTTGTGCCGAATCTTGATGAGGGTGACATGGCCGTGCACGCACTGCGTATTCCGGGTACCAGCCTGACCCAGGCGGTGGAGATGCAGGGGGCGCTGGAGAAGCGCTTCAGCGAATTCCCGGAAGTATCACACGTATTCGCCAAGCTCGGCACGGCTGAGGTGGCAAATGATCCCATGCCACCGAACGTGGCCGATACCTTCGTTATCATGAAGCCGCGCGCACAGTGGCCAAATCCCGACAAGCCCAAGGCGGAACTGGTGGCGGAGATTGAAGTCGCCGCCCGTGCCATTCCCGGCAACAATTACGAGTTTACCCAACCGATTCAAATGCGCTTCAATGAGTTGATCGCCGGCGTCCGTGCTGACCTGGCGGTGAAAGTTTTCGGCGACGACTTCGATACGCTGGTGGAACTGGCGGAACAGGTTGAGGCCGTGGTATCCGGGGTGCCGGGCGCGGCAGATGTAGGTGTTGAGCAGGCCACCGGTCTGCCGATGCTGAGCGTGATTCCGGATCGCGAGCGCCTGTCCTACTACGGCCTGGATGTGGCCAGCGTGCAGGAGACGCTGCGCATCGCGATGGGTGGAGAAACCGTTGGACAGGTATTTGAGGGTGACCGCCGTTTCGATCTCGTGGTACGGCTACCGGAACACCTGCGTACCGATATCGATACCCTGGCGCGCCTGCCTGTCACCCTGCCGCCGGATGTGGTGCGGGAAGTGGCCGGTGATGCGGATGCCCTGGGTGTTGCACGTACTGTGCCGGAGAGTATCCCGCTGGGCGAGGTGGCGGAGGTTGTAATTGCGGATGGCCCCAACCAGGTCAGCCGCGGCAACGGCAAACGCCGGGTGGTGGTAACCGCCAATGTGCGTGATCGTGATCTGGGCAGTTTTGTTGCCGATGTGCAGGATGCGGTACGCGAGCAGGTCGATATACCGGCGGGTTACTGGGTTGATTACGGTGGCACCTTCGAGCAGCTGATATCTGCAGCCAAACGCCTTTCGGTGGTCGTGCCATTTACGCTGTTGATTATCTTTGGGATGCTGTTCATGGCCTTCAGCTCGGCCAGGGATGCTGCGCTGGTATTCACCGGTGTGCCGCTTGCACTGACCGGTGGCGTGGCAGCCCTTGCGCTGCGCGATCTGCCGCTGTCGATCTCGGCAGGTGTAGGCTTTATCGCCCTGTCCGGTGTTGCCGTTCTCAACGGCGTGGTGATGTTGTCCTTTATCCGTGATCTCAGGCAGGGCGGCATGGCCGTGGAGCAGGCCATCGTAGAGGGTGCGCTGCGGCGCCTGCGGCCCGTGCTGATGACGGCACTGGTTGCCAGTCTCGGCTTTATCCCCATGGCGTTGAATATCGGCACCGGCGCCGAGGTACAGCGGCCACTCGCCACGGTGGTGATCGGTGGCATTATCTCATCGACCGTGCTGACCCTGCTGGTGTTGCCGGCCCTGTATCGGCTGGCCTACCGGGATGCCTGACAAAATTAACGATTCTGCATATCGCAGAGAGAGCAGGCAAACATGATCCTGAGGATTGGTTGTGTTGCATCGGTAGTTTCCGGAATAACTGCTCCGGCCGCTTGCGCCTGGCTGGAAGGGCGCTTGGAAGGCCAAACTCAACCCGCTGTAAATGGTCACATAGGGGAGGAACACGCATGAAACATCTGACACTCATTATTCACACCAATGCTCAGCAGGATATGGCCGATCAGCTGCGTAGCCTGAAGCAGGTTTCGGGCTTTACCTTTAATCACGCGGAAGGGCACGGGGTACAGGTCGAGAGCGATCCTTTCCTCTCGGCGCGGGACAAGGTGGTTGGTTACACGCCACGGATACGGGTGGATATTTTGCTTGAAGACGGCAACGTGGATTTGGTGCTTGAGTCGTTACGCAAAACAACCTATGACGTTGAAGGCCAGGGTATCTACTGGGTCACTGCCGTCGAACAAAGCGGCCACCTGTAACTATTAAGGAGAATGACACAGTGCTATTCAGAACAAATTTATTCACACGTATTTTTGCCATAGGCGCCGGCCTGCTGATAATTGGCTTGTTCTCACAGGTGGCCTACGCACACGGCATGTCCGAGGCCGATAAACTGGCCATTATCGAAGGCGGTAATCTGCGTTATATGTGGCTCGGCGCCACGCATATGTTGTCCGGTTACGATCACCTGGCGTTCGTGTTCGGGATTATCTTTTTTCTGACCAGTTTCCGTGATATCGCAAAATACGTCACCGCGTTCACGCTGGGTCATAGCGTGACCCTGATCTACGCCACTTTTAACGCGATCCAGCTTAACTACTTTGCCATCGATGCGGTGATCGGTCTGAGTGTCTGTTATATCGCCTTTGCCAACATTGACGGCTTCCGTAAATACCTCAACATCAATCCACCTAACATGATGTTGATGATTGTCAGTCTGGGCCTGATCCACGGCTTCGGCTTGTCCACCCGGTTACAGGAACTGCCGTTGAGCGAAGACAGCCTGTTGCTCAATATCATCTCGTTTAATGTCGGCATCGAACTGGGACAGGTCAGCGCACTGGCCCTGATGTTGCTGCTCATCGCCGCTTGGCGAAAAAGTCACGCCTTCCAGACCTTCAGTCTGGTTGCAAACTATGGCCTGATTCTGGCGGGTGGCCTGCTTTTCCTCATGCAGATGCACGGTTATGCGCATACCAGCAACCCTGAAGAATTTATTGCCAGTGCAGAAGCGTCTCAAAACAAGGAAAGCGATAAGAAAGCGGCGACCGATGTGGGTTCCGAAGACTTTCAACAATCCGGGTGGAAAGATTCAATCAGCATCACCATTCCAGCCAGAGGTGATAAGGAATACAAGTTTTACCTTGCGAAAGGCGCGACACTTGAATACACATGGGAAGCTGATGGTGCAGCACTGTTTTTTGATTTTCACGGTGAACCAGAAGGCGATACAAGTGGCTATTTCAAGAGCTTTAAAAAGAGTACCGAGAGCCAGTCAAGTGGTTCTTTGACCGCTTCCTTTGCTGGCACACATGGCTGGTACTGGAAAAATAATACCCCATCACCCGTTAACATCGTGTTGCAAGCAAAAGGCGAATATCAACGTCTGGATTTAAACAAGGCCTTGCAACCAGCTGAGCCAAAACAAACCCCGCGTTCTACTATCCACGATACGATTGATTCACTATAGGAGATGATTATCATGCAACTGAAAATATTGTTACTCGGCCTTTTCCTCAGTCTGTGCTCGGCCACCGCTATGGCGGGAAGCGGCCACGATCACGGGCATTCTCATGAACCTGTAAATCAGGAAACAGCGGAAACAAATGCAACAAAAATTATTGCAGTACTTGTAAAAAAAGAAAAACTGCAAGAAAGCTGGGCGTCAACGACCGCAAGTTCGGTTGAGAAAAGAGTGTTTAAAGGTACCCCGGAATGGGTGGCCGTTTTTGTGAATGATAAAATCACCGATCCCGCCAAGCAGAAGCTGTATATTTTCATGACGTTGGGCGGCGATTATCTTGCAGCTAATTTCACGGGAGAGTAGTCGCACCCTGCACAACGATGCCGGCATTACTGAGGCACCTGATCCGGGAGCGGATCAGGTGCAGGTTGCGCGTTCGTACCAGTTGCGTGATGTGTTGGCCAGGTAGACCACGGACAGCATGACAGGTACCTCGACCAGTACGCCGACCACGGTGGCCAGCGCTGCACCCGAACCGAGTCCGTACAGGCTGATCGCTGTTGCCACTGCCAGTTCGAAAAAATTGCTGGCGCCGATCAGTGCCGCCGGGGCAGCAACGTTGTGAGCAACTCCCAGTTTTCGGCTCAGCAGGTAGGCAAGCCCGGAGTTGAAATAAACCTGGATGATTATCGGTATGGCCAGCAACAGAATAATGAAGGGTTGCCCAAGTATCTGTTGTCCCTGAAAGCCGAACAGTAACACCAGTGTCATCAGCAGGGCGATGATGGATGCAGGTTGCAACACGCGCAGCGTGGCGGCAAGTCGGGCGATGCCGTGTGTGTGTGCAATGATGCTGCGACGCCAGACACCAGCCAGCAGTACCGGCAACACGATGTACAGCAGGACCGACAACAACAGGGTGTCCCAGGGCACGGTAATGGATGCGATGCCAAGCAGCAGTGCCACAATGGGTGCAAATGCAAACACCATGATCACGTCGTTCAGCGCCACTTGCGAGAGGGTAAAGCCCGGGTGTCCGTTGGTCAGGTTACTCCAGACAAACACCATGGCCGTGCACGGTGCACTGGCCAGTAACACCAGGCCGGCAAAGTAGCTGTCTATCTGGTCTGCAGGCAGCCAGTCAGCAAACGCTACGCGTATAAACAGCCAACCCAGCAGCGCCATGGAGAATGGCTTGACTGCCCAGTTGACGAACAGGGTAACGCCGATGCCACGCGTGTGGTGTCGAACCTCGCGCAGTGCATTAAAGTCGATCTTCAGCAGCATGGGCAGGATCATCAGCCACACCAGGACGGCAACCGGCAGGTTGACGTGTGCAAATTCAAGGTTGCCGAGCAGTGCAAACAACTGTGGAAACAGGTGCCCGAGGGTGATGCCTGCTGCAATACAGGCAATTACCCAGAGGCTCAGATAGCGTTCAAACAGGTTCATGCGCAAGTCCGTGCGGGTGTGTGCTTACAGGCTTTCCAGCAGCGTTGTTACGCGTTGGCGGATGTCTTCGCGACTGGCACGAAATACCTGCATAACGCGCTCTTCACTGCCAGTCGCCCTGGCCGGGTCGCTCAGTGGCCAGTGCAGTTTTTGTGTGCCCGGCGGTAACGCCGGGCAATGCTCATCTGCATGGCCGCACACGGTGACTACAAGGTCGGCTTCCTCCAGCATGTTCTTGTCGACCCGTGTCGATTGCTGACCCGAGATGTCTATGCCGGCCTCCTGCATGACGGCGATGGCGCGCGGGTTCTTGCCATGTGCCTCAATGCCGGCGGACTGAACGCGGTGCCGGTCAGCGACGTAATGCCGTGCCCAGCCCTCGGCGATCTGCGAGCGACAGGAATTACCGGTGCACAGGAACAGGATATTCATGACTAGCTGCAGTTGGAGCCGATCTCCGGTACACAGCAACCGCGTGCTGCCTCGGGAGAGCCGGCCGTGTTGAAGGTCGGAATCGAATCCAGTGAATGGAAGGACTCCCAGGTAATGCCCTGCGGGTCCTGTGTCCAGTACTTGTCAGAACGCGCATAGCAGCAGGCGGCATCGCGCTGTTCATGGCCCGCGATGCCGGCCTGTTCCAGGCGTTGCTGGATGGCCTGCAGTTCAGCAGGGTCATCTGTCTGCAAGCCGACATGGTCCAGTCCCTGCTGCGCGCCGCGCTTTGAAATCGCAAAGTTCACCGCAGGGTCCTTCATGTCCCACTTGGCGTAGTCAGGCTTGCTCACATCAGGGGCGTTGCCAAACAGGGCGGTATAAAAACGGATGTTCTGTTCGAGGTCATCGACAGCGATATGTACGTGCAGGCGGCTCATGTTATCCCTCCATTTGAGAGTCGTTCAGGCGCAGCAGGCGGCGTCGGGCCGGTTTGGCATGGCCTTCAGGGCAGCGCGGTCGTTGCAGAAGGGTTCGGCGGCGGCATTGCCAAGCAGGGTGTGATGCAGGATGTTGTTTGCCCAGTCGGGCAGGCCGGGGTCGATACGGTAGTACATCCACTGCCCGTTGCGACGTGTCTGTAGCAGGCCACCCTCACGCAGTTGTGCGAGATGGCGCGAGATCTTCGGCTGTGACAGGTCAAGGGCATGCGTGAGCTCGCACACGCACAGTTCGCCCTCGGCGGCGAGCAGCATCAGTGCGCGCAGGCGCGTGCCATCGGAGAGCATGCGAAAAAGGGCTTCGGTGTCGACTGGCATGCCGACAATATACGTCTAAACATATATATGATCAAGCATATATATTATCGATACGGCTACATATATATCAATAAGTTACGAATGTATTTTCGCCATGCTTATTCGTGTGACGCTGAATAATGCCGTAGGAGCGCCTTGCAGGCGCGATATTTATTGCGATAAAACAATCGCGCCTGCAAGGCGCTCCTACAATTATCTCAAGGATGGATAAATCAGGGTTTCCCTAGAAGTTGGGCTTAACCGGCGCGTCCTTGAAGCGCTGGATGCTTGTCAGGATCTCCGTGCGGGCCGCATCCATGTTATCCCAACCATCGATCCTGACCCACTTGTTGGGCTCCAGGTCCTTATAGTGCGCGAAGAAATGCGCAATGGAGGCGGGCAGTTCCGGCGGCAGATCGTCGAGTGTCTGGACCGCGCGGTAATGGGTGGAGAGCTTGTCGACGGGCACCGCGAGGATCTTGGCGTCCGGTCCGGCCTCGTCAGCCATTTTGAGGATGCTGATCGGGCGGCACTGGATGACGGAGCCACTGATCAGCGGGACCGGTGTCACCACCAGCACGTCGACCGGATCGCCGTCCTCCGACAGGGTATGCGGTACATAGCCGTAATTGCACGGGTAATGCATGGACGTGTCCATGAACCGGTCAACGAACATGGCACCGGTTTCCTTGTCGACCTCGTATTTCACCGGGTCGCTATGGGCCGGGATCTCGATGATCACGTTGATATTGTCGGGCACGTCCTTGCCGGATGTGACGCGGTCCAGGTTCATGGTGTTTCCTTGGCATTGTGTATGGCGCGCCCGACAGGATTCGAACCTGTGACACCCGGCTTCGGAAGCCGGTACTCTATCCAGCTGAGCTACGGGCGCATGCGTCGTACTATGGGTGTCCGCCAGGCCTGCATGGCGGGTTTTCCCCTGCGCAGACTGTAACCCAGATTGACGCGCGTGGGGAGACGGGCGACAGGATAACGCCGGAACGAGATCGGGTCTATGCCTGAAGGTGTCTGTTTCAAGAGTGAAAATCGGGAATTTCCCGTGCTATGGCTTTTCAGTATAATTTGCCGGTATCCCGCTGCCCGGACGGCAGCTCACCCCGCACTACAACTAACCAGGAGATCGCCTTGAGCCAGGATAAACAGTTCTACTCAACCTTCTTTGCCATCATGGGCGGTTTAGCCGTGCTGGCTGTAATACTGATTCTTATCGCCACCAACCTGACCACCGATGTTGCAGACTACAAGCCGGAGGAAGTGGTTGTTGAGAACATCAAGCCGGTTGGCAAGGTGAATGTTGCGGGTGAGTCTGCTCCGGAGCAGGCCGAGGTTGCCGTGGTCGAGACGGCGGCTGCAGCGAAGTCCGGAGAGGATATCTATAACGGTTCCTGCATGGCTTGCCATGCCGCGGGCGTTGCCGGGGCACCGAAACTGGGTGATGCTGCGGCCTGGGCACCGCGCATTGCCGCCGGCATGGATTCACTGGTGGCGAATGCCATTAACGGCCTGAATGCCATGCCGCCGAAAGGCCTGTGCATGACCTGCTCGGATGACGATCTGAAAGCAGTGGTTGAGTACATGGTCAATAACAGCCAGTAAACAACGACAGGTTGTAAGTAAAAGGGCTGCCCTGGCAGCCCTTTTTTTGTCTGGAGTAAAGCGGTTGTTCGTTACGCTAGCGACAGTTGACTGGCAGCAGGCTCTTGATAATCGTCATGCTGGTGCAATCCCATAGCACATCCTCACCATAACCCGTGGGCACCAGCAGCAACGCGTCACCCTTGGCCACGCTGCCCATTGCCCGGTAGCTGATCCGGATGGTTCCCGGCGTCGGTTTGTCGGTAATGGTGATGGAGTGCACATAGCGGTTACCCAGCTCATCCGGGTCGGCAATATTGGCAGCCACGTTGCTGACCGGGAAGGTTTCATGGGTGGAGTGGTATACCGAGACGGCCTGTTGCACCGGGCTCGCCAGGCGCAGGCCGCTGGTGACCTGTGCCTTGTGCTGAAAATCGATATAAATGGGTAAAGCCAGCGTGATCAGGATGGCGACAATGGCCAGGCTAGTCACCACCTCAAACACGGTAAATCCGGCTTGCCAGCGTGTATGCATCAGTTTATCCAGAGAAATTTACGTTATGCAGTGGAAGTTTATCGGCAGCTCCGGCTTATGCTCCAGCGCGGTTGCTGGCCGCCAGCGGGGTGATTTCCAGCGGCGGCAGGCGAGCGGGGATGCCGTCTGTTGAACTGGCAGCGCCACGCGCTGCCTAAAGGAAACAGCGAATACAGCGATACCGTTCCTATATAAGGTATAGATCGGCAGATATGGCATCCAGCCCGTGGGCTGGAGCCGACCGGGATCACCGAGCATGAACAAGCCAGGTATGAAAGTGCTGCAACAGACCTCCCTGCTGGATGGCAGCAATGGCGCATGGCTGGAAGCCATGTACGAGTCATATCAGCGTGATCCGGGTTCAGTCAGTGAGCACTGGCGCAATTACTTTGACGGCCTGCCACAGGTCAACGGAATGGCCGTCGATGATGTGCTGCATTCCGAGCTGCGTGCCGAGTTCTCGAGGCTGACCGGGCGCCGGCGCAGGCATGACGGTGCGCAGGTCAGCGAGTCGCGCCTGGAGTATGAGCGCAAGCAGATACGCGTGCTGCAGCTGATCAATGCCTACCGTTTTCGTGGACACCAGTTCGCCAGAACCGATCCGTTGCAGCGCAGTGCGCCTGAACAGGATGGTGAACTGGACCTGGCCTACCATGAACTGTCCGAGCAGGACTTCGATACAGTGTTCAGCACCGGTTCGCTGGTCGGTCCGGAAAAGGCCGCGCTGAAGAAAATCCTGGTCGCGCTTAACCGGATTTACTGTTCAACGGTTGGTGCGGAATACATGCACATATCGGACACTGGCGAGAAACGCTGGATACAGCAGCGCCTTGAAGGTGCACGGCCACGATCGGATATCGGCAGCAAGCGACAGCAATGGCTGTTGCAGCGATTGACCGCAGCAGAGGGGATCGAACGCTACCTGCATGCAAAGTATGTCGGGCAGAAACGCTTTTCACTGGAAGGCGGTGAAAGCCTGATCCCGCTGATGAGCGAACTGATTGACCATGCAGGTGATGACGGCATCAAGGAAATCGTCATTGGCATGTCACATCGTGGTCGCCTCAACGTACTGGTCAATATCCTTGGCAAGCTACCCTCCAGATTATTCTCGGAGTTTGAGGACCAGCACGATCACAATCACAGGAGCGGTGATGTTAAGTATCACCAGGGGTTTTCATCGAACATCACTACGCCGGGTGGAAATGTTCATCTGGCACTTGCCTTCAATCCCTCGCACCTGGAGATTGTCTCGCCCGTCATAGAGGGATCGGTTCGCGCGCGCCAGCAACGTTATGGGGACAGGCAGGGAAAACGCGTCATGTCGGTGGTGGTGCACGGCGATGCGGCCTTCGCCGGGCAGGGTGTGGTGATGGAGACCTTTAACATGTCCGACCTGCGTGGTTTCAGCACGCACGGTACGGTACACATCGTGGTCAATAACCAGATTGGTTTTACCGTCAGCCAGGCCAAGGATGCGCGCTCGACACTGTATTGCACGGATGTTGCCAGGATGGTCAATGCGCCTATTTTCCACGTCAATGGTGATGACCCGGAGGCCGTTCTGTTTGTCACGCAGCTGGCGATGGATTACCGGAAGACCTTCAGCAAGGATGTGGTCATTGACCTGGTGTGCTATCGCCGTCACGGCCACAACGAGGCTGATGAGCCAGCCGCGACCCAGCCGATGATGTACCGCGATATTCGTTCGCTGCCCACCACGCGTGCATTGTATGCGGAAAAACTGGTGAATGATGGCGTTATCACGGCTGCGCAGATAGATGCCATGCAGAGTGAATATCGTGACCGGCTGGATGCCGGTGAGACCGTGACGCCAGCCGTGAAACTGGGTCAGCCGGTTGACGCGGCCGTTGCGGTCAAGTGGAAGAACTATGTCGGTTATAACTGGGACGAGCCCTGTGATACCCGGGTCGATCGCGCCACGCTGGTTTCGCTGGCTGAACGACTGCAGAGTTTGCCAGTTGGGTTCGAGCTGCACCCGCGCGTTGCCAAACTGATGGACGACCGGCGCAAGATGGCTGCAGGCGCCATGCCGGCAGACTGGGGCTTTGCAGAATCACTCGCCTTTGCAAGTTTACTGAACGACGGCTTCCCTATTCGTATTTCCGGCCAGGACAGCGAACGCGGCACCTTCTTTCACCGTCACGCGGTGATGCATAACCAGAATGGCGGAGATATCTGTGTGCCGCTGAAGAATATTGCTGCTGACCAGCCGGACTTCCTGGTGTTTGATTCGATCCTCTCCGAGGAGGCGGTGCTGGCGTTCGAGTACGGCTACGCGACTACCGAACCGGAAACGCTGACCATCTGGGAAGCACAGTACGGGGACTTCGCCAACGTGGCGCAGGTGGTCATTGATCAGTTCATTGCATCCGGCGAGGCAAAGTGGGGCAGGCTGTGTGGTCTTACCCTGTTGCTGCCGCATGGGCAGGAAGGACAGGGTCCGGAACATTCGTCCGCGCGCCTGGAGCGCTTTCTGCAGTTATGCGTTGCTCACAATATACAGGTATGTAACCCGACCACGCCGGCGCAGATGTTTCATATGCTGCGCCGCCAAATGGTGCGGCCATTGCGACGTCCATTGATCGTGATGGCACCAAAAAGCCTGTTGCGTCACAAGCTGGCGACTTCCAGCCTGGAGGAGCTGGCAGAGGGCAGTTTCCGGCCGGTGCTGGGTAATGAAGATATACAGGAGCCTGAACGTATCACGCGGCTGGTCCTGTGCAGCGGTCGCGTGTATTACGACTTGCTGGAACGCAGTCGGGAACACAAGCTGGACCACGTGGCGCTGGTGCGCATCGAGCAGCTGTATCCGTTCCCGTGGCGCCTGCTGCGCGCGGAGTTGGCGCGCTATCCAGGCGTCACTGAGTATGTCTGGTGCCAGGAAGAACCGCAGAACCAGGGTGCCTGGTACGCAACGCGTCACAAGTTTGAAGAGTTGATTGGCGTTGAAAACAAACTTATCTATACTGGCCGCGCTGCCTTGTCTGCACCGGCGGTCGGTTATGCAAGCCTGCACGTGCAGCAGCAAGAGCAGCTGGTCGCCCGGGCGCTGGGACTGGAGCCGTGATGGTGTTCATATATGCGCAATCATTCATGTTACATAACAGCAATAGCAGGAGTTGATGCGTTATGGCAACAGAAGTCAGGGTCCCCGCTCTCCCCGAATCCGTCAGCGACGGCGTGCTCGTCTGCTGGCACAAGAAACCCGGTGAAGCAATCAGGCGCGACGAGGCGCTGGTGGATATCGAGACCGACAAGGTTGTGCTGGAGGTGCCGGCCCCCGAAGACGGCGTACTGGAAGAGATCCTGATTACTGATGGCGCAACCGTGGTCGCCGACCAGCTGATTGGTGTGATTGATACCAATGGTGCGGCGCGGCCGGTTACTGTTGCAGAGGCTGCGGGTTCAGTCACGCCGGCAGGGAAAAGTTCTGTTGAGGATGACGCGGTACTGAGCCCGGCAGTTCGCAAGCTGGTTGCGGAACATGCACTTGACCCGCACCAGATACAGGGCAGTGGCAAGGCGGGCCGCCTTACCAAGGCCGATGTGATCGAACACCTCGCACAACAGTCACCGCAACGCTCAACTGAACAGCCGGCGCCAGCGTCCGTTACGGTAGAGGAGCGCCCGCAGCAGCGCGTGCCGATGTCACGCCTGCGTGCGCGTGTTGCAGAACGGCTGTTGCAGGCTACGCAAAGCACCGCGATGCTGACCACTTTTAACGAACTCAACATGCTACCGGTCAAGACGCTGCGCGAGAAACACCGTGCGGCGTTCGAGCAGACCCACGGTGTACGGTTGGGCTATATGTCGTTCTTTGTACGTGCCGTGGCCGAGGCGCTGCGGCGACATCCGGATATCAATGCCTCTATCGATGGCGATGATGTTGTCTACCATGGCTTCTGCGATATTGGTGTGGCTATCAGCACCGACCGTGGCCTGGTGGTACCGATCCTGCGTAACGCAGAATACATGAGTCTTGCCGAGATCGAGTCACAGATAGTGGATTTTGCAACGCGTGGTCGTGATGGCAAGCTCACCATGGAAGAAATCACCGGCGGGACCTTCTCGATTACCAATGGCGGTGTGTTTGGTTCCATGCTGTCGACGCCGATTCTGAACCCGCCGCAGAGTGCGATCCTTGGCATGCACAGCATCCAGGACCGGGCGGTGGTTGAAAACGGTGAAGTCGTGGTACGACCGGTGATGTACCTTGCGCTGACCTACGATCACCGCATCGTCGATGGCAGAAGCGCGGTTACGTTCCTCAAGACCGTTGTCGATCTGCTGGAAGATCCCGCCAGCATGCTGCTGGATTTATAAACAAAGGGCTCAGGGTGCCGCATGAATAACAGTTACGATGTCATCGTCATTGGCGCCGGCCCGGCGGGCTACGTGGCGGCCATCCGTTGCGCGCAACTGGGTCTTGCCACGGCCTGTGTCGATGACTGGCTGGATAATGATGGCAAGCCGGCTCCCGGTGGCACCTGTCTGAATGCTGGCTGTATCCCCTCCAAGTCATTGCTGGAAAGTTCGGAACTCTACGCGCGCCTGCAGCATGAGGCCGCTACGCGTGGTATCCATGCTCAGGAAGTGTCGCTCGATGTGGCAGAGATGATTGCCGGCAAGGACCGCATTGTGGCTGAGTTGACCGGTGGTATTGCGGCATTGTTCAAATCCCATGGCGTCGAGTGGCTGTCAGGCCGTGGCCAATTATTGCCGGGGCGCGAGGTACGGATCAGCTTGCACAGTGGCGAGCAGCAGACTGTCGGCGCAAAACACGTGATTCTTGCGGTGGGTTCCACACCGGTGGAACTGGATGTCGTGCCGTTGCGCGAGGATGTCATCGTCGATTCAACCGGTGCGCTGGCATGGACCAGCGTGCCGCAACGCCTCGGCATCATTGGTGCCGGTGTCATCGGTCTGGAGCTCGGCAGTGTGTGGCAACGCCTGGGCGCCAGTGTCACGCTGCTTGAGGCGCAGGAGACGTTTCTGGCCATGGCCGACAGGCAGCTTGCTGACGCTGCGCTGAAACTTTACCGGCAGCAGGGACTGGATATCCGCCTTGATGCCCGCGTCAAAGGTACCCGGGAAACTGCTGACGGTATCGAGATTGCCTATCAGGACGGTGGTGATCATGCCATCAGCGTGGACCGGCTGGTGGTTGCGGTTGGCCGTCGCCCGTGTACCGAGGGGCTTGCCGCAGCCGAGGCCGAACTGTTGCTGGATGAGCGCGGCTTTGTGCATGTGGATGAATTCTGCGAAACCAGCCTGCCCGGTGTGCACGCCATTGGTGACGCAGTGCGCGGGCCGATGCTGGCGCACAAGGGTTCAGAGGAAGGCATCATGGTGGCAGAGCGTATCGCCGGCCAGCACAGCGAGGTGAATTACGGGGCGATTGCCTCGGTGATCTACACCAACCCGGAGATCGCCTGGGTGGGCAAGACCGAGGACGCACTAAAGCAGGCCGGCATCGACTACCGCAGTGGCGTATTTCCGTTTGCCGCCAGCGGGCGTGCGCGCGCCATGCAGGCCACCGACGGCATGGTCAAGGTGTTGAGCGATGCCGCCAGCGACCGCGTGCTGGGGGTACACATTCTCGGTGCAGGGGCCTCCGAGCTAATCGGCCAGGCCGTGCTGGCGATGGAATTCGGTGCCAGCAGTGAAGACATCGCACGCACGGTATTCGCACACCCGACGCTGTCCGAGGCCCTGCACGAGGCGGCTCTGGCCATTGATAATCGCGCCATCCACCTTGGCAAGCCAAGACGTAACTAGCCCTTTCACCTCGTTTGTCATTGCAAGTGTAGCGAAGCAATCCCCTGAAGCTGCCACCCCATTCTTTCTTTGTGCCGTATCAAAACGGTGCGCTACGCACCGGCCTTGTGCAAATTGTACGCATCACCCCTGCGAATAACGCGTAGATTCAACATTAAACGCGATGGCATGCTACTTGCCTGAGTAACTGTGTTGCAACATTGCGAGGGAATCGCTCATGTCCAGGCGCTGGTTACAGATTCGTGGTGATCCATCCATCCGGCAATTCCTGTTCAGCCAGTCGCGGGTGGATAATGAGTTTGACGATCGTCTCGATGAGGTGGTCGACTGCGTAGGGCAGTTGCTGCGGGAGCGTGGTATCTTTCATGCCAAGATCCACTTCTCCAGCGGCCAGGTGACGCTGTGGTCCATGGCTGATCCATTCAACTACCAGGTGCATCTAAAAGATGAATTCCTTGCGCCGGGCTTCATGAAGGCGTTTGCCCATACCATTTATCCGCGCAATGCGGCAGTGCCACCGGAGCGGATTCGTGACGTACTGGACATCATCCGCACTCTTCGTCACAAGGACGATGCCATCTACCTGCGTTCCGGTTCGCTGAATATCATCAATGGCACGGTCGGGCTGGTATTTTCATGTGATGGCAGTCACTACATCGACTACCAGGAATTCATACAACATCGCGAAGATGTCTATGGTTAGCAGGTGACCGCCTCACCCGGGTCGTCGGGTGGTGGTATCGGCCGCAGCCATTTCGACAACAGTGGTTTTCTGGGCATGGCGATTCCATTCGCTTAAACGAGAATTAGATTCGATTGTCACTGACCCCATTAAAGAAGAGGACGATCCAGTTTGCGGTAATTAAGTGCTTCTGTTAGGTGGTGTGTCTTTATATATGCAGTTTCGTCCATGTCTGCAATTGTGCGGGCAAGTTTAAGAATGCGGTGATAAGCACGCGCAGACAGCTGTAACTTTTCCATTGCCTGTTGTAATAAAAGTTGATCTGTTTTCCTTAGTCCGCACACGTCATCGATTTCTTGATGCGTAAGTAAACTATTTAATTTGTTGTTGTGTTGTAGTTGTATGTCACGTGTTTGTGTAACGCGTTCACGTACATCTGCGCTACACTCACCTTTCATCCCTTGCATTTCATCAAACGACAGGCGCGGTATTTCTACGTGCATGTCGATGCGGTCGAGTAACGGCCCTGAGATGCGGTTGCGATATTTTTGTATCTGTTCACTGCTGCATCTGCAACGTCCGGATGGATCACCCAGGTAGCCGCACGGGCACGGATTCATTGCAGCAATAAGCTGAAACCGTGCCGGAAATTCTGCCTGGCGAGCGGCACGGGAGATCATGATGCACCCCGTTTCAAGCGGCTCGCGCAGCACCTCCAGTACCCTGCGGTCGAACTCCGGCAGTTCATCGAGAAACAGTACGCCGTTGTGTGCCAGCGAGATTTCCCCTGGGCGCGGGTTGGAACCACCGCCGACCAGCGCCACGGCGGATGCGGTGTGGTGTGGCGCACGAAACGGGCGTATACGCCAGCGTGCTGGATCGACAGGCAAACCCGAGATGGAGCGTAACGCGGCACTTTCCAGTGCCTCCGCTTCGTCCATTGGCGGCAGGATGCCGGGCAGGCGGTTGGCCAACAGCGACTTGCCCGTGCCGGGCGGGCCAAGCATGAGCAGGCTGTGGCCACCGCTGGCGGCGATCTCCAGTGCGCGGCGCGCGTGTTGCTGGCCACGCACGTCGGCCAGGTCGGGGGTGTGGGGGTTGCCTGAACTGTCTATTGCTGCTTGTGCGAGATCCAACGGCTGTGTGCCGGCCAGGTGTGCCGTCATTTCCAGCAGGTGTCCACCGGCCAGCACCCTGGACGCTTTGACCAGTGTGGCTTCTGCCGTGTTGTCGACAGGAATTAACAGCGTGCGTCCGGCATGCATCGTCTGCAATACCATCGGCAGGATGCCTTGCACGGGGCGCAGCTCACCGGACAGGGCCAGTTCGCCGGCACACTCGTAACGGTTGAGTTCATTGCCGGGTATCTGTCGGGTTGCGGCAAGGATGCCGAGCGCGATCGGCAGGTCAAAGCGGCCGCCTTCCTTGGGTAGATCGGCCGGTGCCAGGTTGACCGTAATCCGGCGCATCGGAAATTCAAAATTGCAGTTCATGAGTGCGCCGCGCACGCGGTCCTTGCTTTCCTTTACCGCTGTTTCCGGCAGACCCACGATGGAAAGGGAAGGCAGTCCATTGGAAATGTGCACCTCGACGGTGACCAGCGGCGCATCCATCCCCAGCCGGGCACGGCTGTAGACGACAGCGAGCGACATGACGTATTTCCTAATGAGTAAGCAGGGAGGGTAGGTTGTGTGGTTGAACGTGAAAAGGTAACACCACAGACAATCCTTGTCAGACAGGTACCGTCTCTATGTTTTATCGCGCCTGCAAGGCGCTCCTACATGTTTATCGGGGTTCTTCGGGATTTAGAAGATTATTGGTATTCGTACAATTTTAATCGGCATTGTAGGAGCGCCTTGCAGGCGCGATGGATAAATAATGAAGGCATGCCCAACAATCTGCATGGACGTGATTTGAGAAAAGGACGCTACTCTATTCCCGGGCAGATATATCTTGTGACAGTGGTTACTTGCAACAGGCGACTAATATTCTCCGATTTCAATATTGGACGAATCGTCATCCGGGAACTCATGCAGGCTGACAATTTTGGCAGCACCCGGACACAGGCTTTTGTCGTTATGCCCGATCATTTTCATTGGCTGGTCGAGCTGGGTGATCGTTTGTCACTGTCTAGTGTTGTAGCGAATGTGAAATGTCATTCCGCCAGGGTGATTAACCAGTGTTTTGTTGCCACCGGTACTCCCATCTGGCAACGCGGGTTTCACGATCATGCCTTGCGCAATGATCAGTCAGTGATTGATGCGGCGAGGTACATCATTGCCAACCCGTTGCGGTCGGGGCTTGTCAAACGGGTAGGGGATTATCCGTTGTGGGATGCGGTCTGGTTGTAGGGCTTATCGCGCCTGCAAGGCGCTCCTGCAAGGTTGGGGTCGCTGGTAGGAGCGCCTTGCAGGCGCGATAGATCAGCGGTTCTTTTCTTCCAGCTCCGCTACCAGTCGCTCAAGCTCTTCGAGTTTCTCGCGGGTGCGCATCAGCACCTTGCTTTGCACGTCGAATTCTTCGCGCGTGACGAGGTCGAGTTTCGCAAAGGCTCCCTGTAACAGGGTGTGGATGTTCTTCTCCACGTCCTGTTGCAGGCCCTTCACGCCGGAGGGAATGCTGCTGCTGATCTGGCGGGCCAGGTCGTCAATGAATTTGGTGTTAAGCATAGGACTACCTTAGTGGATTGCCGCGCCGGGCGTCCAGCGGACGGTGCACCATCAGCGCATGCACCAAAATGGTGCTTGCACCTGTTTTGTGCGTCAGACAGGTGCAACCTGACCACCCGCTCTACCGCATGAAAATTCTATCTAATTGTATTTTATACATATTAACAGTCTGGCATGGTTCCTGCTGAGCATAGGGTGATTTTCCCTTAACACAGAGTTGAAGTGGTTGGTCATTGCACAGTGTTTAACCACAACTTTTGGAGATTACTAAAATGATGAAGAAAACTTTACTTGCGACTGCACTGCTGGCCACGACTTCGACTGCTGCGCTGGCTGAAATCAGCGGCAACGTTACCCTGGCCTCGGACTACGCATTCCGTGGTATTTCGCAGACCGGCAACCAGCTGGCTGTGCAGGGTGGCCTGGACTACTCCCACGAGAGTGGTTTCTACGCTGGCACCTGGGCATCCAATGTCGACTCCACCTTCTTCGGTGGTGCGCAGGATCCCCAGATTGAGCTGGATCTGTATGCCGGCTATTCAGGCGAAATGAGTAACGGCATAGGTTACGACTTCGGCGTGCTGCGCTACCAGTACCCGGGCGGTGACGAGTCCGGCTTCGATCCTTCCACCACGGAAGTGTACGCCAGCGGTAGTTACAACGGCTTTTCCGCTTCTTTTAACTACACCAACGAACTTGCATTCCTGTTCTCTACAGAGAGCGCCTACTATCTGGCGGCCGGTTATGAAATGACATTGCCGCAGGATTTCGGCCTGGCAGTGAGCATTGGTTACAGTGATGGCGATGCATTCGGCACAGGACCGGGTGCTTCCGGCCTTCCTGACTACCTCGACTGGAGCATCGGAATTTCCAAATCGGTTGCCGGTGTTGATCTGGGTCTGACCTATTACGACAACGACCTGGATGTCACGAGTGACTGTGGTGGCCTGGAAGAATGTGATAGCCGCATTGTATTCAGCGTATCCAAGTCTCTTTAATCGGCAAGGCAACGACCTGCCTGCGGGCAGGTCGTTTCAAAGGAGTAAACAATCATGAAACTGGTAACTGCAATCATCAAGCCGTTCAAGCTCGATGATGTCCGTGAGGCCCTGTCGGAGGTTGGTGTGCAGGGGATCACCGTCACCGAGGTAAAGGGTTTCGGGCGTCAGAAGGGCCATACGGAACTGTACCGTGGTGCGGAATATGTCGTCGACTTTCTGCCCAAGGTAAAAATCGAAGCTGCTGTTGCAGCCGACATGGCTGACAAGGTCATCGAGGCAATTTCCAAGGCAGCCAATACCGGCAAGATCGGGGACGGTAAGATTTTCGTGTCCGCTCTAGAACAGACAGTCCGTATCCGCACCGGTGAAACCGGTCCGGACGCGCTCTGATCGTGCAGACGGAGGATTAAACCGTGGAAGCATTAACTGAACTGAGTTATGCACTGGACACCTTTTACTTTTTGATGACAGGTGCCCTCGTAATGTGGATGGCCGCAGGCTTCTCGATGCTTGAGGCCGGCATGGTGCGTGCGAAAAACACCGCCGAGATTTTAACCAAGAACATTTCCCTGTTTGCCGTGGCCTGCATCATGTATATGCTTATGGGCTACGGCATTATGTACCCGGCCGAGGCTGTGAACGCATGGTGGCCCGGGTTTGGTGACATTCTGGGGCGTGGTGATAACTCTGCGGCTGACGTGATTGCCAGCGGGGGTGATACCTATTACTCCGGACTGTCGGACTTCTTCTTTCAGGTGGTATTCGTGGCAACCGCCATGTCTATTGTCTCGGGCGCTATCGCAGAACGTATGAAGCTGTGGGCGTTCCTGATCTTTGCTGTCGTCATGACCGGTTTCATTTACCCGATGCAGGGTTTCTGGAACTGGGGTGGTGGTTTGCTGACCGGTGATGAATTCGGTATCGGCTATTTTGATTTTGCCGGTTCGGGTACAGTGCACTTATGTGGTGCTGCTGCTGCGTTTGCCGGTGTACTGTTACTCGGTGCTCGCAAGGGTAAGTACCGCGCCGACGGCAGCATCAACCCGATCCCTGGCTGCAACATGCCGCTGGCAACACTCGGTACCTTCATCCTGTGGCTGGGCTGGTTCGGTTTCAACGGTGGTTCCGAGTTGAAGCTGTCCAATGTTGAGGAAGCCAACGCGGTTGCCCTGGTGTTTGTGAACACCAATATGGCTGCTGCTGGTGGTGTCATTGCCGCGATGCTGATTGCACGTACCTTGTTCGGCAAGACAGACCTGACCATGGCATTGAACGGTGCACTGGCTGGCCTGGTTGCCATTACTGCTGACCCGCTGAGTCCCAGTCCGCTGCTGGCAACCGGTATTGGTGCCCTGGGTGGTATCCTGGTCGTATTTTCCATCCTCGGTCTGGACAAGATGAAGATCGATGATCCGGTCGGTGCCATTTCCGTGCACGGTGTGGTTGGTATGTGGGGTGTGGTTGCGGTCGTGATGTCAAACGGTGATGCAACGCTGGTTGGTCAGCTGACAGGTATCGCTGTCATCTTCGGCTGGACATTTGCTGCCAGCCTGCTTACCTGGGGCATTATCAAGATGGTGATCGGTATCCGCGTCAGCGAGGAAGAGGAATACGCTGGTGTCGACCTCTCCGAGTGTGGCCTCGAAGCCTATCCGGAATTTGTCGGCTCGCAGGGTTCCGGCAAGTAAGCTTAGCTCTATCATTTGTTATTGACGGGCGCTTCGGCGCCCGTTTTTTTATTCGCGCCTGCAAGGCGCTCCTACAGGTCTACCTTATTATCGTAGGAGCGCCTTGCAGGCGCGATTGATCAGGCTGCGAGACAGGTCGCAGACTGCGCACACTCCTATAGCCCTGTTTTGCATCGAAATGGCGCCAATCCGGTGCATGCTCTGGTATGATCCCTTCCCTGTAAACGGGGAGTCAGAACAACCGGAGGAATCACATGAAACTCATCACGGCAATCATCAAACCCTTCAAGCTGGATGACGTGCGCGAGGCACTGTCAGAAATCGGCGTGCAGGGTATTACCGTCACCGAGGTCAAGGGGTTTGGCCGTCAGAAGGGGCATACCGAGTTGTACCGCGGCGCGGAATACGTGGTCGATTTTCTGCCCAAGGTCAAGCTCGAGATCGGTATCGCAGCCGACAAGGCCGACGCGGTTATCGATGCCATTACCAGCGCGGCGAATACCGGCAAGATTGGTGACGGCAAGATCTTTGTAAGCAGTCTGGAGCAGACCATCCGCATCCGCACCGGTGAGACCGGCCCGGACGCGCTATAACCAATTAAAATATTCGTGGGAGAATTGCTATGAGCCTGTTCAAACACAAAGGCTGCCCGGTAGCCCTGTTCGCCGCGCTGGTCATCATGTTGCCGTCACTGGCACAGGCAGATGAACTGAATGGCGCGGATACTGCCTGGATCCTGACCTCAACTGCACTGGTGCTGTTCATGACAATCCCCGGGCTTGCCATGTTCTATGCCGGGCTGGTGCGTGGCAAGAACGTGCTGTCGGTATTGATGCAGTGTTTTGCGATTACCTGCCTCGCTTCCATTATCTGGTTTGCCTACGGTTACGGCCTTGCCTTCGGTGATGGTGGCTCGATGAACAAGTGGGTCGGCAGTTTCGGTGACTTTTTCATGTCGAACGTAACGCGTGACAGCATGAGCGGCACCATACCGGAAACCGTGTTCGCCATGTTCCAGATGACCTTTGCCATCATTACGCCGGCACTGGTGGTCGGTGGTTTTGCCGAGCGCATGAAGTTCTCCGCCATGCTGTGGTTCTCGGCCATCTGGCTTAGCGTGGTGTATGCGCCGGTCTGTCACTGGGTGTGGGGCGGTGGCTGGCTGGGCGACATGGGCCTGCTGGACTTTGCCGGCGGTACCGTGGTGCATGTGAATGCCGGCGTCGCGGCGATCGTGGCGGCCATGGTGCTCGGTAACCGCAAGGGTTTTGGCACGGTACCGATGCCGCCACACAACATGACCATGACCGTGGCCGGTGCGGCCATGCTGTGGGTGGGCTGGTTTGGTTTCAACGCCGGTAGTGCGCTGGCCGCCAACGGTGATGCCGGCATGGCCATGCTGGTCACGCACATCGGCGCCGCCGCCGGTTCGCTGGCGTGGATGGCGATGGAATGGGTCCGCCACGGCAAGCCGAGTGTATTGGGCATCGTCACCGGCATGGTCGCGGGCCTGGGTACCATTACCCCGGCATCCGGTTTTGTTGGTCCGGTAGCCGCGCTGATTATCGGCCTGGTTGCTGGTGTTGTTTGCTACACCGCCACCAGCTTTATCAAGCGCACGCTGAAGATCGACGACTCGCTCGACGTGTTCCCGGTGCATGGTGTCGGTGGCGTGCTGGGCACGCTGTGTGCAGGCCTGTTTGTCGGCACCCTGGGCGGTGCCGGGCTGGCCGAGGGCATGACCACCGGTGGCCAGGTCTGGGTGCAGTTTGTCGGTGTTGCCGCAACCTTTGTGTATTGTGCGGTTGCGACGCTGATCATCCTGAAGGTCATCGATGTGGTGATTGGCCTGCGTGTCAGCACGGATGAAGAGACCGAGGGTCTGGACATCGTGCTGCATGATGAGACGGGTTATAACCTGTAAAAGGGTTGCCTTGCTGTTAATGAAAAGGGCGCCGCAAGGCGCCCTTTTTTATTTCTATCGCGCCTGCAAGGCGCTCCTACAGGTGTGTCTGATTGTTGTAGGAGCGCCTTGCAGGCGCGATAAATCAGGTATGCAAAAAGATCGCGGATGAGATCCGCTCCTACGGGTGTGTCTATAGGGGTAGGAGCGCTTCGCGAGGCCGCTCCCGGCATCCTGCCTCCCGCGGCACTTGTACGTCCCTGTACATCGCGCGATGGTTTTCCCGCCGAGAAGATCGCGGATGAGATCCGCTCATACAATGATCAGGTGTACCTGCGTATTTGTCATGGCTGGGTCCCCGCCTCCGCGGGGACGACAATAATATTCTGCTTTGTCGTGTAGGAGCGGATCTCATCCGCGATTCACTAAAGCTCTTTATGCGTCCCGTCGCAGAACGGCATGTTCTTGCTGTGTTTGCAGCCGCACAGACCGTATTTCTTTTTTTCCGTGATTTCGAATTTTACCGGCTCGAAATCAGTGCCCTTGTGCGATCCGTCGCAGAAAGGCTGGTTCTTTGACTTGCCGCAAGCGCACCACCAGTAGCTTCCCGGTTCAAGTTCCTGCACATACGGCGCTTTTTTTGCAATGGTCGGTTCTGACATAATGACCTCTATGAATTTTCATTTATTGCGTGTTGAGTAATCGTGTGAGTAAAGCACCGCCCCTGTTGCAAATCAAGGAGCTGGCCCGGCCGATGCTGGGTCCGGTCAACCTGTCTGTGAATGCCGGCGAGTGCCTGTGCATCACCGGGCCGTCCGGCGGCGGCAAGTCACTGCTACTGCGCGCTATCGCCGACCTCGATCCGCATGCGGGTGAAGTGTTGCTGGACGGTATCCCTGCGCAGGATGTCGAACCTGAACAGTGGCGTCGGCAGGTCGGGTTGTTGCCACCGGAGAGTAGCTGGTGGTTGCCGCAGCCAGGTGATCATTTTCACAACGGCATGCCGGTATCGCTGGAGCAACTCGGCCTGGCCGACAGTATCCTGCAGCAACCGGTCAGTCGCCTGTCCAGCGGCGAACGCCAGCGGCTGGCCCTGTTACGCCTGTTGGCCAACCAGCCAGGCGTGCTGCTGCTGGACGAGCCGACCGCGAATCTTGATCCCGACAACACGCAGCGCGTCGAACGCGTGATTGCCGATTACCTTGACCGGTACCGGGCGGCCGTGATCTGGGTCAGTCATGACCGCAGCCAGGTGCAGCGTGTGGCCAGTCGTCACCTTGAGCTCGATCACGGTGCATTCCGTGACCAGGCGGTGGAGTTGCACACATGATAACGCTGAGCCAGTTCGATCTGCTTATTGCGTCAACACTGGTGTTGCTACTGGCACTGATATCTATGCGGATGCGTACTGGTATCACCGGACAACTGGTGATTGCGGCGATTCGTACCGCACTGCAGCTGACCCTGATCGGACTGGTGCTCAAGACGCTGTTTGCCAACGTGCAACTGGGCTGGGTCGCGCTACTGTCATTGTTCATGCTGCTGATTGCCGGACGTGAGGTGATGGTGCGCCAGGAACGTCGCTTTCGCGGCTGGTGGGGTTACGCGGTCGGCACTTTCTCCATGTTCCTGTCCTCGTTTGCGGTGACCATATTTGCGTTGATCGCGATCCTGGGTAACGATCCCTGGTATGCACCACAGTACGCCATTCCGCTGCTCGGCATGATGCTCGGCAATACCATGAGCGGTATCGCGATTGCCATGGACAGGCTGACGCATGCCGCGTGGGAACAGCGCAACCAGATCGAGGCGCGCTTGATGCTGGGCGAGCGCTGGGATACGGCGATATCGGAATACCGTCGACAGGCTGTTCGCAGTGGCCTGATCCCGATCATCAACGCAATGGCCGCCGCCGGTGTCGTCAGTCTGCCGGGCATGATGACCGGCCAGATTTTGGCCGGGGCGGCACCGGTCGAGGCGGTCAAGTACCAGATCCTGATCATGTTCCTGGTCAGCGCCGGGACCGGCCTGGGTACGCTGGCTGCGGTGAGCATCGGTGCGCGGCATTTGTTCGACAAGCGCCAGCGCCTGTGCCTGGATCGCTTGCGTGAGCGGTGATCGGTCTAATGAATCGCGCCTGCAAGGCGCTCCTACAGCTGTATCTTATTGTTGTAGGAGCGGATCTCATCCGCGATGGAAAGGTTCAACAGGACGCGGAGGCAACGTGACGCCGAGAGAATTCATTGCTCTATGCCTGATACTTGTTCCCGTTCATGCCAATGCGGAGATCCACAAGTGCATCGGCGAGGACGGTGTCACGCTGTTCCAGGGGCGGCCATGTGATGATGCATCCTCATCATTCAAGCCGCTTGCGGAACCGGCCGGGACGGCCAACCCCGATCAGCGACTCGACAAGACCCGCAAGCTGCTGCGTGCCTATGAAGATGAGCGTCGTCAGCAACGTGACCAGCAGGCAAGAGAGAAGGCTGAAAAAGCCGACCGGGAACGGAAGTGCAACCAGGCGCGTGACCGTCTGCGTAATATCAATGCGGCCGGCAACCTGTATCGAATTAATGAAGACGGCAAGCGTGAGTTGTTGTCGAACGAGGAGCGTGACCGCGCCGTTCAGCGGGCGCAACAGGAGATTGAAAAGCGCTGTGACTAAATTAATCGCGGATGAGATCCGCTCCTACAGGTATGTCTTATTGTGTAGGAGCGGATCTCATCCGCGATCTTTTTAGAAGAAACTATCGCGCCTGCAAGGCGCTCCTACATGTGCATCTTCTTGCCGTAGGAGCGCCTTGCAGGCGCGATAGATCAGGCCGATTATTCCAGTGCCTGTTTGAAAAACTCCGGCGGGGTCAACGCGGCCGTGTGAATGGCGGCATTGTAATAACGTGTCGCGAAACTTTTATCAGCGGCATCCGCTGCGCGGAACCGGCCCTCCAGCGAATACTTGCCTGCCATGGTGGCGCTCCACCAGCCGGACGGGTAACACGGTTGCGGGAAAAACAGGGTCTGCACATCGGCAAAACCTGCGGCACGCATCTCCTTGTGCATTGAATTGATGATGTCCATGTTATAGATCGGTGACTCGCTCTGCTGGACCAGGATGCCGTGCTCGCCCAGCACGTTATGGCAGTCTCGATAAAAGGCCTCGGTGAACAGGCCCACGGCCGGGCCGACCGGATCGGTGCTGTCGACAATCACGATATCCTCGCTGCCGGGCGCGGCTTCCTTCATCCACGCGATGCCGTCGCCAAACAGGAACCCGGCGCGCGGGTCATGGTTCGACACACACAGCTCCGGAAAGAATTCCTCTGCCAGGCGTGTAACACGCTCGTCGATTTCCACCTGCAGGGCGTGGGTGACACGACCGTGTTTCAGGACCTCGCGCAGGGTGCCGCAATCGCCACCACCGATGATGACCACGTTTTCCGGCGACGGGTGCATGAACAACGCCGGGTGCGACATCATTTCATGGTAGATGAAATTCTCGCGCGCGGTGAGCATGTAGCAGCCATCGATCACCATCAGGTTGCCGAACTTCTCCGTGGCATAGATTTCGATGTGCTGGTATTCAGTCTGCTCGTTGTGCAACCGCTCACGGATCTTCACGGAAAAGGCAGAGCCACCGGCATCGAATTCCTCGGTGAACCACAGGGGCTGGTCTGTCACGGCTGCATCCTCGTTCTGGCAGATCGGGGAGCAGACAATACAAGATAGGACGGGCCGGGATCAACGGATCTTTCAAATCGCGCCTGCAAGGCGCTCCTACGGTAATGGAACAATCCTGTAGGAGCGCTTCTCAAGCGCGATGATTTGCATTTGAAAAAATCGCGGATGAGATCCGCTCCTACACTAAATATATATAAAAAATGCCGTTGATCTTGGGGGCGTCTCTGATTATCGTGCCTGACATGAACTGGACCCCGCATGATGCCCGCAGGCTCTACAACATTCCCGGCTGGAGCGGTGGCTATTTCGACGTCGGCAATGACGGTCACCTGCTGGCACGCCCGGGTGGCAATGCGGATGCCCCGGCCATCGATCTGAAGGCGCTGGTCGACCGGATCCATGAGCAGGGCCTGACCCTGCCGGTGCTGGTGCGCTTCACCGATATCCTGCACAGCCAGGTGGATCGTCTGTGCGGAGCCTTTGCCACTGCCATGCGGGACTGTGCGTATAGCGCGAACTACACGGCTATCTATCCGATCAAGGTCAACCAGCAGCAACACGTGGTGAACGCCGTCGTGGCGCACGGTGACAAACGCACCGGGCTGGAATGCGGCAGCAAGCCCGAGCTGATGGCAGTCATCGGCAGCCTGTCGGCGGGCGGGACCATTATCTGCAACGGCTACAAGGATGCCGAGTACATCCGCCTTGCACTGATCGCGCAGCGCCTCGGTCATCGCGTGGTACTGGTGATCGAAAAGCTGTCCGAACTGGAACTGATCATCAACACCGCAACCGCCATGCAGGCGACCCCGGAACTCGGTCTGCGCGTGCGCCTGTCCACCGTGACCTCCGGCAACTGGCAGAATACCGGTGGTGATCGCTCCAAGTTCGGTTTCACCGCCGGTGCTGCGCTGGCCCTGGTCGAGCGTCTGCAACAGGCCGACATGCTCGATTGCCTGACGTTGCTGCACTGCCACCCGGGTTCGCAGATAACCGGCATAGAGGTGCTGCGCGATGCCTTGCTGGAAGTGGCCTATACCTGGGTTGAACTGTGCAAGGCCGGCGCGCCGATTACTACGGTCGATGTGGGTGGCGGGTTGGCTGTGGATTACGAGGGCACTGCGTCTCAGGGCGAGTGTTCGATGAACTATGACGTTGCACGCTACGCGAAGACCGTGGTCGGTGTGTTTGCCGCGGTCACGGCGTCGCACAGGCTGCCGCAACCGGACCTGATGACCGAGTCCGGGCGCGCGCTGACCGCACACCATGCCGTATTGATCACCAACGTGCTGGATACCGAGCGGGTGTCCTGTGAGGTGGGCGCGGCACAGGCGGATGATGTCGCGCCGGTACAGGCATTGCGTGCCGGCCTGCAGGCGCTCACGGTGGAAAATGCGCTGGACAGCTACCATGCCGCCGATACGCAGCTGGCAGCGCTGCGTGCCTTGTTTCTCGAAGGGGAGGCCGGTTTGCAGCAGCGTGCACGCGGCGAGTCACTGTATTACGCGCTGTGCAGCGAAGTGCAGAAGTTGCTTGCGGTGCAGCAGACACCTCCGCCGCAGCTGGATGACATCAACCGGAGCCTCGCCGACAAGGTGTTCTGCAACCTGTCAGTGTTCCAGTCCATGCCGGATGTGTGGGGCATCGACCAGCTATTCCCGATCGTGCCGTTACAGCGGCTCGACGAGCCACCGCAGCGACGCGCTATACTGCATGACCTGACCTGCGACTCGGACGGGCACATCGACCGCTATGTCGATGCCGACGGGGCGGAGTCTACCCTGCCGGTACATGCCGTGCGCGAGGAGGAGAACTACCTGCTGGGCTTTTTCCTGCTCGGCGCCTACCAGGAAATTCTCGGTGACATGCATAACCTGTTCGGCGATACCGATGCGGTCAATGTCGAGCTCGATGACAGGGGTGGCTATCGACTGGTCGATCCGCGCCACGGTGACAGCGTTGACGAGTTGTTGCGCTATGTCGAGTTCGATCCGAAACGCCTGATGGCGCGCTACCGGGAAAAGCTCAATGCGGCCGGGCTCACCGGTGCAGAGCGCAGCATGTGCCTGCAGGCACTGGAAGGCGGATTGGCCGGCACCACCTACATGGAAGACGAGTGAGGGAAAATCGCGCCTGCAAGGCGCTCCTACAATAATAGATGTATCCGTAGGAGCGCCTTGCAGGCGCGATAAATAAACATCAAGCGGAGTTCATACTATGAAAACCGGTGTTATCGGTCTCGGCGCCATGGGCGCTCCCATGGCGCGCAACCTGCGCCGTGCCGGCCACCTGGCCTGCGTGTGGAACCGCAGCCCGGACAAGGCCGCACAACTGCGCGATGAACTGGATGTGACGGCGGCAACCGATCCGGCCGATCTCGCGCGCCAGTGCAAACTCATCATCCTGTCGGTATCCGCGGACGCGGATGTACTGGCGGTGGTCGATGCCATTTTGCCCGGCGTGCAGCCTGGTACAATTGTGCTGGATACCTCGACCGTGAGCCGCGCAACCGCGCAGCAGGCCGCGGCGCGGCTGGAGCAAAGTGCCACCTTTCTCGATGCCCCGGTATCCGGCGGCATCGAGGGTGCGCACAAGGGCACACTTGTCATGATGGTCGGTGGTGATGCAGAGATGCTGGCGCGTATCCGGCCGGTGCTGGGCAGCATCGCAGCGCGTGTCGAACACATGGGCCCGGTCGGCACGGGTCAGGCCACCAAGGCCATCAACCAGGTCATGGCGGCCGGCATCAACCAGGCGGTAAGCGAGGCGCTGGCATTTGCCGAGGCGCTGGAACTGCCGCTGGACAAGATCATCGAGGTGCTGGGCAGCGGCGCGGCCGGCAACTGGTTCCTGACCCACCGCGGCCCGACCATGACACAGGGAAAATATGAGCCCGGCTTCCGCGTGGCGCTGCATCACAAGGACCTCGCCATCTGTAAACAGATGGCGGAGCAGTTCGACGTGGCCCTGCCGGTGGTCGAGATGACACTGATTCACTACCGGCGCCTGATGGAGGCCGGCTTCGGGGACGAGGACATTTCCGCACTGCTGCGCGAGAAACGGGCGATGTTCGAAAAATAGGTTTCACCTGGTACCGGCATCCAGCGGACTGCGCACACCGCGTCCTCCCCGGTTCAGCACATGGGTGTAGATCTGTGTGGTCCTGACATCCTTGTGGCCGAGTAGCTCCTGCACAGTGCGGATGTCATAACCATCTTCAATAAGGTGTGTTGCAAAACTGTGGCGCAGGGTGTGACAGCCTGCGCGTTTGGCGATGCCGGACTTTTGTACAGCCCTGCGCATTGCATTCTGGATGGTTTTCGGCGACATGTGGAAGCGCCTGATGACACCATCGTCACGCGAAGGGGACAAGGAAGTAGACGGAAACACGTACTGCCAGACCCATTCGCGGTCCGCGTTGGGATACTTTCTCTCCAGTGAATACGGCAGCAAGGTATGGCCGTAACCGGCCTCAATGTCGCGATCATGCAGATCCTTCACGTTGGCCAGATGACGGGACAGGGATTTGCGCAGGCGTTCCGGCAGCAGCGTGACCCGATCCTTATCGCCCTTGCCTTTTCTCACAGTAATTTGTGAATACTCGAAGTCAATGTCATTGACACGCAAATGCAGGGCCTCGGTCACACGCATGCCGGTGCCGTACAGGAGTGACGCCAGCAACCAGTAAACTCCATCGAGGTTACCCAGTATTGCCTTAACCTCGCTGCGGCTTAGTACGACAGGGAGGTTCTTCGGGCGCCTGGCACGATCAACGCCTTTAATGAGTTCCAGCGGTGTCTCCAGCACCTCGCGGTACAGGTAAAGGATGGCGCACAGCGCCTGGTTCTGTGTTGATGCAGATACCTTCCGGGTGTTCGCGAGAAAGTTCAGGAACAGCTTTACTTCAGGTTCGCGCATTTCACGCGGATGGCGCATTGTATGAAAACGGATGAAAAAACGAATCCAGTAGATATATGACTGTTCGGTCCGATGGCTGTAGTGCTTTCTTCTTATAGACAAACGAACCTGATCGAGTAGTCTTGGCTTGTCCATGCCGTCTGCTCCCCGGTTATTCGAGGTAGCAGGCTAAATAAACTTATTATTATATTCTGTCGGATAGGGGCGAATCAGTTAGTAAGCCATTTGTGATCTAATTTGAGTCTCCCTAACACCCAGAATTTATACTTAACATGTTGAGATTAGTAAACGCGATGAATGTTATGGATAACCAATATCCTTCACAGAGTGATCATTCGTTCGCCCAATGGTAGTTAGCTTTCCCTATTTGACCAATTAGGATACGTAAATTGAATACTGAAATTACTAAATTTACCATTGGTAGTGAAGAATGGTGCTCATTTCCTGAGCTCGGAATACCTGCTATTAAAGCACGTGTAGATTCAGGTGCAAAAACTTCATCCATACATGCTTTCAACATACAATCATTTCGTCGTGATGGTGAATCTTGGGTCAGTTTTGAAATTCACCCTATCCAGAATAATCGCAGAACAGTAATTAGATGTGAAAGGCCGGTTATTGATAAGCGAGTAGTTAAAAGTTCAAGTGGAATATCAGAAACACGTTTTGTCGTCAGATCTCCAATAAAGCTTGGTGAACATATCTGGGATATAGAGCTTACTTTAGCAAATCGTGACTCAATGGGTTTCAGGATGCTACTAGGTCGAGAAGCGATGATAAATCGCACAATTGTTGATCCATCACTTGTATGCACACTTGGTAAGGTAACGGATAAGCAACTTAAAACATATTATGGTAAAAATGAAGCAGAAAAAAGCGGCTTAAAAATTGGCTTATTGGCAAGTAATGAGTCACTTTATAGCAATCAACGTCTATTGGAGGCAGGTGAAGAGCGTGGCCATGACATGCTTTTTTTAAATATAAAGCAGTGTTATATGAAATTAGATGCTGAAGAGCCAGAAGCACATTATCGGGGTGGTAAACTACTCAATGATCTAGACGCAGTCATTACTCGAATTCGCCCAAGCGTTACATTTTATGGCACAGCACTAGCTCGTCAATTTGAAAGTATGGGAATATTTACTACTAACTCATCTTCAGCCATTACTCAGTCCCGAGACAAATTATTTTCACTTCAACTAATGCTAAAAGGTGGTATTAACATACCGACAACTGGCTTTGCTAATTCACCTATGGATACAAACGACCTAATTGAGATGGTTGGTGGAGCCCCGTTGATTGTAAAGTTGTTAGAAGGTACTCAAGGGAGAGGCGTAGTACTAGCTGAAACCAAGAAAGCTGCAGAAAGTGTAATCAATGCATTTAAATCTCTTAGGGCAAACCTTTTAGTTCAGAAGTTTATTAAAGAGGCAGATGGTAAAGACTTAAGATGCTTTGTCATTGACGGTAAAGTCGTCGCCTCTATTGAAAGGACAGCAGCACCAGGGGAGTTTCGTGCAAATATACATCAAGGTGGATCTGCTGCCGTGGTTAAAATTACACGAGAAGAAAGAGTCTTAGCTGTAAAAGCAGCAAAAATATTGGGATTACAAGTCGCTGGCGTAGATATTATCAGATCAAAATCAGGCCCGCTTTTACTTGAAGTAAACTCATCACCGGGACTTGAGGGCATTGAATCAGCAACTGGAAAAGACATTGCTGGAATGATTATTTCATCTATAGAAAAGAAACTTAAATGGAAGAGAGAACTAAGTGAAGTTAAAAGCTAACAAGGCACTCCAGCCGACGCCAAAAAGCGGCGCGGCTGAGTTTAACCGTTAGCAGCTAATGACCCGTATCCGAGTATCAACAAGTCTCGACCGTGACGATATCCGGGAGGTCCATTTGTGCGCCTTCCCTGAAGGCGAGAAGCAGATTGTCTCAACGCTCGCAGTTAATTTGCTGAGTGAAGAGACGAGTCCAAAAACGATATCCTTGATTGCTGAAGCCGACGGTGCAGTTGTTGGTCACGTAGCCTTTAGTCCTGTAACTATTAATGACAATAAGAGCTGGAAGGGTTATATCCTGGCACCGCTCGGCGTTAAGCCCGAATATCAAAAGCGTCAGATTGGTTCAAAACTGATCGGAAGTGGCATGGAGCAGTTATCAAAAATGGGCGTAAATGTCCTTTTCGTTTATGGTGATCCGAATTATTACGGCAAGTTCGGATTCGACGCCGATACTGCCTCACGATATTTACCACCTTACGAACTTCAGTATCCTTTTGGGTGGCAGGCAATTACCCTTAACGAAGACGTTTTTACAGAATCAACTGCAAAAATTTCGTGTGTAGATTCGCTGAACGATCAAGAGTTATGGTAATCACGCTGCTAACAAGTCATTTCAGCGGACGTTTGACAGCGACCTCTTTCCGCTACCGCTCCAGTCGTCCGCTGTCAAACTCCGCTGAATTCTAACGTTATGCCGCTCTTGACATACCATAATTAGTATATACACTATATATTATGTGGGATGTATTCGAGCACCGAAGGGTTGCAAGGCAGTTGAAGAGTGCACCCCAAGAGGTGCTAAAACGCTATGAAAAATGGAAGGATATCGTGGGGTTATCAGGCCCTGCGGGCCTTGGAAAGATTAAAGGGTTTCATGATGAATCACTTAGGGGCGAATGGAAGGGCCATCGATCATCCCGCCTGGGGCAGCAATATCGCGTTATCTATAAAACGCTGAAGGATAAAGTGATGATTCAAGTGGTTAATTTGAGTCCACACGATTACAGGAAGAAATGACATGAAAGATTACCGCCGCGCAAAAAAGTCTATTGAAGTTTCGGTCGGGGAGTCTGTACGGATTATTCGCGAGCTTCAGGAACTCAGTCAGAATGACCTGGCTGAATTAACTGGTATTCCCCAGTCCACAATTTCAGCCATTGAAAATGATCGGGTTCAGCTTGGTGTCGAACGAGCAAAGGTGCTTGGCAGGGCATTACAGTGCCATCCCGCCGTATTGGTATTTCCCGGCTGGGAAACTGAGAGTGAAGCCGCAGCATAACAAGTCGTTCGAGCTGACCCTTGACCGCTTCCTCGCGACGCTACCGCTCTGCTCGTTGCCATCAAGTTCAGCTCAACTCAAACGTTATGTGTAATTCGCGTGTTTAACCAGGAAGGTAATACATGTCTTTTGAATGCCCCTCATGCCATGAAAAAACAATACCGGCATTTAAAAAGTTTAGATCTGCCAGATTGAACGTCTTCTTATGTAGTAATTGCGGGGCCGCTGTTTATGCGGGAGGAGTGTGGAAAACAATTCTTCAGATCGCGCAGTACACAATGGCTTTGTACCTTGGTTTTTTGCTCTTCCTGAATCAGGATTTGGCCCATTTACTATTGTTTTTCGGAGGATGGATGGTATTTGAGTTAGTGGGTTTGGTTGCCGTTCCATTGAGAGTGTCAGATGCTCAAAGAGACACATAACAAGTCACCCCAGTCGGACGGCTTCGCCGCCGCTGGCCTCAACCGTTATGTTGCTAAAGAATTGAAATGAGACTTTGGTCGATTAATCCAAGCTATCTTGATTCAAAAGGCCTTGTTGCCCTTTGGCGAGAGGCTCTGCTTGCTCAAAACGTATTGATGGAAAAGACAGTTGGGTACAAAAATCATCCACAATTAGCTAGGTTTAAAAGCACATCAAACCCAGTGGGTGCTATTGCAAGCTACTTGAGAGCAGTAGAAGAGGAGGCGAAGAGCAGGGGTTACAATTTCGATAAGAGCAAGATTCAAAACAAAAAGATAAATAGTAATATTCTTGTTACTAATGGGCAGGCTGAATACGAATTCAAACACCTTCTAAATAAGCTTAAAACCAGAGATCCAGGCTTGTATAAGAATATTCGCGGTTCTAAACGAATAAGGCTTCACCCATTATTTTCAAAAGTGCGTGGTGGTATTGAACCTTGGGAGGTTGTTTGATGGTATTGCAACATAACAAGGCGGCCAGGTTGGACGGCTTCACCGCCACTGGCCTCAACTGTTAGACCGTATGTGATGCATCAGCTTCCTCTTTCACAGACTCGCCAAGCTTTAGGCCTACTCGGTTGGCTGCTGCTAGCATTCGCCGCAGCTGCTATCGGAGGGTTCGCATCGGCAAGCGCGGGGGCATTCTATGGGGAGCTTGTTCGTCCTTCATGGGCGCCGCCGGGCTGGCTGTTTGGCCCTGTCTGGTCGGTTCTGTACGTGCTCATGGGTATCTCTGCATGGCTGGTCTGGCGGGAGCGGGGCTTTGCAGGCGCAAAGAGTGCGCTCATCGTCTTTATCGTCCAGTTGGCTGCCAATGCCCTATGGACCTGGTTGTTCTTTGTTTGGCGTCAGGGTGGTCTAGCTTTCGCCGAGATACTTCTGCTTTGGGTCCTTATTGCTGCAACCATTGGTCTGTTCAGGCGGGTCAGCAGGCTTGCGGCAGTGTTGCTCTTGCCGTATCTGGCGTGGGTGTCTTTCGCATCGGCGCTCATGTTGTCTATATGGCGGCTTAACACCGAGCTTCTCGTGTGAACTCCAACAATATGCGATCTAACCCTTCGGTCAACCGGACCTGCCGAAAGCGGCAGTCCGGTTACCTCAAACGTTATGGCAAAAAGTGAAATAGTCAGGAACAGATGTCAAAAACTACGGAAACATACTGGAATCCTTTGCTCTCTGCGAACTCACATTGTTGGAAGCCGATTGATGGTATGGAGGGTATGGCTGAAGAAGTGACTCTCGCAATTGATGAAGTAACAGGTGATTACACAAGGCTCACTCGTTTTAAGCCAGGGGCAGACACTTCTTCTTTTGGATCCAAGAGTCACGACTACCCGGAAGAAATAATGATTATTGAAGGTCAGCTTTATGACACAGCCTTTGATAGGTGGCTTGAAGTTGGAGATTACGCGAGTAGACCACCCGGTGAAGTGCACGGTCCGTTCAAGACAGAAAGCGGATGCGTTGTTCTGGAGATGTCATATCCAAGTCAGTCGGTAGCTCGAGGCAATGACACATAACAAATCACCCCTGCCGATCGCCTCCGTCGCTCCTCCGGCGACGGCAGAGTTCAACCGTTGGGCTTTCGCTTAGGTTATAGAGTGTCACTAAATACTAACAATACAATATTGTTACCAGATAAAAGGCAATTAGGGTACGCGGAATACGGTGCGGGTAACGGCTTCCCAGTATTCATGTTTCATGGAAATCCTGGTTCAAGATTGTCTTGGGGTTATTTTCCAGACTGTCCTTTTATAGGTGGAATTCGAATCATCGCTCCTGATAGACCTGGTTATGGATTATCTGATTTCAAAGAGAATGCAATAGAAAGTTGGCCAGATGATATATGTAAGCTCGCCGACCATCTCGGAATTGAAAAATTTTCTGTCTTAGGTGTTTCTGGCGGTGGTCCTTATGCTTTGGCTTGCGCCTGGAAAATACCTGATCGCCTTTATTCAGTGGGATTACTTGGCAGTGTGGGACCAAATAAGCCTGAAGCGGTAGAAGGTGTTATTAAGTCACTTCGCGTCCTATGGAAAGTGGCCAAGCCGTTTTATTGGCTAGTTAAGTTGCAAATGAGGTTTATGGGAATGTTCGCAAAACGAAATCCTGAAAAATTAATGAAGCAACTTAGGAATCTCGAGCTCTCAGACCAAGATAAAGAAGTTTTTGATAAATCTGAAATTCAAAGAATATTCATTCACGATTTTCCAGAAGCCTACCGACAGAATGGAATTGGTTCCGCTTATGATGCGACGATTCCCGGTAATTGGCCAATACCACTGAATGAGATACAGATGAAGGTAAGCATCTGGAGTATGGAGGCAGATCAACTTGTCGGTAATATGGGCAGGTATTTAGCCAACAAAATACCAAATTGTAAGGCTAATTATATCCCCGATAGAGGGCACTTGTGGGCAATGGAAAACATGAGTGAGGTATTGTCTGATTTGGTTGCAGATAAAAATTAAAGTCTTAAAGATGCTAAACAAGCCTAACAAGTTACTCAACCAGGACGCGCAAAAAACGCGCGCCTGTTAGTTCAAACGTTATGTTTCGGAAGGAACTTAGTAAATGTCAAAATTTACGCTAGTAATCGGAAACAAAAATTATTCTTCTTGGTCCCTTAGACCTTGGATATTTCTTAGGCATCATCAGATAGAATTTGAAGAAAAGTGGGTCTCGCTTTTTATAGATACAACGGTCGGGGAGCTGGCTGAATATGACTCGGACTTTAAAGTACCAATATTAAAAGATGGCGAGCTGGTTGTTTGGGATTCGTTATCAATCCTTGAGTATGTATCTGAAGTATATTTGGATAATAAGGGCTGGCCTAAGGATCGAAAAGCGCGTGCAGTTGCAAGATCAATTAGCTCCGAAATGCACTCTAGCTTCTCTAACATAAGAAATGAATTACCAATGAACTGTCGAAAAAAATTCAAAAATATCAGGTTGTCCCAAGATGCAGAGCACGAAGTGGAAAGGGTAAAGAAGCTGTGGAGGAAATGTCGAAATGAGTATGGAGGTAAAGGAGAATGGCTATTTGGTGAGTATTCCATAGCTGACGCCATGTATGCTCCAATTGCCCTTAGATTTAATGGGTACAGTATTCCACTAAGCGGAATTGAGGAAAATTACGTTAAAAATGTATTGAATCATCCAGGCGTAATTGAGTGGGTGGAGGCCGGAAAACTCGAGACTGAGATCATCGAAGAGGATGAAATTGAAACATAACAGGGCAATCGAGTTCGCCCCTTTGGGGCCGGACGGCTTCGCCGCCGCTCATTTTAATCGTTAGAGCAATAAAGGAATAATCGAATGCCAAGACGACTAACAGAAACCAAATCCGGAACACACCAGGCACTGAAAAATACATCCTATGAGAGCATTGTTGTGAGTTGGCTAATGCAGGATGGGTGGCAAGTGTTTTTGCCAATTCTTGATCACGGACACCAAACTGACATCCTTATATCAGATGGCCCTAATTACTTTCGGATACAGGTGAAAACCGTCGAGGCATCAGGAGATGATCACGTAGTACATAATCGCTGGGAAGATAGCAATGTAGATGTGGTTGTCTATTTTGCAAGAAATTCAAACTGGGGCGTTATTGCTCCTGCATTTAGTGAGAAAGAACGCCCATTGAATCACGATGGGCATAGAAAGTTCACGCAGGACAGAAAAGAGTTTCTTCGTGAGTTCCATCAGCTCTAACATGTCGCCCAAACCGACGCAGCAAAGCATGCGAGTTCTTCTTTACAATAGTGGTGGCGCGGCTTGGCTAAACCGTTAGCGTCATAAAATAAGAATTCATGTCATATATAAGCGCATTCTTTTACGATAGATTACTGGCGCCAGCCGAGGAAGCATGCTTAAAGAAGTGGCGACATGATCTTTTAAGAGATATTAGTGGGGATGTATTTGAAATTGGTGCCGGCACTGGATCGAATCTCGAATTTTATCCAGATACTCTTCGCAGTTTGGTTTTATCTGAACCTGACGTACATATGCGTCGACAGTTGGAAAAGAAGATCACCAGCTCTAAATACAATGCATCAGTAACTTCTTGCACAGCAGAAAATATTGAAGCTGAAGATGAGTCCTGTGATTTTGTGGTTACATCACTTGTTTGCTGTTCTGTCGGTCACCTTGAATCTGTTTTGTTGGAAGTACGTCGTGTTTTGAAACCCAGGGGAAAGCTTGTTTTTCTTGAACATGTGGCCGCCCCTCAGGGAACTAAAAGAAGACGTTGGCAAAACCTGATTAATCCGTTCTGGCGTAAACTGGCAGGCAACTGTCATCTAAACAGAGAAACGGAATCGGCCATACTAAATAATGGTTTTGAAATTCTGGAAATTAAACGTGAAAGCATGCGAAAAGCAATGCCACTTGTCAGACCCACAATACGTGGCACCGCAATAAAATGCTAACAACTCACTTGTGTGTGGCACTCTGTAAATGCGCCTCTTGTCCCACATTTCGCCTGTTACGTGTCAACAAGCGTGATTGGTTCATGTAATGAACGATAAAAATGCAGGTGATATTCACTGGAGCTTCCGGGTGATTGGTGATCCATTTGTGGCGGAAAATGTGGTGAGTTCATAAATTGTTGAAATTACGCCATCAAGAGCAGATGATCGGCTGAATTTCTTGCTCGGCTGAGTAATCTTCGAACCTGGGGGGTAGCAGGCTCATGAGCGCGGAGACAATAATGGGTTCCGACGGCAAACCACGCTGTCGCTGGTGCGATGCCGCACCGGAGTTTTTGGCCTACCACGACAGCGAATGGGGTTTTCCGGTAAGCGATGATCATCGCTTGTTCGAGAAGCTGAGTCTGGAGAGTTTTCAGTCCGGACTAAGCTGGCGCACCATACTTGCCAAGCGTGAGAATTTCCGCGCCGCATTCCATGATTTCGATTTTGACAGGATAGCGCGCTTTACAGGGCGTGACCTCACTCGTTTGCTAAAGGACGAAGGGATCGTTCGCCACCGTGGCAAGATCGAGTCGGTCATCAACAATGCAAGACAGGCGCAGGCGCTCGTTAAACGGGAGGGCTCGCTGGCAGCTTTCGTCTGGCGTTACGAGCCAAATATGAAGCAACTTGCTGAACCGCAGACTGTATCGACCTCGGCAGAGTCGCTTGCCTTATCAAAGGATTTAAAAAAGCTCGGCTGGAAGTTTATTGGTCCCACCACGGTGTATGCTTTCATGCAAGCGATGGGGCTGGTTAACGATCATGTTGAAGGCTGCGTGATCAGGGACAAAGTCGAGCGCGCACGCAAGAAATTCAGGCGCCCCGGACGCTGACAAAAGGCGCGGTGAATTTTAACTTTGAAGTTATGTATTCTAACTGGAGGATGCCATGGACCGTAAATTTGTATTGACCGGATTGGGATATGCGATAGTAGGGTTGGCTCTGGGCATATTTATGGCAGCATCCAAAGACCACGGCCATCTGGTAACACATGCGCATATTATGCTGGTTGGTTTTGTTGTTTCATTTATTTATGGCCTGTGCCATAAGTTATGGTTAAACAACACAACATCAAAGCTGGCCGTTGCGCAATACTATATACACCAGGCAGGCACATTCTTTCTGGTAACGGGGTTGTTCCTGTATTACGGAAAGTTTGTAGATGCCGAGACAATCGATCCAGCGCTGGCGGTTGCTTCTATTATCGTTTTTATTGGCGTCGTGCTTATGAAAGTACTTTTTATTAAATCAACGAAAAACACATAACGAATCACTCCAGTCGAGGCACTGCGAGCACGTCCAGGTAAAGGAAGTGTGGAGACATCATAGTGGCCAGCATTCTTATTATCTATTCAACCACTGATGGGCATACACGGAAAATATGCCTGCGACTGCAGCAGGTGATTGAGCGGCAGGACCACAAGGTGATACTGGTTTCACTTGATGACGAGCCACATGTGGACATGGCGGATTTCGACAAGGTCGTTATTGGTGCAAGTATTCGTTACGGAAAACATAAGCCGGAAGTTTACGACTTCATTCGTAGAAACAGTCAGATACTAGACGGCAAGCCCAATGCTTTTTTCTCAGTCAATGTTGTTGCTCGCAAACCAGAGAAGAGTCAGCCGGAAACCAATCCTTATTTAAGGAAACTCCTCAAGCAGATACCATGGCAGCCAAGAGAGCTGGCCGTATTCGCAGGTAAAATCGACTATCCGAAGTACAGTTTTCGGGATCGTTTGATAATACGATTAATTATGTGGATGACTAAAGGCCCCACCGACCCGGGAACTGTAAAAGAATTCACCAACTGGGAGCAGGTAGAGTCCTTTGGACGCGTTGTCAGCGAGATGCAGATTAAGTGATAGAACACATAACAGGCTGGTTAACGCGGACCACCTCGCTGCGGAACGTTTTGCAGAGCATTGCTTGTCATCCGGTTATTTGCGGTAGTGGATGCCTGTGAAGGAAGCAGAGATCGAGGAAGTCAGGCAGCACTTGCTGCGCCTGAGATCAGAGCTTCAGGAAATGGAGGAAGCATCCAGGGAGACCGGTGAGACCGTGGAACTGGACCAGGCCAGGGTTGGCAGGCTCTCCCGCATGGACGCCATGCAGGCACAGCAAATGGCGCTGGAAGTCGCCAGGCGACGTCAGCAACAGGTCTCGAAAATCGAAGGGGCATTGCGTCGTATTGAATCAGGCGAGTACGGCTATTGTTATGTATGCGGTGAAGAGATAGACGCTCGACGGCTTTCCGTCGACCCAACGAATACACGTTGCATGGAGTGTGTTGAGAAGTAGCAGTGCAGTTCCCTGTTTAAGACACCTGCTGTTTGTGGTGCGCGTGGCCAGTAAAATGCGAGGATAGATTGACGTTCATAGCAAATATGATGGTGGGGCTGGTTGCCTTTCTTCACGCCTGCTTTCTTGTCCTTGAGATGTTCCTTTGGGATAGACCCGTTGGCATGAAAATATTTGGCCATACGGCAGATATTGCCAGGCAGACAAGGATCCTGGCGATGAATCAGGGCCTGTATAACGGGTTCCTGGCGGCCGGACTGGTATGGGGACTTTGGCTCGGTGCTGCGGGGGAAGCGGTAAAAATATTCTTTCTGTGTTGTGTCATCATCGCCGGTGTCTTCGGGGCAATGACGGCAAGCCGAAAGATACTGTTATTTCAGGCGTTACCGGCGGTCCTGGCACTTATCCTTGTATTGCTTTCCTGATGTAGTGGGCGCGTGACCTCTAACGAAGGTCGAAATTACTACCATGCAATTAAAAACAGTGCTTCGGACGCTGCGTCCATCATTTCTTGTCTTGACGCCCGTTTGCGTATTTCTGGGTTTAAGTACTGCGCTCGCCACACAATCATCGATTGATTACTTTCTGGGCGCTGTTGTCCTTATTGGCGCGATGGCGGCGCATATAAGTGTAAACACACTGAATGAGTACCATGATTTCAAAAGCGGGCTGGACTTAACAACGGAAAGAACATCCTTCAGCGGTGGTAGTGGCGCGCTGCCAGAACATCCGGAGCTGGCAGAATGGGTGCTGATCATTGGTCTGGTTTTCCTGGCGGTGACGGTGGTGATCGGCATTTACCTGGTTATGGAGCGTGGCGTTCAAATCCTGCCCATTGGCATCGTCGGCGTTGTGCTGGTTGTCACGTATACACAGTGGCTTAACCGTTACCCCTTTTTATGTCTGATTGCGCCGGGACTGGGCTTCGGTGTGCTGATGATTGCAGGTACATACGTGATATTAACAGGCGGGCATTCCCCGTTGCCCTGGCTGGTGTCACTCGTCCCCTTTTTCCTGATCAATAATCTGCTTTTGTTGAACCAGTATCCGGATATAGAGGCTGATGCCGGTGTTGGTAGAAAAACTTTTCCAATTGCCTTCGGTCTGCGTACAAGTAATTACGTTTATACATTATTTATGACGGCGGCGTATGCATTGATATTGCTTTATATTGTCAGGGGGTATATACCGGGCCTGGGTATAATTGCATTGATTCCAGCAGTATTGTCATTGTTCGCATGGATTGGAGCGATAAACTTTGCATCAAATATTGGGGATTACCCGCAGTACCTGGGAGCTAATGTGGCAGCAGCCATATTAACGCCGTTACTGCTTGGGGTTTCTATACTCTATGGCTGACATTCATATTCAGCACACATAAAAACACGGCGTTTGTCGTATCGTCTTGTACTGTTATTAGACTGCCATCTATTTGTGACATTCTGCATTACATCAACAACGTAAAAGGAGAAGAGTATGCAAAAGTATAGCGCGGAATTTTTCGGAACATTCTGGCTGGTCCTGGGCGGTTGTGGTAGCGCGGTGCTGGCCGCGGCATTCCCCGATGTGGGCATTGGCTTGCTCGGTGTTTCGCTGGCATTCGGATTAACGGTATTGACCATGGCCTTCGCGATTGGACACATATCCGGTTGCCACCTCAATCCGGCAGTATCTATCGGGCTCTGGGCCGGCGGTCGCTTCCCGGCAAACCAACTGCCGCCGTACATCGTGGCGCAGGTTCTGGGTTCTATTGCCGCAGGTGGCGTTCTCTATCTTATCGCCAGCGGGCAGGCCGGCTTTGATGTATCCAGTGGATTTGCCGCGAATGGTTACGGCGCCCATTCGCCTGGTGAATACTCTCTGCTTGCAGCCCTGGTGACCGAGGTTGTTATGACCATGATGTTTCTTCTGGTTATTCTTGGCGCGACCGACACGCGTGCACCACAGGGCTTTGCCCCGATAGCCATAGGTCTCTGCCTTACCTTGATTCACCTGATCAGCATTCCGGTTACCAATACCTCCGTAAATCCTGCTCGCAGCACGGGCGTTGCCGTTTTTGTCGGCGACTGGGCAGTTGCACAGCTCTGGCTTTTCTGGGCGGCACCGATCGTCGGCGGAATTATTGGCGCAGCGGTTTACCGTTTCATAGGCAGCGCCAGGGATTGAAGTGCATTGCGCTGAATAAACGGGGTTGCCGGTAAAGTCGCAACGCTGCTGGTTGCACACGGGTTAGAGTGAAGTAATATTTCCAAACACAAGAACCGGAGGATATTTCCCATGAGTTTAGTAAAAAAATACATTTCTGCAGGGGCATCTGTGGCTTTACTGGCCATGCTTTCAGCATGTGCTGCCGAGGTTGGCAGTGACGCATGGTGCGCAGATATGAAAGAAAAAGAGTCGGGAAACTGGACAGCAAATGAAGCATCGGACTTTGCAAAACATTGCATACTTAAATAAGGGCTGGATTATGGGTTTCGCAACCCTATAAAACAGTTACTATTGGCGTATTGGTCGTATGGCAGGCGCCATGACTAAATGGGAAATAATCGTCAATGCGAGCAATTTGGAAAGGCGAAATTATTGCAGAGAGCAATGACACTGTCGAAGTAGAAGGCAACCATTACTTCCCGGCGGCGTCCGTGAATATGGAATTCATAAGGCCCGGCAATGCCCACACAAGCTGCCCATGGAAAGGAGAGGCCAGCTATTACTCAATAGAAGTAGGCGGAGAAGCGAACGTTGATGCTGCCTGGTACTACCCTGAACCAAAAGAGGCGGCAAAGAACATCAAAGGGCGAGTGGCCTTTTGGAGAGGAGTGGAAGTCAAAGAATAAAATGCAATAACTTGTGTATAACAATACAATCAAGTCGTTCGCTACGCTTGCTGTGATGGCCAAAGCTCTGCGCGATTCCCCGACCCTTGTAGTGGTCATTGGCCCTAAAAAACAAACACAGGGTAACAATTAAAGTGTCAACGATTGCGCAAGATGTAACAGGGCGGCCGGACGCGGTGCCGTTCGGGGCCGCATTTCTCTATTGGCTCAAGCTGGGATTTATCAGTTTTGGTGGGCCGGCAGGCCAGATAAGCATGATGCACCAGGAGTTGGTAGAGAAGCGCAGATGGATTTCCGAGCATCGCTTTTTACATGCGCTTAATTACACCATGGTACTGCCCGGGCCAGAGGCGCAACAACTGGCGACCTATATCGGTTGGTTGATGCACGGCGTATGGGGCGGTATTGCCGCCGGTGTGCTGTTTGTTATGCCGTCACTGTTCATACTCATCGGACTGACATGGGTCTACCTGGCATATGGCGATGTCCCTGCAGTTGAGGGAATCCTGTACGGGATTAAGCCGGCTGTTACTGCAATCGTTGTTTTTGCCGCCTACCGTATTGGTTCCAGGGCGTTGAAAAACAACGTGCTTCGCGCCATGGCGGTACTGGCGTTCATCGCGATCTTTGCCCTTGATGTGCCTTTCCCCTATATCGTGCTGATGGCCGGTATCATCGGGTATGTCGGTTCACAACTTGCCCCTGATAAATTCAAGGCAGGTGGGCATCACGGTGAGTCGAAAGATTCCTATGGACCGGCACTGATTGATGATGACACCCCTGTGCCGGCGCATGCACGATTTAATTGGAGCCGGCTAATCGTACTTGCCCTGATTGGACTGTCCATTGGCGGTGCGGCGATGACCATGCTGTACATGTCATATGGCTGGGAAGGGACGCTCACCCAGATGGGTGTGTTCTTTACCAAGGCAGCCCTGGTTACTTTTGGCGGCGCCTACGCGGTATTACCGTATGTCTACCAGGGTGGTGTCGAGCAGTATGCCTGGTTAAGCGGGACACAAATGATTGATGGCCTGGCGCTGGGTGAAACCACCCCCGGGCCGCTGATCATGGTCGTTGCATTTGTCGGCTTTGTTGGTGGCTGGACCAAGGAGATTTTTGGCCCGGATATGCTTCCGCTGGCCGGTGCGGCTGGCGCGAGTATCGCCACCTTGTTCACATTTCTGCCGTCTTTTCTTTTCATCCTGCTTGGCGGGCCAGCGGTTGAAGCGACGCGGCATGATGTTAAATACACGGCGCCGCTAACAGGCATAACCGCCGCCGTGGTGGGTGTCGTTCTCAACCTGGCGGTCTTCTTTGCCTACCATGTGCTTTGGCCGCACGGTTTCGATGCGGCGTTTGAGTGGTTCTCCGCCTTGATAGGAGCGGCTGCGTTTATTGCCCTGTTCAGATACAAGGTGGGCATTGTCCCGGTTATTGGTGCATGCGCTGTGGTCGGCCTGGGCTACTCCCTGCTATTGTAGTAAAAGAGCGGGTCGTATTGCCGGGATGTGATTTAGCCCGGCAGCTACCACGTAAATACCTGGAGGTTACGAAATGCTGGAGGCGCTACAAAAGGTAAAGGTTGGTTTGGCCATGGTTTTCCTGGCCTTGCTGTTCGGGATCGGTATGGGTGTCTCGTTCGGCGTCAATGAAGATGCCTACAAGGACTACATTGCCAGTGAAATACAGGCCCATCCTGAAGTTCACGATGAGAAAAGCCAGAGCAAGATATGGCGCTATGCGCAGCGTGCACATTTTCACTCCACGGGCATAGCGGCATTTTCTCTGGGACTGATTATCCTGGTCATGGTCTCTGGCATGAAGTCGAGACTGAAAACAGTCTCGTCATTTCTTGTTGGGCTGGGCGGCCTTTATCCACTCTCGTGGTTCACCATGTTTATGCTGGCCCCCTCCATGGGACGAGGGCCGGCCCATGACCATTTACTGACCGAGTTGTTTACCTATATTGGTGTCGGTGGGTTACTGCTGGGCATACTTATTCTCATTGGAAACCTGTTCTTTGGATTATTTCAGGAGTAAGCCGGTTGCCAGTGAGAACAGGATAAGCAGCAATGATTTATTATTTTGCCTACGGCTCCAATCTTCACCCGCTTCGGTTAAAGGAGCGGGTTCCTGCTGCACATCTGGTGGGAGTGACAGAACTCAGTAAACACCGCCTTGCATTTCACAAACAAAGCGGTGATGGCTCCGCAAAGTGCAACATGCACCAGACAGGATCAGGCACGGATTCGGTGCTTGGCGCAATTTATAAATTTCCCCGCGAACATAAAGATATTCTGGATCGCTTTGAGGGGAACGGTTCCGGTTATATAGACGAGCATGTCTTGCTGGGGCATCAGGGCAGGGAACACGCGTGCTATACCTATTATGCCCAGGACTCACACATTGTTGATCATCTTAGGCCATATCACTGGTACAAAAAACTGGTTGTGCTGGGTGCAAAGTATCTGAAGTTTCCGGATTCATACATTTCCGCAATTGAGGCAGTTGAATCAGTCGAGGATCAGCAGCTGCAAAGAAGGCAGGAAATGGGGATTCTGATAGATAAAATTCGCGATTATAGCTGACATGTACATTCATCCAATTGCCCGTGCAGGACAACAGGATGTATCTGTTAATCAACGGAAACCCGGGTAAATTAATGAAGATCTTGAGACTGTTTATTTGCGGAATATGGCTCATTAGCTACGGCTCGGTCGCATTCTCTTCCGATGATGCCCCATGGGGAAGTGCAACGTCTGCTGATGACAGTTATCGGCCGCAGAAAGTGCTCTATGACCTGTCATCAGGGGATGAACACGCGCTGATCAGTATCCTGGACCGGGTGAGTTACCTCAACACACTGTATGAAAATGATCCCTTTGATATGTCAGTCGTGATCGTTGTTCATGGCAGTGCCATTCAGTTCTTTACAAAAGAGCAGTATGGAATGTACAGGGATATTATGCACAGGGCGCAAAGCCTGACGGTCGGCAATCCCATTGAATTCAGAATGTGCCAGGCGGCGGCCAGGGTTCAGGGCCTGAGCCCGGCTGATGTTCACGGTTTTGTAAAAATGGTACCCATGGCAGATGCCGAAATTATCCGGCTACAGAGGGAAGAAGATTATGCCTATCTGCGATGATATCTATACGCCGGGCAAGTCCGTCAACGCATGTGTGTTGCGATTGCCATCGATAAGGAGCTTATAGTGAAACGCGCGTGCCTGTCTGGATTGTTGCTCATTCAATGTCAGTTTGTCTGTGCCGGTGAGGCGGACGTGCTGGCTGCAAATGTAAACTGTAACGCTGAGTCGGTCTGCAGCTTTTCTGTGTCGGTGCGGCATGATGACGAGGGCTGGGAGCATTATGCCAACCGCTGGGAGATTCTCGATACCAGCGGCAATGTGCTCGGGGTGCGTGAACTGGCCCATCCGCACGAGAATGAACAGCCCTTTACCCGCTCACTTGGCAATGTGAAAGTCCCCGGCGACATAACCGAGGTGGTGATCCGGGCGCACGATTCAGTGCATCAGTATGGTGGCAGAGAGTTGGTGGTCAAACTGCGTGAGTGAGATGACCATGCGCATGATTTATCCAGGTTAACGATATGCCGGAAAAGAAAACAGGCACTGGCAGCCGCCTCGATGCCGTGGTGGCCGCCGCACAGCAGGGCCGCGCACAGCGTGAACAGGGTTATCGTGAGCAGGCGCTTAAATTGTATCCCTGGATATGCGGACGCTGCTCGCGCGAGTTCACGCGTGCCAACCTGCAAGAATTGACTGTGCATCACCGCGACCATAATCACGACAATAATCCCGCTGATGGCAGTAACTGGGAGCTACTGTGCCTGTATTGCCATGACAACGAGCATGCACGCTACCTTGATGATCCTTCCATTGCTGCGACAGACAGCGGGGACAGTGACGGGCAGCAGGCATCTCACAAGGGCCTGGCCGGTCTGGCAGACTTGCTGAAAAAGAAAGACGTATAGGAGCGGATCTCATCCGCGATTTCTTAGAAAAAACCATCGCGCCTGCAAGGCGCTCCTACATCAATAGATACATCTGTAGGAGCGCCTTGCAGGCGCGATATATCAATTCCTGATCTTCACCAGCGTGCTTTCAATGTCACGCTGGCTGAGCAATTGGCGTGCCCGGTTCAGGTTGTCGAGGTCATCGAACGGCCCCACGCGTACGCGGTTCCAGGTGTTCTGGTTATCGATGGTCACTTTCTGGATGCTGGTTTCCAGTCCCAGCAGGGCCAGCTCAGCCTTGAAGCGGTCAGCCTGATCGCCGTTACGGAATGAACCGACCTGCAGGTAATAGGTGCCGGGTTGCTCCACCTGTTTGACACCCTGTTCGGGTTTGCCGGTGATTTCCTGCTCAGGTACCACCACTTCCATCTCCGGTAGCAGGGTGTAGAAATCAAAACGTGGTTTCGGCGGGCTCGGAATTGCTTCCTTTGTGTCCTTGCGCACATCGCGCACATCCTCAACCACGGATGCATCTTTTGTGGGCAGGGTTTCCTTGACGAATACCTGTTGCACAGGCGCGGCCTGCATCTTGATGAATACCAGGAAGGCGACCAACAGGCCGACCAGCAGGCCGGCGATCACACCCAGCCAGGGCGAGGTCCCGGAGCTTTTGCCGCGGCGCCGTCGTTGTGTGCGGTGTTTGTAATCGCGTGGCATAGGATTCCAGTGGTGTTACATGGTGTCCGGTGCAGACACGCCCAGCAGATGCAGTCCGTTGGACAGCACCTGCCGCGTAGCCTCGATCAGGGCCAGGCGCGCATCGCGCAGTGTCGCATCGTCGACGATGAAGGTGTGCGCATTGTAGTAGGTGTGGAAATCGTTGGCCAGTTCACGCAGGTAGTGCGTCAGCTGGTGCGGTTCGTGATTGGTCGCCGCACTCTCCAGTATTTCCGGGTAGCGTGACAGCTTGACCAGCAGGGCATCCTCGTGCGCCTCGGTAAGCGTGTCCAGTCCGTTGATGCCGGCCTCGCGGTTCCAGACCAGGTCCTTTTCAGCCAGCTGGCGGAATACGCTGCGCACGCGTGCGTGTGCATACTGGATGTAATACACCGGGTTATCGTTGGACTGCGACTTGGCAAGGTCCAGGTCGAAGTCCATGTGTTGTTCGCATTTGCGCATGACGTAGAAAAAGCGTGCCGCGTCACTGCCGACTTCCTTGCGCAACTGGCGCAGGGTAACGAACTCGCCGGAACGGGTCGACATCTGTACTTTTTCGCCGCCGCGATAGAGTACGGCAAACTGCACCAGCAGTACGTCGAGTCGGCCGGGATCATCGCCTAGCGCCTCAAGTGCTGCCTTTACGCGTGGCACGTAACCATGGTGGTCTGCGCCCCAGATATCGATGACGCGCTCGAAGCCGCGTTCCAGTTTGTCCATGTGGTAGGCGATGTCGGATGCGAAATAGGTGCTCTGGCCGTTGTCGCGTACCAGTACACGGTCCTTCTCGTCGCCGTAGTCGGTGGAGCGGAACCACAGCGCACCACCCTTTTCATAGACGTGTTCCGAATGACGCAGGCGTTCAATGGTCTTGTTGACCGCGCCGCTTTCTACCAGGCTGCGTTCCGAGTACCACTCCTGGTAATTGACGCCGAACAGTCCGAGGTCATCGCGGATATCGTCGAGAATGGTATTCAGGCCGAGTTCGAAGACGTAACGGTAGCGGTTGTCACCGAGCAGTTGCCGGCTGCGCTCAATCAGCGCGTCGATGTGCAGCTCCTTGTCACCGGCCGGCGCATCGGCCGGGATGCCGGTGAATAGCTCTTCGGCACTGTGTTGGTAGCTGTCGCCGTGTTCGCGTCGCAGGGTGGCGGCAATATCCTGCACGTAGTCGCCCTGGTAGCCGTTCGAGGGGAAATCAAATTCTGTGCCCCCCAACTCCAGGTAGCGCAGCCAGACGGAGGTGGCGAGGATATCCATTTGCCGGCCGGCATCGTTGACGTAGTACTCGCGGTGCACCTCATAGCCGACAGCTTCCAGCAGATCGGCAACGGCAGCACCGTAGGCGGCGCCACGACCGTGACCGACGTGCAGTGGCCCGGTCGGGTTGGCGGAGACGAATTCGACCTGCACGCGCTTGCCGGCGCCGAGTGTGCTGCGGCCGAAGACTTCACCCTGTGTCAGTACCTCGCCGATGACGCTGTGCCAGGCCGCTGGTCCGAGGAAGAAATTGATAAAACCGGGACCGGCGATCTCGACACGCGCGACCTGTGTGCCGGTATCGAGGGCGGCGACGATCTTTTCTGCCAGCTCGCGGGGTTTCGATTGCGCCTGTTTCGCCAGCATCATGGCGATGTTGCAGGCAAAGTCACCGTGCGCACGGTCGCGCGTGCGCTCGACAATGATGGCCGGTTGCGCATCCGCAGGCAGCGTGCCGTCGGCCTTGAGGCGGGTAACGGCGTCGGCGACTATTTTTGCAATGCGTTCTTTCACGTATTCAAGACCTGTAGGAGCGGATTTTATCCGCACAATAAATCTTCGCGCATTAGATGCGCTCCTACAATAATAGAAACACCTGTAGGAGCGGATCTCATCCGCGATCTTTTCAGTGAAACCATCGCGCTCGCGGAGCGCTCCTGCACCAAATAGACAGCCTGTAGGAGCGCCTTGCAGGCGCGATAACATTCGGCTGCAAATGAACCGGCTATTATCCTGCACGCCCGGCTTCATGCAACCAGAAGCTGTTCCATAATCCTGCGCGGTTCACAGGGGATCGGGGGATGGGCTCTAGAAGGTGTCCGCCGGGTCCACGTCCACGGACCAGCGCACCTTGCGGGTGTCCGGGCTTTGTTCCAGCTGCCGTACCAGTTGCCCGAGCAGCTGCTGCAGTTCACCGCGCTGGTCTGACTGCAGCAGCAACTGGGCACGGTAACGCCCGGCACGTCGTTCCATGCTGGCCGGTATCGGCCCCCATGCCTCGACGGCATGGCCGCTGCCAATGCGTTCCTGTATGCCTTCCAGGAAGCGAACCGGCGCGCCGGCGTCGGTGGCCTCGGCGCGCAGCAGCGCAAGATTGGTGGTCGGCGGCAGGCGTGCGGCCTTGCGTTCGTCCAGGGCCGCCTCGGCAAAGGCGCGGTAACCGTGCGTGACCAGCAATTGCAGTAACGGGTGTTCCGGGTGGGCAGTCTGGATGAGCACCTGTCCCGGGCGGTCGTCGCGGCCGGCCCGGCCGGCCACCTGTACGATCAGCTGCGCCATGCGCTCGCTGGCCCGGAAGTCAGTGCTGAACAGGCCGTGATCGGCGTCGAGGATGCCGACCAGGGTGACATTGGGAAAGTGGTGCCCCTTGGCCAGCATCTGGGTGCCGAGCAGGATCTGGTGCCGGCCCTGGCGGGCACGCTCCAGTAGCTGGCCGAGCGCCCCCTTGCGGCGCGTGGTATCGCGGTCGATACGCAGTCGCTCGACGTCAGGGAAGTGTTCGGCCAGGGCCTGCTCCACGCGTTCGGTGCCCTGGCCCTGTGGATGCAGGTCGCTGCCCTGGCATGCGGGGCAGGTTTGATCGACCGGGCGCTGGCTGCCGCAGTGGTGGCAATGCAGGCGGCCGTCGCTGTGGTGCCAGGTCATGCGTGCATCACAGCGGTGGCACTCCGCGACCCAGTCACAGCCGTAGCACATCAGTGTGGGCGCATAGCCGCGCCGGTTCAGGAACAGCAGTACCTGGCCGTCGGCCGCGAGGTGCCGCTCAATGCCTGACAGCAGCGCCGCGGACAGGCCGTGTTCCAGTTTCTGGTGGCGCACATCGATCAGCCGGTAACTCGGTAATTGTGCGACCCCGGTGCGTTCCGGCAGCTCAAGGCGTTGATATCGTTGTTGTTCAACGTTGTAGAGGGTTTCCAGCGAGGGGGTGGCCGAGCCCAGTACCACGGGCAGGTCCAGCTGCCGGGCACGCCACACGGCGAGATCGCGCGCTGAATAGCGGAAGCCATCCTGTTGCTTGAGTGAGGCGTCGTGCTCCTCGTCGACGATCAGCAGGCCGGGGCGTGCCAGCGGCGTGAAGATGGCCGAGCGGGTCCCGATGACAATCGGGGCGTCCCCGCTGCGCGCCTGCTGCCAGGCGGCCAGCCGTTCGCGGTCGTTCAGCCCGGAGTGCAGTACCGCCAGCGGCACCGGGAAGCGCTGCTGGAAGCGCGTCACCAGCTGTGGCGTCAGTCCGATTTCCGGTACCAGTACCAGCGTCTGTTGTCCGCGTGCCAGTACCTGTTCGATCAGCCGCAGGTAGACCTCGGTCTTGCCGCTGCCGGTGACACCTTCCAGCAGGTAGGGGTGAAACGCGCCCAGTCCGGCGAGCAGGACATCAACGGCCTTATGTTGTGCCGGGTTCAGGTCATGCGCCGTACCGCTCTCTGCATTGCCGGGCTGTGGGCGCACCTGGCGGGTAAAGATTTCTATCCAGCCCTTGTCGGAAAGGGCACGCAATACCGCGGCCGGTGCGTCCAGTGCGCTGCGTTCGACGCCCTCCGGTTGCGAGTGCAGGGCGGCCAGCACGGCCGCCTGGCGTGGCGCACGTGCCAGCGTGGCGGGATCGACCGCCTGCCCTGTTGCGGTCAACCGCACGGCCGTGGTGTCGGTTACCGTGGGTGGGTGGCCCTGGCGTAACAACACCGGCAGCGCCGTGGCCAGTGCCTCGCCAATCGGGTGATGGTAGTAACGGCTTGCCCATTGCACCATGGCAAGGATGTCGTTATTCAGTACCGGTGTGTCATCCAGCAGCTTGAGTGCGCGCTTCAGTTTTTGCGGAGCAATGTCAGTGTGGGTGACGACTTCCAGTAACACGCCGACCGTGGTGCGACGGCCAAACGGTACGCTTACGCGTTGTCCGGCATGCAATTTGGACGGCTCAACATTGTGTGGCGGCAGGTAATCGAAACTGCGGTACAGCGGGGTCGGAACGGCGATGCGCAGGAGCGGATGATTCATCATTCAGTCGCCGGATTTTTCCTGCGCAATGTGTCCAACTTTAGCGTCACTGGTTGAGAGAAATTCTTACCATTTTGAGCTAAGCCCTTCATCCGATTAGGGGGCGCTTGTTATCCACAAAAGCTGTGGATAACTCTGTGGACTAATTGGGGTAAAGCAACTCAAAACCTTATATTTCCAGTGTTAACGTTAAATTGGTGTATTTTTATCCACAAATGGAAGGCTAATAAAAACAATAACTTAAAGTTAATTATAAGTTTCTAATATAGCCGGCAAGTAAACCAGGTCGATGTCTGCCTGTGCTGTTGCGAGCTGTGTATAAGCACATGCGTATCGAGCCGTGCTCACCCGTCTGTAAGTCCGCAAAACTGCCTGCCCGGACAGGCCGGTTTGCACCATTTTGGTTCAGATTCGTACGGGCAAAACACCGACCCTGCGGCAGGCAGACATCATAGCACCGCAGCATTGGGTGCAGGGGAGGAAAAGCCGGGCGCTGGCCGTGCCGCTAGAGTTCCTTGATGGCCTGGATCAGTTCGCCAACCATGGCCTGCCCGTCACCGTACAGCATGCGTGTGTTGTCGGCGTAGAACAGGGCGTTTTCGACGCCGGAAAAGCCCTTGCCCTGTCCGCGCTTGATAACGATGACATTTTTGGACTGGTCGGCGTTCAGGATTGGCATACCGTAAATCGGGCTGTCCGGATTGGTGCGTGCCAGCGGGTTGACCACGTCGTTGGCGCCGATGACCAGCGCGACATCGGTTTGCGGGAATGCCGGGTTGATCTCATCGAGGTCGTAGAGCAGGTCATAGGACACGTTGGCCTCGGCCAGCAACACGTTCATGTGTCCCGGCATGCGGCCGGCCACCGGGTGGATGGCGAACTTCACGTTTACGCCGCGCTTTTGCAGCAACTCGGCCAGTTCGTGGACCTTGTGCTGGGCCTGCGCCACGGCCATGCCGTAACCCGGGATGATGACCACGCGCTCGGCGTAGGCCATCATGATGCCCACATCGGCGGCATCGATCGGCTTCATGCTGCCGGTGACGTCTCCCGCCACACTTTCCTCGCTGCTGCCAAAGGCACTGAACAGGACGCTGCTGATAGAGCGATTCATGGCTTTCGCCATCAACTGGGTCAGCAGCGTGCCGGCCGAACCCACCACGGTACCGGCAATGATCATGGCCGCGTTGTTGAGCACGAAGCCCTCGAAGGCGACGGCCAGCCCGGTCAACGCATTGAACAGGGAGATGATCACCGGCATGTCGGCACCACCGATCGGCAGCGCCATCATCATGCCGTAGGCCAGTGCCAGGGCGAAGAACAGCAGGATCAGCCCGCCCGGGGTGTTGCCCTGCATGACCAGCCAGCCACCCAGGCAGATGGCGGCCAGCAGCAGGCCGAGGTTGAAGAACTGCTGCCCCGGGAAGCGCAGTGGGCGGCGCAGCCAGCCCTGCAGCTTGGCGAAGGCGACCAGCGAACCGGAAAACGAGACCGAGCCGATCAGCGCGCCGGCGACGGCCAGCGTCATGAAGGTCATGGACGGAAAATCGCCCCTGAGCAGCTCCACTGCCGCAATGGCACCGGCTGCACCACCGCCCATGCCGTTGTACAGGGCGATCATCTGCGGCATGTCGGTCATGGCGACCCGCTTGCCGGACCAGAATGCCAGTCCACCACCAATGGCAATGGCCACCGTCATCAGCAGGTAGTTTTCCATGCCCGGGTAGAAGAAGGTAATCAGCGTGGCGACCAGCATGCCGGCACCGGCCCAGACGATGCCGCCGCGTGCCGTGACTGGCGAGCTCATGCGCTTGAGGCCGAGGATGAACAGCACGGCCGAGACGAAGTAACTGATCTGAATGACGTTATCCATCAGTTGCCTCCCTTCTTGCTGCTTCTGAACATCTCCAGCATGCGATCCGTGACCACGTAGCCGCCGACCGCGTTACCGGCCGCCAGCATCACGCCGACAAAGCCGATGAATTGTTCCAGCGGGGTGTGTGCGTGGCCCATCGCAACCATGGCGCCGACCAGTACGATGCCGTGCACGAAATTGGAGCCGGACATCAGCGGGGTATGCAGGATGACCGGGACACGGCTGATGATCTCGTAACCGGTAAAGGCCGAGAGCATGAAGATATACAACGCTGTCATTCCTGCAATCATGACTGGCCTCCTTCGGAACCTTCTACGCGCTCGCAGGTAAGTCCATGCTGGATCTTGCCTGCGCGCGTCAACAGACTGCCTGCGACGATCTCGTCTTCCCAGTCCGGGTTGATCTCTCCGTCGCGTACGATCAGGGGAAGGAAGTTGAACAGGTTCTTTGCGTACATCTCGCTGGCATGCACCGGCATCATGGCCGGAACATTCAGCGGGCCGTAGATCATGACCAGTTCGTGGCCGAAGGACTCGCCGGGGAGAGTCAGTTCGCAGTTACCGCCGCTGTAGGCGGCCAGGTCAATGATGACGGAGCCGGGTTTCATCTGTTCGACCATGGCGGTAGTGATGATCTTCGGAGCCGGCCGGCCGGGGACACCGGCCGTGGAGATAATCGCATCGGCGTCTGCCACGTGGCGGGCGAGGATCTCTACCTCCTGCCGTTTTTCCTCGTCGGACAGTTCGCGTGCATAGCCACCTTCGCCGATGGCATTGACGTTGACGTCGACGAACCTGGCGCCGAGTGACTCAACCTGTTCGCGGGTTTCCGGGCGCACGTCATAGGCCTCGACAATGGCGCCCAGGCGCCGCGCCGTGGCGATCGCCTGCAGGCCGGCCACGCCGACCCCGATGACCAGCACCTTGGCCGGTCGGATGGTGCCGGCGGCGGTGGTCAGCATGGGGAAAAAGCGGGCGGTGCGGTTGGCAGCCATCAGCGCCGCCTTGTAGCCGCCGATCGAGGCCTGGGAGGACAGTGCATCCATGTTCTGTGCGCGTGACAGGCGCGGTACCAGTTCCATGGCAAAGCCGGTGATATTGCGGTCACGCAGGGCGCAAATGCGGTCTTCAAATTCGTGCGGATGGAGGAAGCCGATGACCGTGGCGCCCTCGCGCAACAGGGCCACGTCTTCGGGTGTCAGCGGGTTCACCGTCAGGACGATGTCTGCCTCGCGCAGCAGGGTGGCGCGGTCTTCAACGATCTCGGCCGTGCCATAATCCCGGTCACGGTAGTAGGCGGCACAGCCGGCACCGGCCTCGATGCTGATCTGCAGGCCCTGGTTGGCGAGTTGTTCTGCGACGGCGGGAACCAGTGCAACCCGGCGTTCACCGGGCGTGGTTTCGTGAGGCACGGCAATACGTATCGGCATAACGATCTCCGATGCGACTTGTCGTGCTGCTAGCCCGGGGCAAGTTACATGTAGTTCTTTAAGAATCAGTTAATTAGCTGAACCTGAGCGGTCCGTCCAATAACTGCACGGGTGAATATTAGCTTATCTTAATGGGTAAAAACAGGGGTGCGGTTCACATATTCACGTAGGAGCGCCTTGCAGGCGCGATTCGCTGCCAATTCGCTCGCGCCTGCAAGGCGCTCCTACAACAATCGGAAAGACCTGGAGGAGCGGATCTCATCCGCGATCGTTTTTCCCGTCAGGCACCAATGCCCATGTTGATGTAACCGGTCGGGCACACCTCGGCGCAGATGTGGCAGCCGATACAGCGGTCATAGTCGGTGTACACGTAACGCCCCATGGTGGCCTCGTCCTTGGGCGTGCGCAAAACGGCGTCCTGCGGACAATAGATGACGCAATTGTCGCACTCAAAACACATGCCGCAACTCATGCAGCGTTCGGCCTCGGCACGTACCTGTTCCTCGTCCAGGCCGCGGAAGCGTTCCTCGAAGTGCCCCAGCACCTCGTCTGCACCCACGCCGGTTTCTTCGCGCTGGTTGCGAGCGGTATAGGGGAAATGACCCAGGTAGAGCAGTTCGTGCGAGATGATTTCCTGTTGCGAGCGGTCCTCGTAATTGTGTACGGCGTATTCCGCGGCGTCGGTTCCCCATTCGGTGGTGTGGCCATAGTCCGCTGGCTCCAGCTCGGTTTCGCGCAGCTTTTCCAGCAGGTTGAAGTGATTCACGTCGACCTTCGGGCGGCGTGTCGTTTCTTCCTCGCGCAGGTGGCGGTCGATTGTATCGACAGCCACGGCGGCCTGGCCGATGGCGGTGGTCAGCAGGTGCGGGCGCACAATATCGCCACAGGCAAAGTAGCCCGGTTTGCCCGGTACCTGGTAGAACTGGTCGGAGTCGACCAGGCCGCGGCCGTTGTCGAATTGCTCCAGGCCGGTGAGATCGCCGGACTGACCCACGGCAGGCACGACCAGGTCGCACTCGATATCGAATTCGGAGCCGGCCTTTTCAGTCATTTTGCCATCGGTCCAGTCGACCTCGATAACGCGCAGGGCCGTGGCGCGCCCATCCTCGCCGATGACCAGCGAGACCGGTGCCAGGCTGCCGCGCAGCTCGATACCTTCTTTTTTGGCGGTAATCCTTTCGTGTTCCGCGGCCGGCATATTCTCGATCGGACGGCGGTAGATCAGTGTGACCACGGAGCCTTCACGGCTCGCCGTGGCGGCAACATCATGCGCCGTGTGGTTATGAATCACGGCCTCCGGGCGGTCGTTCTCGTGGGGGGTCTTGATATGGCCGATGCGGCGCGCCACCGAGACCACGTCCATGGCGGTATCACCGCCACCGATTACCACTACCCTGTTGGCGGTGAAGTGCATGCGCTCTTCATTGAAGGCCGACAGGAAGGCCACGCCGCTGACGCAGTTCGGTGCATCGCCGCCCGGGATGTTCAGGGTGCGGCCCTGCTGGGCGCCGATGGCGAGCAGGATGGCGTCGTAGTCTTTTTCCAGTTGTTCAAAGCTGATGTCGCGGCCAGCACGGGTATTCATGTGCGTATCCACGCCCATGTCGAGGATGCGCTTGATCTCGCCGTCCATGACATTGCGCGGCATGCGGTAACCCGGGATCCCGTAGCGCGCCATGCCGCCCAGTTCTGCCCGTTCATCAAAGATCGTGGCGCCATGACCCAGTCGGCGCAGCTGGTAGGCGGCTGCCACGCCGGCCACGCCGCCACCGATGATGGCGACCTTTTTGCCGGTTTCCTGTGCCGGGCGGTCAAATGTCAGTCCGGCCTCAAGGGCGTGGTCGCCGATGAACTGCTCGACCGAGTTGATACCGACAAAATCCTCAACCTCGTTGCGGTTACAGCCTTCCTGGCAGGGTGCCGGGCAGACACGACCCATGATGGCCGGGAACGGGTTGGCATCGGTGGAGCGTCGGAAGGCATATTCCTGCCAGGGGGTATCGGTTGGCGGTTTCTCAATGCCGCGCGCGATCTGCAGCCAGCCGCGGATATCCTCGCCTGACGGGCAGCTGCCCTGGCAGGGCGGGGTGCGGTGCACGTAGGTCGGGCACTTGTAGGATGTATCTTCGTTGAAGATATCCTCGCTCCAGCGCCCGTAAGTGTCATCGTCATCGGCGTAGCGACGGAATGTCAGTTTGTCTGCCATGTTGCTTGAAAGCCCCCGGAGGCATAATTTTGAGCAGGCATATTACTGCAATCATAAAGGATGTTAAACCAAGCATGCGCAGGTTCCGCATCCTGCAATCCTGTCTGGTGCGTAATAATTGAACATGATAGTCTTCCTGAAGGTCGAAATAACCATAATTTGAAAGGGCATTCAGGAGCTGACGTTGCTCTGATGGGTGCCGCGACGGGCATTCCCCGGGTAGCAGCATGGTTGATTTCAGTCATCAGGTCCTGAGAACGGATGTATCCGGTATGCCGCTGGAGTGGATCGGCTACCAGGATGCAGTGCGGCTGTATCACCTGGAGCAGGTGGCCTATACCTGCGGTACGCTGCTCTACCGCGTGCATGGCGGGATCTGTGCCAGGACCGGCCGCCGCAGCATCATCGATGTCAATTCCATTATCGCCACGCGTGGTCGTAACCGCGAGCTGCTCAAGCTGCGCGATGCCTATGTGCCACCGCTCAACAACCCGGCACTGTTCCGGCGTGACTCCAGTCTGTGTCTCTACTGCGGCGAGACCTTCCATGTCCGTGACCTGTCGCGCGACCATGTTACGCCGGTGATCCAGGGCGGACAGGACACCTGGAACAACGTCGTCACTGCCTGCCGTCGCTGCAACAACCACAAGGCCGGCCGTACGCCGGAGCAGGCCCGCATGCAGCTGCTGGCGGTGCCGTTCACGCCGACGCATGCCGAATACATCTACCTGCAGGGTCGACGGGTACTGGCAGACCAGATGGAATTCCTGCGCGCACACTTTCCGCGCAGCAGCCCGCTACACGGGCGCCTGGCACTGACCGGCTGACCCGGGCGTGAGCGAGGGCCGGCGGCGCGTCTACCTGGTCGACGCCAGCATCTACATCTTTCGCGCCTGGTATTCCGTTCCGGATACACTGGAAAATGCCGATGGCCAGTTGATCAATGCGCTGCACGGCTTTGCCGGATTCCTGGCCGGGTTTCTTGACGAGGTTAAACCCGAGCACCTGGCCGTGGTGTTCGATGAAAGCCTGACCAGCTCATTCCGCAACGATATCTACCCGCCCTACAAGGCGAACCGCGAAACTCCGCCAGAGGAACTGAAACGACAGTTCGTGTTCTGTCGCAAGCTGGTGGAATCACTCGGCCTGGCGGCGTTCTCCAGTGACCGTTACGAGGCCGATGACCTGATCGGTACGCTGGCAACGCAGCTGCGCGCGCATGATTTTTCGGTGGTGATCCTGAGTGCGGACAAGGACCTTGCACAGTTGCTCGTACCGGGCGACATGCAGTGGGATTATGCACGCAATCGCAGGCATCACTACGAGAAGGTTCCTGACTGGCTGGGGGTGCAGGCCGGGCAGGTGGCGGACTGGCTGGCGCTGACCGGGGACACGGTTGACAATATTCCCGGTATCCCTGGTATCGGGCCGAAGACCGCGGCTGCATTGCTGGCGGAATTCGGCTCGCTGGAAAATATCTTCAATGAACTGGAACGTGTCGCTGACCTGAAACTGCGCGGCGCGAAACGTGTGCAGAACCTGCTAACCGAACACAGGGAGGCCGCGTTGCTGGCGCGGCAGCTGACCGGCATTGCGCTGGACCCGGACATGCAGGCCGGCGTGAGTGACGTGCAACGCCGCCAGGTTGTGAAGCAGGATGTCTCGGCTGTTTGTGAACAGCTGGGTCTGGGACGCATGACCACGGCGAAATTGTTGCGCGTCTTGTGATATCGCGCCTGCAAGGCGCTCCTACAACAGTCAGATAAGCCTGTAGGAGCGCCTTGCAGGCGCGATGGTATTAACAACGGGTATTGGATTGAATGTCTATCTGGGAAAACATCCGTGATGATATCGCTTCGGCGACCGGTGTTGAGGCATCCCTGCAACAGCAAGGTGCTGCCGGT
>JAOUBY010000031.1 GCA_029860045.1 Gammaproteobacteria bacterium | reverse complement strand
GCCATGATGCAGCCATTCTGGGCGCCTTGCTCACGCAGGATACGGGTCAGCCGGCGGGTGTCGATATTGGCGATGCCAATGACCTGCTTGCTGACCAGATAGTCTTCCAGCGAGGACTCGCTGCGCCAGTTACTTGCCAGCAGCGGCAGGTCCCGGATCACCAGGCCCGAACAATGAATGTCAGCCGCTTCTTCGTCCCCGGCATTGGCGCCTACATTGCCAATATGCGGGTAGGTCAGGGTAACGATCTGCTTTGCATAGGAGGGATCGGTCAGAATTTCCTGATAACCGGTCATGGCGGTATTGAACACCACCTCACCACTTATCTGTCCTTCTATACCAATAGCAACACCACGGAATAGACTTCCGTCTGCAAGCGCCAACAGGGCCGCTTTCCTCAAGGAGACCTCCGCTTCTCATGTAGAAAACGGGAGGGCTCCCGTGGAGCCGTCCCGTTTTGGTGTGCTGATTAATACTGCCCGATAAACTGGCGCAAATTGTACTGGATGACAGCCCGGCATGTCTATGCCGGCAAGCTATTCCTAATGGGTAGGTAGACTCATAAAAACCGGATTCCCGATTCAGCCGACAGGAAGTCAGCGCCTTTGTATTATCCGGGATGCCTCCCGGCCTATTCTTTCAGCCCGAGCACATCCTGCATGTCGAACAGACCGGCATCATGTGCCATCAGCCAGCTGGCTGCGCGTACCGCACCGCTGGCAAAGGTCATACGACTGGAAGCCTTGTGGGCAATCTCGACGCGCTCGCCGTCACCGGCAAACAACACCGTATGGTCACCCACAATATCACCGGCACGGATGGTCTCGAAGCCGATTGTCTTGCGTGCCCGCTCGCCGGTATCGCCGACACGGCCGTAGACGGCACACTCCTTCAGGTCACGCCCCAGTGCATCGGCAACCACCTCACCCATGCGCAACGCGGTTCCTGACGGCGCATCCACCTTGTGCCGGTGATGCGCCTCGATCACCTCGATATCGACATCGTCGCCCAGTACCCGCGCCGCCATGTCGAGCAGCTTCAGACACAGGTTGACCCCGACGCTCATGTTCGGCGCCATCACAACCGCAATGTCGTTCGCCACGGAATCAATCTGCGCCTTTTGTTTCTCATTGAAACCGGTAGTGCCAATGACCATGCGTCGGCCTGCCCTGCGGCAGGCATCCAGGTTGGCCAGCGTCGGTTCCGGGCGGGTGAAGTCGATCAGCACGTCGAAGTCATCCAGCACGGCCTGAACATCCGCGCCGACTACAACGCCCAGCCTGCCGATACCCGCCAGTTCGCCGGCGTCACTGCCCAGCAGGGAACTGTCCGGGTGCTCCAGCGCCACGGTCACTTCCAGGCCATCGGCCTGCTGAGCGGCCTGGATCAAACTGCGGCCCATGCGCCCGGCGGCGCCGGTAATTGCGATTCGTGTCATCCGGATATTCCAGTTTCAGGTCAAGCCTGCATCTTGCCACAGGGAACACTGAGAACACAGGGGGGAAAAAACCGCCTGCCACTGTTTAGAGATTGCCGCGTCACTGCGTTCCTCGCAATGACGGGTTACGTATAGAAGTACTACCCGCCCAGGCCGTCGAAGAACTTCTTCACGCCGTCCACCCAGGAACTGGCCTGCGGGCTGTGGCGGCTGCCATCGGACTCCATCTCACTGGAGAATTCCTGCAGCAGCTCTTTCTGCTTGCGGGTGAGCTTGACCGGTGTCTCGACATTAACACGACAGAGCAGGTCGCCGACCGCACCCCCGCGGACCGGCTTGACCCCCTTGCCACGCATGCGAAACAGCTTGCCGGACTGGGTCTCGGACGGGATTTTCAGGTTCACGCGCCCGTTCAAGGTCGGGACCTCCAGCTCACCGCCAAGCGCAGCGGTTACAAAGCTGATCGGGACCTCGCAATACAGGTTACTTTCTTCACGCTGGAAGATCGGGTGCTGCTTGACCTGGATCTGCACGTACAGATCGCCGGGCGGCCCGCCGCTCTCGCCGGCCTCACCCTCACCGGCCAGCCGGATACGGTCGCCGGTATCAACACCCGCCGGCACTTTCACCGACAGGGTCTTGCGCTCCTGCACCCGGCCCTTGCCGTGGCAGGTATGACACGGATCGGAAATAACGGTGCCGCTGCCCTGACAATGCGGACAGGTCTGCTGCAGCGAGAAAAATCCCTGCTGCATGCGCACCTGGCCGTGACCACCGCAGGTGGTACAGGTCTTCGGTTCGCTGCCCTTCTTTGCGCCGCTGCCGTCGCAATCGGTACAGGCGACCTGCGTCGGTATGCGAATCTTCACCTCGGTACCGGCAACCGCGTCTTCCAGCGACAACTCCAGGTTGTAGCGCAGGTCGGAACCGCGGTAGACACGCTGACCGCCGCGGCCACCACCGCCACGCCCACCGCCAAAGATGTCGCCGAACACGTCGCCGAAGATGTCATTGAAATTGCCGGCACCGGCCGCACCCGGACCGTGGCCGCCACCGCCCATGGAGGGATCCACACCGGCATGCCCGAACTGGTCATAGGCGGCGCGCTTCTGCGAGTCACTCAGGACTTCCCAGGCCTCCTTGCACTCCTTGAATTTATCCTCGGCTTCCTTGTCATCAGGGTTGCGATCAGGATGATACTTCTGCGCAGCACGCCGGTAAGCCTTTTTCAGTTCGGCCTCGCTGGCATTCTTTGAGGCGCCCAGCACTTCATAGTAATCACGTTTTGACATTACGTTCCGGTTCTCTTTTGTTGCTTGCTGAGCGTATTACCACCACTGTTTACAATAAAAGTCCGGCACCGGTTTCTGCCGGTGCCGGACCCTTGAGACTGCCGCTACCGTGATGTGCCGTTACTTGCTATCGGCATCCTTCACTTCTTCAAACTCGGCGTCCACAACATCCTCACCGGCATCGGCCTGTGCTTCCGCGCCTGCCTCGGCGCCGGCACCCTGCTCCGCCTGTTCCTTGTAGACACGTTCGGCCAGCTTACCGGACTTCTCGCCCAGCGCCTGGGTCTTCGCCTCGATGGCTTCCTTGTCGTCGCCCTTCATGACCTCCTGCAATTCCTCGATGGCCGCCTCGATCTCCTTTTGCTCGGCTTCCTCGACCTTGTCGCCCAGGTCCTTGAGCGACTTGTTGGTGGCGTGGATCAGGCCGTCGGCCTGGTTACGCACATCGATGAGCTCGTGGAACTTGCGGTCCTCCTCGGCATGCGCCTCGGCATCCTTCACCATCTGGTCGACCTCTTCATCCGACAGGCCGCTGGAGGCCTTGATCTGGATCGACTGTTCCTTGCCGGTCGCCTTGTCCTTGGCAGACACATGCAGGATACCGTTGGCATCGATGTCGAAAGTCACCTCGATCTGCGGCACACCGCGCGGGGCTGGCGGGATATCGCTCAGGTCGAAACGACCCAGCGACTTGTTGGCCGTGGCCACATCACGCTCACCCTGCAGTACATGCACGGTCACGGCGGACTGGTTATCGTCGGCGGTTGAAAACACCTGGTTGGCCTTGGTCGGGATGGTGGTGTTCTTTTCGATCAGCTTGGTCATGACACCGCCCAGCGTCTCGATACCCAGTGACAGCGGCGTCACGTCGAGCAGCAGTACGTCCTTGACCTCGCCACCCAGCACGCCACCCTGGATCGCGGCACCAACGGCCACGGCCTCGTCCGGGTTCACATCCTTGCGCGGCTCCTTGCCGAAGAAGTTCTTGACCGTCTCCTGCACCTTCGGCATACGCGTCTGGCCACCGACCAGGATAATGTCGTCGATGTCAGCGCTGGACACGCCGGCATCCTTGAGCGCCATCTTGCATGGTCCGGTAGTACGATCGATCAGGTCCTCGACCAGCGACTCCAGCTTGGCACGGGTCAGCTTCATGGTCAGGTGTTTCGGGCCGCTGGCATCGGCCGTGATATACGGCAGATTGACGTCGGTCTGCTGGCTGGACGACAGCTCGATCTTGGCCTTCTCCGCACCCTCCTTGAGGCGCTGCATGGCAAGCGGATCACCGCGCAGGTCCATGCCCTGGTCCTTCTGGAATTCATCTGCCAGGTAGTCGATCAGGCGCTTGTCGAAGTCTTCACCGCCGAGGAAGGTGTCACCGTTGGTGGACAGCACTTCAAACTGGTGTTCGCCGTCGACATCGGCAATTTCGATAATGGAAACGTCGAAGGTACCGCCACCGAGGTCGTAGACCACGATCTTGGAATCACCGCGTTTCTTGTCCATGCCGTAGGCCAGTGCCGCGGCGGTCGGTTCGTTGATAATGCGCTTGACGTCCAGGCCGGCAATACGCCCGGCGTCCTTGGTTGCCTGGCGCTGGGAATCGTTGAAGTAGGCCGGCACCGTCACCACGGCCTCGGTCACTTCCTCACCGAGATAGTCTTCCGCGGTGCTCTTCATTTTCTGCAGCACGCGTGCAGACACCTCCGGCGGCGCCATGCGCTTGCCCTGGGCCTCGACCCAGGCATCACCGTTATCGGCCTTGGAGATCTTGTAAGGCACCAGGCCAATGTCACGTTGCACCACGTCTTCGTCAAAGCGACGACCGATCAGTCGCTTCACGGCAAACAGGGTATTGGTCGGATTGGTCACCGCCTGACGCTTGGCTGCCTGACCGACCAGCACCTCGTTTTCAGCGGCGAAGCCGACGATAGACGGGGTGGTGCGATCGCCCTCGCTGTTCTCGATAACCCGCGCTTCACCACCATCCATCACTGCGACACAGGAGTTGGTAGTACCCAGGTCAATTCCGATAATCTTGCCCATTTTCTCTAATCTCCATGTAACTACATGATATGTATCAAATTGGTTTTAACTCGCTATTACCCTTAAGTTGGGGACGGTATTCCCTGAAATCAAGGCCCGACGTGCATTTAGCCAGCAACCGGTGCCTTCGAGACAATCACCATGGCCGGCCGGATCAACCGCCCGTTAAGCAGGTAGCCTTTCTGCACTACCGTGATGACGGTATTCGGCGCCACGTCGTCACGCTCCTGGGTGGACATCGCCTGGTGGAAATCAGGGTCGAAAGGCTCGTCCTGCGGGTTCACTTCACGGATCTCGAACTTGTCCATGACGCTGGTGAGCATCTGCAGGGTCAGTTCGACGCCCTCCTTGTGCTTGTCGGTGTTTTCCGTATCAAACGCGGCCAGGCCCATTTCCAGGCTGTCCCGTACCCCCAGCAACTCGCTGGCGATTTTTTCAAGTGCGAACTTGTGTGCATTGGCAAGATCCCGCTCCGTACGCCTGCGCAGGTTATCCATGTCGGCCTGCAGGCGCATGCACTGGTCCCAGTGCTCGTCGGCCTTGCCGCGGGCATCCTCCAGCAACGCGGTGAGTTCCGCGTGGTCGTGTTCACCCTCTACTGCACCGGCCTCCGGCACTTCTTCCGCAACTTCATCGACTTCATTTTCTTTATCTGTCATAGACTTGCTCCACATTCCTGATATTCATTGCAATCAAGGCGGCAGGCGCGCTGCCGCCGACTGGATGCTGTCGATCGATATGGGGTTTATTCCTTGGTATTCAAGGCCGCACCCAGCAGGCGCGCAGTGGCATCAACAATCGGGATGACGCGGTCGTAGGCCATGCGGGTGGGACCGATCACCCCGAGCACCCCGAGTATCTGGCCATCAACGCTATACGGCGCGGTCACCATACTGCACTCATCCAGCATCTTGTAACCGGACTCCTGGCCAATAAAAATCTGGATGCCCTCGCCGTGCACACACTGGTCAAGCAGGTGCAGCATGTCACGCTTCCTGTTGAAAGCGTCAAACAGCTTGCGCAGCCTTTCGATATCGCACAGCTCCTGGAACTCCATCAGGTTGGTCTGCCCGGCCATGATGAAATCTTCATCGCGATTGGTTTCCAGTACCTGCTCGGCCATCTGCATCGCGGTATGCATCATGTCGTTCATGCTGGTTTGCGTTTCCTGCATCTCGTGCAGCAGGGCGGCGCGCACCTCGGCTAGGTCTTTACCGGCAAACAGGTGGTTGAGGTAGTTCGAGGCCTGCTGCAGGTCAGCCGCGCTGCACACCTTCTCGGTGCTCAGCACGCGGTTCTGCACCTCGTCCTTGCCGGTCACCAGGATGGCCAGCACGCGATTCTCCGACAGCGGCAAAAACTCCACGCGTTTGAACAGCGGGTGTTCATGCTTGGGCAGGGTGACCACGCCGGCCAGGTGCGTGATACCGGACAGCAGGCCGGACGCCGACTCCACCAGGTCCTTCGGACTCTGGTCAACATCCAGCTCGGCACGCATCCGCTCCACCGCACGCCGGTTCAGTGGCTGGACGGTCAGCAGCGTATCCACGAAAAACCGATAACCCTGCACCGTGGGCACACGGCCTGCCGAGGTATGCGGCGAGGCCACGAAACCGAGTTCCTCGAGGTCCGCCAGGACATTGCGAATCGTCGCCGGACTCAGCGTCAGACCGGCATCGCGCGCCAGCGTGCGCGAACCCACCGGCTGACCGTCCTGCACATAGCGGTCGATCAGGGCGCGCAGCATTTGCTGGGCTCGTTCGGAAAGTTCTGAAGGTGTCTCAGTCATGCGGTTGAATCGCGTCGAGGTCTCTGCTGACATGATAAAACATTTGGCACTCCCGCGGATAGAGTGCCAACAGTATCCGGCGCCGGCGCCCGCTACACCGGGAACGGTTGGCGCACCCGCGAAGTCATGGTAGTTTCGCTGCCATAACAGGCACTCACAGAGTTCATGACCATTCACTTCACCCGCATAGGGCTTATCGGCAAGACCAACGACCGCAAGGTGGCCTTCACCCTGCAGGCGCTGGCGCAGTACCTGCAGCAGCGCCAGGCCGAAATCCTGCTGGACACGGGAATCGCTCATCTGCTCCCGGACACCGGTCACCGCGTGGTGGAACGGGCCGAGCTCGGCGGCCTGTGTGATCTCGCTATCGTGGTCGGTGGCGATGGCACCCTGCTGAATACCGCCCGCAGCCTGGCAGAATCCGACGTGGCGGTACTGGGCGTCAACCTGGGCCGACTGGGGTTCCTGGTCGATGTCTCGCCGGAGGACATGACGCAGCAACTGGACTGCATCCTGGGTGGTGAATACATCGAGGAGCAGCGCACCCTGCTGCATGCGACCATGAGCCGTGGTGACGCGGTTCTCAGTGAGAGCACCGCGCTGAACGATGTCATCGTGCACAAGCGCGATATTGCACGCATGATCGAACTGGACACCTGGATCGACGGGCGCTTTCTGAATACCAACCGCTCTGACGGCCTGATCGTGGCAACACCGACCGGCTCCACTGCCTATGCCCTGTCCGGCGGCGGACCGATTCTGACCCCCAGGCTGAATGCCATCGCGCTGGTACCGATCTGCCCGCACACGCTGAGCAACCGGCCCATCGTTATCGATGACGACGCCGTGATCGAGATTATCCTGCATGAAGGCACGCTCGAGGCCAGTGTTTCCTGCGACGGCCAGGTCAGTCAGCCACTGCAGGCCGGCGATCGTGTGCGCATACGCAAACATGACCACTCCCTGCGCCTGCTGCATCCGCCGGGTCATGATTACTTTACCGTGCTACGGGAGAAGCTGCGCTGGAGCGAGCAACCGTGATGGCGCCTGCTACATGCTGAACCATATTCACGTCCGCAACCTGGCCATTGTCGACGAGATCGAGGTCGAGCTGGGCGGCGGCATGACCGCACTCACCGGCGAGACCGGCGCCGGCAAGTCCATCCTTGTCGATGCGCTCGGGCTGGTGCTGGGCGATCGCGCCGAGGGCAAGGTCATTCGCCACGGCGCCGGGCGCGCTGAAATTTCCGCGTCTTTTGATATCAGCGGACGGGAAGGTGTCGGCAAATGGCTGGCACAGCGCGACATGGACCTGGACGGGGAATGCCAGTTGCGGCGCATTATCAACCGCGATGGCCGTTCGCGCGGCTACATCAACGGTCAGCCGGCGCAGATGCAGGCATTGCGCGAACTGGGCGAGCAGCTGGTTGATATCCACGGCCAGCATGAACACCAGTCACTGTTACGCAGCGCGATACAGCGGCAATTACTGGATAATTTCGGTGGTTACCCGGCATTACTGGCCGAGGTCACGACACTGCACCGGGAGTGGCAGCAGGCACACGCGGCACTGGAGTGCACGATCAGCAGCGAGACCGACCGGGATGCCCGCATCGACCTGTTGCGCTACCAGCTGAACGAGCTGGAAGCGCTCGGGCTGTCCGTGCAGGACATCGCGTCCATAGATGAAGAGCATACCCGTCAGGCCAACGCGGGACGCCTGCTGGAGGCTGCACAGCGCGGGCTGGAACGACTCGACAGCGAGGAAGGTGATTCCGCCGCCAGCCTGGTCAACCGCACACTGGACGAAATCGGCGAACTGACCCGGCACGACAGTGAACTGGACGACACGGCAAGGTTGCTGGGTGAAGCTGCCGTACTGGTGCAGGAAAGCGTGGATGCATTACGCCACTATGCCGAGCGACTGGAGATCGATCCCGAACGCCTGCAATGGCTGGAACAACACATCGGCACCCTGCATGACCTGGCACGCAAGCACCAGTGCAAGGCGCTGGAATTACCGGACATAGAGACACAGCTGCGCGGCGAACTGGAAAGCATCGAGAACGCCGATGCCAACCGCGAAAAACTTGCACAGCAGCTGGCCCAGCTGGAACAGGACTACCGCACGGCAGCGAAGAAACTCACCACGAAACGCCGACAGACTGCAAAGACGTTTGGCAAGGAGATTACCGCGGCCATGCAGACGCTTGGCATGGCCAGCGGGGTATTCGAGGTGAGCATCAGCCCGCGCAGGGAAGACCGGCCCGGGCCGTACGGCATGGACAATATCGAATTCATGGTCAGCGCCAACAAGGGACAGCCGGTGCAGCCGCTGGGCAAGGTTGCCTCTGGCGGCGAACTGTCACGCATCAGCCTGTCCATCCAGGTGATCTCGGCAGACAGCGCCGTCATCCCGACACTCATTTTCGATGAAGTTGACAGTGGTATCGGTGGCGGTGTTGCCGAGATTGTCGGAACAAAACTGCGCGCGCTGGCCGGTGACCGCCAGGTACTGTGCGTCACCCACCTGCCGCAGGTAGCGGCCATGGCCCATCAGCAACTGCAGGTCAACAAGCTGTCGGGCGACGAAACCACGCACACGCGCATCCGCGTACTGGACGAGAAGGAGCGTATCGAGGAACTGGCGCGCATGCTGGGCGGCGTGAAGATCACCCGGCAGACGCGCGAACACGCACGTGAAATGCTGGGACTGGCGGGCGCCACCAGCGGGAAACCGGCGCGGCGCAAAAAGAGCCAGGCCTGACCCCGCCCGGCCGAATTGCGTCAAGGAGCCGGGGCGCTTACTTGTCCTTGCAGTTACTGCAGATACCGTACATGTACAGACAGTGATCGGTCATCTCGTAACCGAGCTCACCGGCAATCGCCTGCTGGCGTTTTTCAATCGTCTCGTCGACGAACTCGTCCACGCGGCCACACTTGAGACAGACGATGTGGTCGTGGTGCGTGCCCTGGTCGAGCTCGAATACCGAGTGACCACCCTCGAAGTGATGGCGCTTGACGATCCCGGCCGACTCGAACTGGGTCAACACACGGTAAACCGTGGCAAGACCGATATCCTCGCCCTCTTCCAGCAGCGCCTTGTAGACATCTTCCGCACTGTGGTGGCGGCTGCTGCTGGCCTCCAGGATATCGAGGATCTTCATCCTGGGCAGGGTGACCTTCAGACCAGCCTTGCGTAACTCACTGGATTCCAATGTCTGTTCTCCCTTTAGTGATGCCATTGATGATGAACTTGGGGTATCATCCTGCCGGTCATTTTTGAGAACCGGCATACCCCTGAATGAAAACGCCTCTCATTCTTATTATAACCTGCTTTTCCGTCCTTTGGCTTACCGCCTGCTCAATTGCAGACTGGCGCCTGGTACACCGCATCGACGTGCAGCAGGGCAATGTCATCAGCCAGGACGCGCTCAACCAGCTGACACCCGGCATGACGCGCCGCCAGGTGCAGTTCGTGATTGGCTCGCCGATGGTTGCAGACGTGTTTCACCAGGATCGCTGGGACTACATCTATCTCATGCAACCCGGCGGCGGAGAAGTCAGCAAAGAGCATGTGACGCTGTTTTTCGAGGACGACACCCTGGCCCGCATCAGCGGCACCCTGCGCCCGCAACAACCGGCAGACGATGCTGCCCCGGCAAAGCAGCAGGTTACGCTGGTGGTACCGCCGGAAGATCGAGTGCCGCCGGGGCTGCTCAACCGTTTCTGGCACTGGATTACCTTTCGCAATATTGACGAAGACGGTCTGAACTGACCGGCGGCCGACCGGGCTCAGGCATCCCCTGCAGCCGCGGCGCCCTTCTTCATCACCTTGCCCTGTGCGGCGCGCTTCTTTCTGACTTCCTTCGGATCGGCTATCAATGGACGGTAGATCTCCACGCGATCACCCGCATACAGAGCGGCATCCAGCTTCGCCAGTTTGCCGAACACGCCAACCTTGTTAACACCCAGGTCTATCTCCGGGAACTTCTCCAGCATGCCCGAGGCATGGATCGCCTGTTCCAGCGTGGCATCCGGCGCCACGTCCAGCTTGAGGATAAGCTGTCGGCCCGGTAGTGCGTAGGCGACCTCCACGGGAATGCTGTCAGCGCTGGCCATAGACCTCGGCCGCACGTTTCTGGAAGGCATCGACCAGCGAGCTGGCAATCTGGCTGAACACCGGCCCGGTCACCATGCTGACCACTTTACTTGAGAAATCATATTCCAGGTTCAGGGAGATCTTGCAACCGGCATCGCCGAGCGGTTCAAAACGCCAGCTGCCCTGCAGCTCGCTGAACGGTCCCTCCACCAGCTGCATGAGGATGGCCTCATTACCGACATGGCGATTACGTGTTGTAAACGACTTTGACACGCCACTCACCGCAAAGTCGATACGCGCACACACCTCGTCATCCTCGCGCGACATCGTTTCCGCATCACTGCACCAGGGGAGAAAACGCGGATAGGTATCGACATCACTGACCAGGGCAAACATTTCCTGCTGCGTGTAGGGCACGAGTGCCGAGCGCGTTATAGATTCCAAGTCCGATACCTGCATTAATCAAAATGTCTTCAGATGATGCCGATGGCATGCAGAAATACAATCGTGACGCCAATCGGCGTGATATAGCGCACCAGTATTCGCCACAACGGATACCAGAACCGCTCACCCATCGCCAGTTCATCGACGCTGGATTCGCGCGACATTTTCCATGCCGCAAATAGCGCGATCAGCAGGCCACCGAGCGGCAGCATGATATTGGCAGTCAGGTAATCGAGCAAATCGAACAGGGTCTTGTCGGCAAGCGGCTTGAACCCGGACCAGATGTTGAATGAAAAAACCGTCAACAGACCGAACGACCAGGTCGCGATACCGGCCAGCACCGACGCATTCACCCGGGTCATGCTCCGGTTCTCGACCAGCCAGGCAACGGCGGGCTCGATCAGCGAGATTGCCGACGACCAGGCGGCGAACACCAGCAAAACAAAAAACAGCATGCCGAAAAAGGCGCCGTAGGGCATGTGTCCAAAGGCGATCGGCAGTGTCTGGAAAATCAGGCCGGGGCCGGCCCCCGGTTCCAGTCCATTGGCAAACACGATCGGGAAAATAGCCATGCCCGCCATCAGCGCCACCAGCGTGTCCATCAGCGAAACAGCAATGGAGGTCTTGGCAATCGAAATCCTGTCGGGTAGATAGGAGCCGTACACCATGATCGCGCCCATGCCAAGACTGAGCGTGAAGAAGGCATGCCCCATGGCGATCAGCACACCGTCGGCCGTGATCTTGCTAAAGTCAGGCTGAAACAGGAATGCCACCCCCTGCTCAAATGATCCGCTGTTCCAGGCGTAGCCAACCAGGATCACCAGCAACACGAACAGCGCCGGCATCAACAGGCGCACGGCCTTCTCCAGGCCACTGCGCACACCGCGCGCGACCACGATCATGGTCATGACCATGAACAGCGTATGCCAGGCGAGCAGACGTTCCGGCTCACTGACCAGGTTACTGAAGATGCTTTGCACCCCGTCGGCCGTCAGCCCGGTAAACAGGCCGCTGCCGGCACGAAACACATAGGCGAGCGCCCAGCCGGCAATCACGCTGTAGTAGGACAGGATCAGGAAACCGGCAAGCACACCGGCCCAGCCCAGCCACTGCCAGTGCGGACTGGCGTTTTCCTCCCCCGCGAGGTGGCGCATGGTATTGATCGGACTGCGCCGGCCACGCCGGCCCAGCATCACCTCGGCCATCATGATTGGAATACCGATGACCGCGATGCACAGCAGGTATATCAGTACAAAGGCGCCACCACCGTTCTCGCCGGCGATGTAGGGGAATTTCCAGATATTGCCAAGACCGACCGCGGAGCCGGTTGCAGCCAGAATGAATGCCAGGCGGCCGGACCACTGGCCGTGTATGGGTTCGCGCTTGGTTGCCATGTTGCTCTCCATTGACCGACGGGTTTGGGCAGCACGGGCATTGTCCGTGAAATGCACGCCTATCACAACCGCCGGCAGCACGGTAAGATGCGCCCTGTCCCGCTTGATATACTGCACCGATGGCAAAGCAGAAAACCAAGACCCCCTCGAGCACCATCGCGCTCAACAAGAAGGCACGTCACGACTATTTTATCGAGGACCGCTTCGAGGCCGGACTGGCGCTGCAGGGCTGGGAGGTCAAGAGTCTGCGCGAGGGTCGCGTGCAACTGACCGACAGCTACATCATCATCCAGAACAACGAGGCCTGGCTGTTTGGCTTCCACATCGCGCCGCTTTTGAGCGCCTCAACACATGTCACACCGGACCCCACCCGCACCCGCAAGCTGTTGCTGCATCGACGTGAACTCGACCGGTTGATTGGCGCCGTCGAGCGCAAGGGATATACACTCGTCCCGCTGGCGCTGTACTGGAAAAAAGGCAAGGCCAAGCTGGAGATCGCGCTTGCGCACGGCAAACAGGCCCACGACAAGCGCGCCACCGAAAAGAACCGCGACTGGCAACGTGAAAAACAGCGCCTGATGCGCGGGCGCTGAGAAACAGAACCCAGGGAGGCGAACATGAAAAGACCGGTCTGTTATTTAACACAACTGTTGCTTATGCTGATGTTTACCGGCAGCACACTTGCGGAAGACACCTACAAGGACATCGAGATTGTTGCTACCAGGGCCGGCCCCGGTATTTACATGCTCACCGGCAAGGGCGGCAACCTCGGCGTATCGGTCGGCAGCGACGGCGTTTTCCTGGTCGATGACCAGTTTGCTCCACTGACCGGTAAGATCCGTGCCGCCATTGCGGCACTCACAGACCAACCGATCAGGTTTGTACTGAATACCCACTGGCACCCGGACCACACTGGCGGCAACGAGAACCTGGGCGGCGCCGGCAGTGTGATCGTCGCGCATGACAACGTACGCAAACGATTGTCGGTGGACAATTTCATTGCCATGTTCAACATGCAGGCCACGGCAACCCAAAAGCCGGGGCTCCCGGTCATTTCATTCAGTGACTCGCTGACCTTTCACCTCAACGACAATGACATCCTGGTTCGCCATGTCGAACACGCACACACCGACGGCGACGCGGTGGTCTGGTTCCGGCAGGCCAACGTGATCCATACCGGCGATGTCTGTTTCTCCGGCATGTACCCCTTTATCGACACCAACAGCGGCGGTTCGATTGATGGCTACATCCAGGCCATCGACACCGTACTGTCCATGGCGAATGACAAGACAGTGATCATCCCCGGACACGGCGCCATCACCGACAGCAAGGAACTGGCTGTTTGGCGAGACATGCTCAAGACCGTGCGCAACCGTATCGCGGCAAAGATCAAGGGAAAAGCGACGCTGGAGGATGTTCAGGCAAGTCGCCCGACCGCGGAGTTTGACGAACGCTACGGCGGCGGTTTTATCAACAGCGAAACGTTTGTCAAAATGCTCTACGAGGACATGACTCAGGGTGACGGCTGATCCGGCACCTTGCCGGCCCCTGCCCCGCCGCCGTTCGCATTCATTGCTTCCAGGCGCGCAATCAGGCCATCCAGGCCCTGCTCCCTGATTTCGCGTGAAAAACCGGAGCGGTGGGAAGCAACCAGACTGACGCCCTCAACCGATATATCGTAGATCAGCCAACCATCCCCCGGATTATGCAAACGGAAATTGAGGTGAACCGGCGGCCCGCCCGGCTGTTCGACCTCGGCCGCGACCACGGAACGGTCCGGACTCGATGAGGCGCGCGACGGCATGAAGTGGATCTCGTTCTCCCGGTAATTGTTTACCGTACGCAGGTAGGTGTTCAGTAATAATTCGCGGAATTGCGCCACAAAGCGCGCACGCTGCTGCGGGTTGGCACGGCGCCAGTGCTTGCCCAGTGCCCACTGCGCGACGGCGCCGAAATCGATGCGCGGCAATACATAACGATCTGCCAACGCACGCACCTGTGCAATGTCACCAAGCTGACCGGGGTCCTTGCGAATCTCCGCAAGCACCTGGTCGGTCATCTCCTGCAACATGGCCTCCGGACCGGCATCAGCCTGCAGCGGCCGGCTGACTGCCATCGAAAACATGCAGATGAACAGGAAAACGCGCCATGGGTGCTGTCTGTAACTTTCCATCGTAAGCCTCATTGTTGTGATTTTTGTTTGGCGCCAAGCGACTCCAGAACATACACTTTAAACGACTGAACAGAACTCACGAATAGTACCTTCGGGCAGGTTCAGTCATTAATTAGCAGGAGAATCCCCGACTGACAAGTCGGTGACACCTTAATCATCATGGAAAATACATAACACCATGACCGGAAAGCTTAAAGAACCCCGCGTAATTACCGATCACCGGCGCGAACCGGTGTGCATCCTGCCCGCGGGCTTTTACCTTGATGATGCGCGCTGGGACAGGATCTGGGAGCGCTTCGAGGCAAAGGGCGAGGCCCTGTCGCACGCGGACCTGCTGGATCTGTTCCCGGACGAACCGGTACTGCAAGGCCGAAAGGTGTAGGAGCGCCTTGCAGGCGCGATTGGGGTTGCGCCGGAATTCAATCACGCCTGCAAGGCGCTCCTACATTCCGGCCTGCAATGCCTCGATACGCGCTTCCAGCGGCGGGTGGGTCATGAACAGTTTCTTTAATCCGCTCCCAAGCCCCCCGGCAATTCCAAAGGCGGCAAACTCACCGGGCAGGTCATGCGGATTGTGTGCACGCTGCAGGGCCTGCAGCGCACCGATCATTTTCTGCCGGCCAGCCAGCGTGGCTCCACCGGCATCGGCACGGAATTCACGCCGGCGCGAGAACCACATCACGATTGTCGAAGCCAGAATGGACAGGAACACCTGGGCAACAATCGAGGTAATAAAGTAGGCCGGGCCGTAACCGCGCTCGGTCTTGAACACCACACGGTCCACCACGTGGCCGATTACGCGTGACAGGAAAATCACGAAGGTATTTACCACGCCCTGGATCAGGCCCATGGTCACCATGTCGCCATTACTGACGTGGGTGATTTCGTGTGCCAGTACCGCCTCGACCTCGCCGGCATCCATGTTTTGCAACAGGCCGGTACTGACCGCGACCAGCGCCTTGTTCCTGTTCATACCGGTGGCGAAGGCATTGGGTTCCGGGGCGTTGAAAATACCCACTTCCGGCATGCCGATGTTCGCCTGCTGCGCCTGGCGCTTTACCGTGTCGACCAGCCACTGCTCGGTGCGCCCGGCGGGTTGCTCAATAATCTTCACGCCCATTGAGCGCTTGGCCAGGAACTTGGACATTGCCAGCGAGATGAATGAACCGGTGAAACCGATCACGGCGGACATCACCAGCAGCGCCTGCAGGTTCAGGTCCACCTGGTTCTCCGCCAGGATCCCTTCCAGCCCCAGCAACTGGAACACCACGCTGACTACCACCAGGATCGCGGCATTGGTTGCCAGGAACAGAAAAATTCGCATCATGATCAGTCACCTCAAAACATGTCGGAAAAGCCAAGCGTAAGTATAGAGAAACTCTGATTTATTCGTCATTGCGAGGAACACAGTGACGAAGCAATCCTTGTCACGAGGCTGCGCAATAGCCGTGGTGATCTCATGGAGATCCCTCGCACCAGCTCGGGACGCCTTCGGCAGATTGCCACGCTGCGCTCGCAATGACAGACATATTTTAAATCAGAGTTTCCTGAATAATCCCAGCCCTTGACAGTCTAATTGGGGCCATTGAGACAAATTTCAAGCAGGGAACTTTCCGGCCGCTGTGCTATCCTAGTTACTACTTTGGGGGCGACCTGGCTTCGACGTGGGTTACGAAACCTGAGGTGCATGCCGAGGCGCAGATAACCTCGTAAATCCAGCTGCAAAAACTATAGTTGCCAACGACGACAACTACGCACTCGCAGCTTAAACCCCTGTAGGGTGCCGTCTGACCGGAGCCGTGCTTGTGCGTCCGGGTCCTTCGGGACATTCAGGCGTCGACTCTCACAAGATCGCGATGAAGCACGTCCGGGGCTGATTCGCTAAAACTTTACGGAATCGCTGATTGTCTTCCCTGCCCGTCGGGTAGCAACCAGTTAAATTAATAGACGTGGATAAGCATGTAGAGCCGATGGCAGAGGATTTGCGGACGCGGGTTCGATTCCCGCCGCCTCCACCAAACACGAAACGCCACCGCAAGGTGGCGTTTTGGGTTTTAGGAACAGCCAGTCACCCGTCAGGGCGGCAAAGCACAGCGTCACACAGCAACGGCTGCACACGGGGAAAGGGTCATGAGTGGCACGACCAGGCCCACCCCTGCTGGCCTTGCATCGCTCAGCCAGGGCATTCAGTACCGATAAACCTGACATAGATCAACACATGGCAGGGGAAGCCGGCGCACACTCTACTTGACCCAGATTCAAATCGGAGTAATAATGAGAACCATTCTCACTTGTATTATCGTTAAAAGGCATAGGTAACCACTTGAATAATATAAATCTTTCCTGTCTTGGCATCGGTGAACGCGCCTTCATCACGGGTATCCATGCCCCGGACGGCACCCGGCAGCGCTTGCAATCGATGGGGCTGCGCACCGGTCGCGAGGCCGAGGTCATCCGCAGTCCGCGGCTTGGTCCCATGCAGATCCGCGTGGGCAGTGTTCACCTGATCATGCGTCGCAGGGACGCCGCACGCGTCGCCATCTCCAGCGGGCAGTGAAACGTCTCGCCATTGTCGGTATGCCCAACACGGGCAAATCGACATTCTTCAACCGGCTCACCGGTTCCTCCTCACGCGTCGGCAACTGGCCCGGCGTCACCGTAGACCTGCTCAGCGCACACATCGTGCTGGGCGGCACGGCGGTCGAGGTAGTCGACCTGCCCGGCATCTATGACCTGCACGGATTCTCCGAAGACGAACAGGTGGTACGTAACTTCCTGGAGAACAACCCCGTCGACCTGATCGGCGTGATACTGAACGCCACCCAGCTCGACCACCAGCTACCGCTGGCGCTGCAATTCTGCAAACTGGGTGTCCAGCCGCACATCCTGATCAACATGATCGACGAGGCCGACCAGCTCGGCATTCGCATCGATGCCGACGCACTGTCCGCTGACCTCGGTTGTCCTGTGCACTTGCTCAGCGCACGGCACGGCACCGGTTTCAACGAAGTGCGTGAATCGCTTGCCGGGAGAGTCAACCAGGCTCAGCACCGGCCACTGGATGAAATGCGTGACTGCCTGCATGCCGACGATGAAATCGTGCAGCACTCGGATGCACTGATCGGACGCTGCGTTACCGCACCCAGCGTGCTGGTGCGCAAGATGACCGAACGCATTGACCACGTACTGCTGCATCCCGTACTCGGCCTGCCGCTGTTTTTCGCCATGATGTTCCTGGTGTTCCAGGCCGTCTACACGCTGGGTGGACCATTACAGGATGTGGTCGCCTACCTGCTTGGCAATTTCAAGGGCTGGGCACTGGAACCGCTGGCCGCCACGCTGCCGGCAGCCCTGTACGGCTTCCTGATCGAAGGCCTGTATGACGGCATCGGTACCGTCGCCTCCTTCGTGCCGGTGATTATCCTGTTCTTCTTCCTGATGGCGATCGTCGAAGACAGCGGCTATCTCGCACGCGCGGCCTTTCTCACCGACTCGCTGATGGCACGCATGGGTCTGGATGGACGTGGCTTCGTGATGATCCTGATGGGCTTTGGTTGCAACGTCCCGGCGCTGATGGGAACCCGTGTCATGCGCAGCCGTGCACTGCGCTGGCTGAGCATGCTGGTCATCCCGTTTTCGCTGTGCTCGGCGCGCCTGCAGGTGTTTGTGTTTATCACCACCGCACTGTTCACAGCACAGCAGGCCCCGCTGGTGCTGTTCTTCATGTACCTGGCGAGCTTTGCCTCGGCGTTCCTGACCGCCACGCTATTCGGCCGCCGCTTCAAGAGCGACGAGCCGTTCGTGCTGGAACTGCCCCCCTATCGTACGCCGGTACTGAAGCAGGTGTTGCTGCGTGGCTGGCACGAAATATCACACTTCCTGCGCCGCGCCAGCACCTTCATCATCACCGGTGTGGTACTGGTGTGGATCCTGACCCACTACCCGGAAGGCAGCACGCCGGGCGGCGCCGGCACCTGGGCCAGCCTGATGGGTGACTGGATGAAACCGGTACTGGATCCGATCGGCATCAGCGCCGCCATGTCAGTGATATTGCTGTTCGGCTTTGTCGCCAAGGAGATTGTTATCGGCGCCATGGTTGCCATGACCGGCCTGGAAGGTGCCGCATTGAATGGCTACCTCACCACCCAGATGGACACCACCCAGGCCATCAGCTTCATGCTGTTCATACTGCTCTATACCCCGTGCCTGTCGACGCTGGCGACCCAGTTCACCGAATCACGCAGCTGGAAATTTACCGGCATCAGCCTGGCCTGGTCACTGTCGCTGGCCTGGGTCGTCAGTTTTATTTTTTACCAGGGCGCGCGCGCACTGGGCTATTAATAAAGACGGGGCAGCCGTTTCACACCCCCCTTGAAATCCATTCAAACGCCCCTATCTAGTAGTTAAGTCAATCACGACTAACCCTTTTCAGGAGGCAAGACCATGGCTTTAGTACGTTACGAACCAAACAACCTGTTTGATCAGTTCAATAGTGAAATCAATCGTTTCTTCAACACCACGCAGAGACAGCGTGCCGCCAACCAGGAACATGGCTGGATGCCGGCCGTGGACATTCGCGAGGAAGATGATCGCTTCATATTGTCCGCCGACATCCCCGGCGTGGAGCGCAAGGACGTCGAAATCACACTGGAAGACGGTGTGCTGACCCTCAAGGGTGAACGCCACGCCGAGACCGAAGAAAAACGTGAGGGCTTTCAGCGCCGCGAGCGTGTACACGGCACATTCATGCGCCAGTTCAACCTGCCGGACACGGTAAATGCAGAGAACATCAGCGCCACCGTCAGTGAAGGTGTACTGCACATCGAAATTCCGAAGCAGGCAAAGCCGGAAGCACGCAAGATCACGGTCAACTAACAGGGCACCGTACACCACCGGCCGGCCTCGCAGGAAGCCGGCCAGTGGTGCGTTATGTTGCATGATCTGCTACAAGGTCAAGACATGAAACAACATTCGGAAGCCTGCGAACAGAACAAGGAACCGATCCTGGCCATCCTGCGCGAGGCATTTTCCGACACGCAGCGTGTGCTGGAAATCGGCAGCGGCACCGGTCAACATGCGGTGCATTTCGCCCGCCACCTCCCCCATCTCAGCTGGCAAACCAGCGACATGATCGACAGTCATGCCAGCATCCGTGCCTGGATAGCAGACACAAATCCCGGCAATGTATTACCACCACTGGAACTGGACGTGATGGCCGGCCAATGGCCACAACAGACTTACGACGGACTGTTCAGCGCCAACACCACCCACATCATGAGCTGGACAGCCGTACAACACATGTTCGACGGAATCGGTCGCTTGCTGGAACCCGGCGCAGCGTTCTGCCTGTACGGACCATTCAACTATGACAACAGCTATACCAGTGAGAGCAATGCGCGCTTCGATGACTGGCTCAGGCAGCGCGACCCGGCCAGTGGCATTCGCAACTTCGAGGACCTGGTTGAACTGGCCGCATGCAACGGGCTGCACCTCAAGGCCGATCACGAAATGCCGGTCAACAACCGGCTGCTGGAGTGGGCGAAATAACGGAAAGTGCCGGCGTGCCAGGCGGGCTCAGCGGCTGGTAACACCAGTTCCTCCCCACAAAAAAGGAAGCGCCCTTCCCTTTCAAAGTAGCCAGTAAGTAAGCCCCTACATCCCAAAATGAATACTTGACTAAAACAGTCGGTGTCTCTATTTTTGCGCGCTTCCGATTGATCGCTGCTGGTGAACCTGCAGTAGATATTGATCGTTGCGGTTGGTTAATAAGGAAATAAACACTACAAGAAAAAGGGTTTATTACTTTCTTGCCGTAATCACTGGCGACAAGGACGCAGGCGTTATGACTCAAAAAACTTTTATCTTCACCAGGCAATTGCTGATGCTTGCATCAGTAACGCTTTCCCTGGCATTGGTCTTTATACTTCACATGCATTTCTGAATCATCAGGGATGTGCATTTGTTGAAATCTTCCAAACACCCCTCCCCTTTGAAGTAGCTTGAGTATTTCCATTTGAGCGGCCGATAACGGCCAAAAGCGGATATTCGCTAAACGTGAAAACCCCGCCGAAGCGGGGCCCGTGTTTTGAACTGTATCAGTGCCTGTTGTTATTTATGAAAGCCTGAGCTTGATTTGATCTACCAGCTCTGCACAGGCTTCGGCACATGCGGTACATTCGATGTGCTTCTCGTGCTTCTTGCATTCCTCTTCGCAATCCTTGCAGACTTTCTCACAGACACTGGCATATGCCCTGGCATACTCGGAATTTGCTGCCACCAGGTATGAAAATCCACTGCATATGGCTTGCATCTCGTGAACCTTGCTTGCACAGTCTGCCAACACCAGATCACCTTCCTGGAATGACACGAGACAATGCGCTATGCAGCGTTGGCCCTTATCAAGGCAGTTGTTGGTCGCAGCTAGCACATCAGGCAGTTGCGCAGAGTGTTTACTGTGGTCATGCCCTGGCATTGCGGAAGCCGCAACTCCTGCATAGGCGGATGCTGCAACAGCTCCCATCCCTAGCAAAACCTCACGCCTGCTTATCCCGGTTGTAACTTCCTCATTTGTCGGTGAGGATGATTTAGGTTCTGACATGGCTTACCCCCTCTTTTAGTTAGGACTACCGAACACATTAAACTATAGATCAAGAATCAACCCAGTACAGAAACAAACTTCAATCATTTCACAATGGCGTTGACTGACGTTACTGGCAAGATAACTGGAACTGTATGAAAGCCCACTTTGGGTCGGAAGTTGCCCTTCACCTTAAACTTCAGCCAGTTGCCCCAAGAAGGTCCGATTCCGGCCAAAATGCGACATTCCCGATTTTCGCGGGAAGGTCTCAGATGCCGCAGATCCGGACATACATATTATGTCGAATCCGGACTGCTACTGGCTGAATCAGTCGTTACGAATCCCATTGGACAGAGCATACTGTCTTCGAATTCTGAACAGGGATGCAGAGGCAAACAGTACCACCAGCGGGAAAAGCGGATCGATGCCGCTGGTTCTGGAAATTGTGCACCCTATACCGCCACCGCCTCCCCCTGCCGCAACTATTTCGATTTGCCTGGTACTCTGGTTTTGTCCGCCGTCATCGTCTTCCACTACAAGAATCACATCATAGATGCCTGCATTGGTATAGATGTGACTGTGACGTGCCCGTCCTGTAACACCTCCGTTGGCATCAGAGAACTGGTCAAAGGATGTGCTCGGCTCCAGTGTGCCATCGCCCCAGTCAATTGTGGCGGTCTGCGTATCCGGTATCCCCGGATCGGTAAACAGGGCTTCGAGGCGTACTTGCCTGCCGGCTGGTGCTGTCAGTACGTCCACACCCAGTTCACGACCAGCGGAATCAGTGATACTGAGTGATTCAATAACAGGGGCAACATTGACTACGTTGATTTGTGCTGCAGATGTGCCGGAAAGCGCATCAGGGAGATGAGTTGCTTTTATCGGGAGCATGATGACATCAGGCCCGTCCAGTCCGGCAGCAGAGTAGACTGGTGTTTCTTCAAACGTCTCAAAAAATCCGTCCCGATCAAGGTCCCAGCTGAGTTCATAATCAGTGGGGGTGTGGTAATACGTGTCACAGTCAGCGAAAAACTGAGCGGATGTCAGTTCGTCATTCATATTACTGGCCCCGTCATCGTTCCTGACAAACCACAGGTCAGGGGCTGCCCGGACCTCGCCAACACCCTCCAGCGTGCGTGTAAACTTACCGGGGAAATTCCCGTCAGAAAAGTCATCGTCGTTGACACGGATGGTGCATCCGATCGGAGCAAACCAGCGCCAGGAACTGGCATCGTCACTGAAGCCGAATACACCGAAATCATCGAAGTCGTCCAGCCCCCAGTCTTCGTAGTCGATGACGATACTCTCATTCGTGAAACCGTCATCCTCATAAAGTTCGACCCAGGCCCTGGTGATGGGTGGGTCGGCCTGGCCCTGCAAAGTGATATCGGCGCCTTCGTCAACCTCAAAAGGATCTTCGGTTACGGGCGTGGGGTTATAGGTGGGCGAACCGCGGCGGACCATGTCGTGATGGCGCCACTCACCGGCCTTGACAGTACCCACACCTCTGGAATCCTTGGGGCCGTCATTGTCGTGCTCCGTTGCATACAGGAGCAGTTCCCCACTCGGGCTGACATAGATAGCGCTTGCCGCGGCAAAGTTGGCGAGATCGGTCCCGCCTTTGGTGGGCTTGGCCACCAGGTGCCTGGTCATCACCCAGCGCAGCTTGAACTCGGGTTCCTCTGATGTCCCTTCCCATTCAACCCGGTACAGGTCGATCAAATCGGTATCCTGGGCGCCTGTGCCGGCACCACCACCAGGATTGCGAATGCCGACGAGGTACAAGTCGCCGTCAATCCCACCTTCGCGGAGGAAATGCAAGGTCTGGTGGGGATGGTTACATTTACCCTCTAAAATACAACCGGCAAAGGCACCGAAGGAGGGCCAGTCAAAGCCGCAAAACTGCCTTAGGTCAACCGCGAGGTCACAAAACCCTGTAGTTCCCAGGTCAACTTCATCTTCCACATGGAACCACAAGTCCTTTTCTATCCAATCCAGGTCGGGGGAACGCAGATCCGTGCTGCCGTCCTCTTCTGTTGGCATGGATTCATAGATCATCAAACGAACGTTATTGCCTCCCGTCATCAGCATGAGGTAGCGGCCGTTCGCCTGTGGTGTCACAGATACCAACCCGGGGGTGAATGGAACATTATCGAACTCGCTCAGGATCAGAGAAGAGTCAGGATTCCCGCAAAAAGGTGGACAAAAAGGCGGATCAGGAACGGGGATAAAGGCTTCTGGATTGGAAACGTCGATAAACAGGATCTTCCCTTCCGGTTCCTGGCCACCGCAGGGCCGTTCGAGGGGCACCACCAGGACGTCACCCACCCGGTCCATGCCGCCGGGATGCCCGTAGTGTGGCCACCCGTTCGTCCCGTTAAAGGTAACCGTGCCGACGTTTACGTCACTCGCCGGTGGCGGGGTGTCATCCGTGTCCTTGTCCTTCCGGATACGATTTGAACGCAGGCGCTCACCGTGCCTGTCCCGCGATGCCATGCGGACGGTCAGCAGGTTGCCCGGCTGGCTGCCCTCACACGGGCCGCTGGTTTCGCTGCGGGAAACAAAAAAATACGGCGTGCCCCGACCATGTGATCGGACGATACCCTGATAGTGCTTGGAGGCCGAGGGGTCGGGCGAAATACCGATGCTGAAGCCCAGCGCATCTGCACGCACGGATAACGCTCCAAATTGATTGATAACATCGGGAACGTAATAGATTTCAGGCTCTGTGGCATTGGCGCTGGGAAGATAAAATAACCCGGCTCCGGCAAGCGCCAGAACAAGTAATGCAGTAAATTTTTTTATTACATTGGCTTGCATAATGCCACCTTTAGTTATTGTGAGCCGTGTTTCTGCATTGCTTCGAGATACTGGAGGTTCAGATCAACATATCCCTATAACTGTCTATATCCTAAAAAGTAAACAGGGTGGCCACTATGATCTGTATCAATAGGATCAATCGAATAGCTGCAGAGGATTTGTGGCCGCCCGTTTGCTCCAGTCCCTGTAAGAAGCACGCTTAAGACTTGCTGTCAGTTAAGGGAAATTACTGCTTTGGATCGGAAGCTGCCGTCCCATATCCAGGACGTAAAGGTCCGTTTTCAGTACATTTAAGACATTCAACAGCTTACGGCGAACGTCCGGTTTGGGCCGCATACCTGCCATTAAGCGATTGTTTATATTTTTATTAACTAAACGGCAGGGTTGGGGTGGAAACTTGCCATTCCCTGGCTTCCCGTGAAGGTCTGGAAAGCCGCAGAACAGGACGTTCACGTCGGACAGGTTGTACTTCCGAGAACGGCCAATAGTTGCCGTTCACGGAAATCCACTGAACGGCGACTTTGCCGCAGAACCGGACGTTCCCGTCAGGCCACCCGTACTTCTGAGAACGGCCAGAAAAAGACCTTCCGGGTTAGCTTGGGAAGGTCTCAAAAGCCGCAAACCTTGCCGTTCCTCGAAAATAAAAAAGCGGCCCGAAGGCCGCCTGAATAATCGCTGAAATAACTCTGAATCAAGTCACAGCGTCTTGCCTGCGGTGCATCCGCCACAGCCCCATACTGGTGATAAACGCCAGCAACAACCACAGGTCCCCCGCCTGCCAGGCTGAGGCCGTCGTGGGCCCCAGGCTGCAAAGGCCGCCACCGCCGCCACCCCGTGCCGCAACTATTTCGATTTGCCTGGCACTCAGGCTTTGCCCGCCGTCATCGTCTTCCACGGCAAAAACCACGTCATAGATGCCTGCATTGGTATAGATATGGCTATGCTGCACCCGTCCTGTAAACCCTCCGTTGGCATCAGAGAACTGGTCAAAGGATGTGCTCGGCTCCACTGTGCCATCGCCCCAGTTAATTGTGGCGGTCTGCGTATCTGGTATACCCGGATCGGTAAACAGGGCTTCGAGGCGTATCTGCCCACCGGTCGGTGCAGTCAGCACATCAATGCCCAGCTCAAGACCAGCAGAATCAGTGATACTGAGTGATTCAATAACAGGGGCGACGTTGCGCACGGTGACAGTCGCGCCCGCCCTCTTTCCTAAGATATGACCTATGTCCAGATTCGGCCACACTTCGGCATCGTACGCAATGATGACTTGCTCATCCTGGGGAGTACCGCTGGGCTCATCGTCCAGGTACGTTCGCTCGATGGAGAACGACCGCTCACCATACGGGATAATGAAGGGCTCCGTCTCGTTCTCGGGCCAGTCCCAGTCGACCACGATCTGATTAGATACAGGCTTC
>JAOUBY010000139.1 GCA_029860045.1 Gammaproteobacteria bacterium | reverse complement strand
GGTACGAGACAGACTTCAAGACCGGCAAGAAGAAGAATGTCGCCCAGGGCGATAAGCCGGGCGGCGGCAAGTCGGACAGCGATAAATCATCCGCTGGCGGCAGCAAGTCCGGGATGGCCTCGAAACAGAAAAAATAAGCCGTTTCAGGCGTATATTGCGCCGTCCGGCGCAACCCCGTACCATTTTCCGTTTTCCCGAATGAATAACCGGAACCTATAAGATGCGCAGTCTCTATTGTGGTGAACTCAATGCAACCCACCTGGATCAGCAGGTAACCCTGTGTGGATGGGTGCACCGGCGACGTGACCATGGCGGCGTCATCTTTGTGGACCTGCGTGACCACCACGGCATCGCGCAGGTGGTGTTCGACCCGGATACCGAGAAAACTTTTGCGGTGGCCGAGCGGGTACGCAATGAATACGTCCTGCAGGTGACCGGGCGCGTGCGGCGCCGTCCCGAGGGCACCGAGAACCCCGACATGGCCACCGGTGAAGTGGAAGTGCTGGGTCTCGAGCTGACCGTGCTGAACAGTGCGGAGACGCCACCCTTCCAGCTCGACGACGAGGAAGTCAACGAGGAAGCCCGCCTGCGCTACCGCTACATTGACCTGCGCCGGCCACAGATGCAGGAAAGGCTGCGCCTGCGCGCACGCATCACCCACGCCATGCGCAGCTACCTCGACGAGCAGGGTTTTATTGATGTCGAGACCCCGATACTGACGCGCTCCACGCCGGAAGGCGCCCGCGATTACCTGGTGCCGAGTCGTACGCATGCCGGTGAATTCTTTGCCCTGCCGCAATCACCGCAGCTGTTCAAGCAGTTGTTGATGATGAGCGGTGTGGATCGCTACTACCAGATCGCGCGCTGTTTCCGCGATGAAGACCTGCGCGCCGACCGTCAGCCGGAGTTCACCCAGCTGGATATCGAGACCTCCTTCCTGGAGGAAGACGACATCATGGGTATTACCGAGACCATGGTGCGCAACCTGTTCAGGGATGTGCTGGACGTGGCATTACCCGACCCGTTTCCGCGCATGACCTATGCCGAGTCCATGCGCCGCTTTGGCACCGATCGCCCGGACCTGCGTATCCCGCTCGAACTGGTCGATCTCGGTGATGTCATGCAGGCGGTGGAGTTCAAGGTGTTCTCGGGGCCGGCGAATGATCCGGACGGGCGCATCGCCGCACTGCGCGTGCCGGGCGGTGGCGGGATCAGCCGCAAGGAGATCGACGACTACACCAAGTATGTCAGCAAATACGGCGCCCGCGGCCTGGCCTACATCAAGGTCAACGACGTGGCCGCCGGTCGCGACGGCCTGCAGTCGCCGATCCTCAAATTCCTGCCCGATGAGGTGATCACGGCGATTGTCGAGCGCACCGGTATCGTGGACGGCGACGTGGTGTTCTTCGGCGCCGACAAGACCCGCATCGTCAACGAATCGCTGGGCGCGCTGCGCGTGAAGCTGGGTATCGACCGCGGCATGTTGCAGGGTGAATGGGAGCCGGTCTGGGTGGTTGACTTCCCGATGTTTGAACACGATGAAAAATCCGGTCGCTGGATGGCCCTGCATCACCCGTTTACCGCACCCAACATCGATGACCCGGCTGCGCTTTCCGAGAACCCGGGGACCAGCCTGTCACGTGCCTACGACATGGTGCTGAACGGCACCGAGCTGGGCGGCGGTTCCATTCGTATCCATCGCACCGACATGCAGGAGGCCGTTTTGCGCCTGCTCGGTATCGGCGAGGAAGAGGCGCGCGACAAGTTCGGCTTCCTGCTCGATGCACTCAAGTACGGCTGCCCGCCACACGGCGGTATCGCCTTTGGTGTCGACCGGCTGGTCATGCTGATGACCGGTGCCCAGTCGATTCGCGAGGTGATGGCCTTCCCGAAGACCCAGACTGCGGCCTGTCCGCTGACCAATGCGCCGTCCTCCGTGGCGACCGGCCAGTTGATCGAGCTGGGTATCCACCTGCACAAGCCACCCGTTATCGAATCCTGAGCAGTTCAACGGCTGCGCCGAATAGCCTGGCGCGCGCGATAGCGTCGAGGATGATGCCGCTTGTCTGCGATGCTAGAATGCGCCCATTACGTTTGACGAGGTAACAGCTACATGGCGGGACACAGTAAATGGGCCAATATCCAGCACCGTAAAGGGGCCCAGGATGCCAAGCGTGGCAAGCTATTTACCAAGCTGATCCGCGAGATCACCGTGGCGGCGCGCATGGGCGACCCGGACCCGGCATCCAACCCGCGCCTGCGCATGGCGATCGACAAGGCGCTGGCCGGCAACATGACCAAGGACACCATCGAGCGTGCCGTCAAGCGCGGTTCCGGTGCCCAGGAAGGCGAGAATTTCGACGAGGTGCGCTACGAGGGTTATGGCCCCAGCGGGGTCGCGATCATGGTGGATTGCCTGACCGACAACCGCAACCGCACCGTGGCCGAGGTGCGTCATGCCTTCACCAAGGCCGGCGGCAACCTGGGAACCGATGGCTCGGTCGCCTACCAGTTCACCAAGGCCGGCGTGCTGAGTTACCCGAAGGGCGCGGATGAAGACAAGCTCATGGAAGCGGCACTGGAAGCCGGTGCCGATGACGTGCTGGGCAACGATGACGATTCCTTTGATGTGCTCACCCAGCCGGAACAGTTCATCGAGGTGCGTGATGCCAT